>JAFIEX010000111.1 GCA_020832365.1 Crocinitomicaceae bacterium
TTTGTGCTTTCTACAGAGAATATTTGACTAGGTACTAACACACTTTTTGGCGAGCACCAAGCCAAGGTTATTTCATCTGCCTCTACGGGTAAAATATGTGTTTTCAGAAATTCCGAAAACTCCAACTTAATATCAATTTCTCTTTTACCTGAGAAAGTCATGCTTTCTCTTTGAATTATTTCATTCGTAGAACGCAAAACCCCAGTCATAGAAACTGAGGTTTGCGATAATCGAATAACATTTTGTTTACCTTTCACAGTATTATTCCCAAAAAGCTTTATCTGAGTTGGTTTGTAGGTTTCCAAAACCAATAACCTGTCTTCTACTATCCTCAAACTGCGCTACAGGTTCTTTACCTTCTACTCTAATCGTTGGAATTGAATCATTTCCGTAAGGGAAGTTTTCTCTTGTTTGAATAACCCACTCTTCCTTAGGGTTTGTCATTGGGATATAACGCAAATCCTCAATATTGAATTCTTTTATCCCTAACTTTTGTCTTTCTTTAATACGTGAAATAGAGTTCAGATAATCTTCTTTGAACGACTTAACTACTGTATCCCTTCTAAATCCTTCTAAGTCTGGATTATTTGTAGGATTTCCTAAACTAGCGAGAATAGCCGCCTCTCTTTCATCCATGTTTCTATCCATAGCACGATTATCACTATAAATTATTTTAACCTCTTCACGCGTGAGTCTCTTAGCTGGAACAGATTTTTCAGATTCAATTACAGTGATTGTACCATTTTCGAAGAACTCAATTAATTCTTCCCAATCAGCAGCATATCTTCCATGGGAACTTCTATGTGCTCTTTGAATATCTCTAATTTGAGATAATGAATATCGAACTAATTCTTCAGATTTTTCTCTTGCTTCCTTGTGTGCTATAGTAGCCTGAATCGATTTCACAGACGCATAGCCAATATAAACAGTGACTAAAACACAAGCAATACCTATACCCAATACCGCATTTGATTTTAAAACACCAGCGCTAAAAAGGACCGCCAAGATACCACCTATTAAAATATTGGTTGCTGCAGTCATGAAGAGATTATCTTGTCCTGTGCGGATACCCACTACTAGCATGATTAATCCAAATAAAGCAATCAACCCAGCAACTAAGTACTTTTTAAAGATAACGGATATGTCAGTATTCATTCGTTTTTGTTTGAGTTTTTAACTAGTGTACAAATCTACAATTTTTTTATTATGATAAAATCCCATTGGTTAGTTTTTTTCAACGGTTCAATCAATCAATTCAAATCAACAACCATATTTTGAAAAAAAAGTATGTTTCTCTAGCTTTAGTAAAATGATTTTTAATTAGTCCTTAGCGTTAACTCTTTGTTATTACTGAGTCCTTTTCATGTAATTAAGTCATTACCTAATTTTAGTGTTCAGTTAAAATTATTTCTCCCTTTAGTTTGTGGACAAACTTATTTGGTATTGACGCTTGAAAATCAAGTTTTTCATTGGTTATAGGATGGAAAAAAGAAAGTCCTGAAGCACATAAAAACAGGCCTTTATCTTTTACAGTTGATCGTTTTTTGTGGTATTGTTTATCGCCAAAAATGGGGAGTCCAAGTCCACTCAAATGCACACGAATCTGATGCTTTCTTCCTGTTAAAGGCTGAACTTCCAGAAGTGTAGCCACTCTTCCTAATTTATCTTCCACTATTTTTAAATTGCGAATTTTTGTACATGCTACCTTACCTTCTACTTTGGCTGTTAATTCAGCTGATCCATTGAAGTAACCATGTACTAAAGCTAAATACGTTTTAGAAACCCTTTGCGCTGAAAACATTTTACCCAAACTATTGGCAACGGAAAACGTTTTAGCAGCAATTAACCAACCAGAAGTAGGTTTGTCTAGCCTATGAACTGGTTCAGGTTGTGGCAGCGCATCGATAGCTGTTGAGGGATTCAAATTATAGGGAAGCATGTTTCGGATAGATTTAAAAACATTTCCAGAAACGGGGATACCAGCTGGTTTCCAAATCACAGCTAACCATTCATCTTCATAAACAACATTCAATTTAAAATGATAGGGTTTAATATCTGTGGTCGCTCTTTTTACAGAAATTTCATCTCCTGTTTTCAATATGGCATCCCAAGTCAATACATTTTGATTTCTAAGAACTAACTGTTTGGCAAATCCTTTTTTGAGCGATTTTCTTGACGGAAATTGACTCAGTTTTCCTTGCAAAAAACCATAAGCCGAGCGATTATTTCCTTCCCTTGGTATAACATATCTTTCAGCAAGCTCCTCTATCATCCCTTTAAAACTATTTACTCCATGCTCTGAAAGCACTTTGTTGTTGTTTATTTGGGTTTGCCAATTGTTCAATCTTATACTGTTGATAAAAGGTTCGTTGATTCTCAGGCAAAACTAAATGGTGAACATTACTCTTTCGATTTATAGTCAATTCCTTATTATCTGTTTCAAAATACTTCAACCATCTCACAAAATCTGCACTTGTTACTGCTATTTCATTAATTCCCAAAATTTCATCGTTAAGCATCATTCCTGCCAAATCTGCAGGGCCTCCTGGGTAAATTTGCTGCACAACAAGACGATGAGGCTGTGTAGGGTTCGGGACTAACTTCATCCCCAATGTAGCAGCCGCTAAATCCGTTGAGGGATGTGTCACCAGTTCCAACCCAAGGTATTCAAAGCAATCCATTAATAGTGTTTCATAGGCCTTGGTTCCATGAATATATTGTTCAAAAAACCACGACAAATCTGCACCACCCATATAATTTTCAATGGTAGCTTTTAAATCTGCTTCTTTTACCCCAACACCTTTTTTGGCAAAATTGAAATACAAATCGCGCATAACATTGTCAAGAGACTTTTGGTTGTCAGAAGCACGTAACAAGAAGACATCTAGCATAAATGCAATTAAGCACCCTTCCGTATAAATCGACACCTTTCTTCCCGGTGCTCCAGCCTCGTAACCATCTAACCAAGTATCAAAAGAAGATGCAGCAACAGAATAATTAAATCTCCCAAAATTGTCAAAGTGTTTTTGAAGTTGCTTTTCCAACTCCAGTTTGTATTCTTTAAAGTCAAATATACCACTTTTGTAGAGCATCAAATCTCCCATGTATGTTGTAACACCTTCCGCTAAATATCCTAACTCCGAATAATTTTCACGCTTAAAGTCATAGGGCATCATTTCATGAGGACGGATTGCTTTTACGTTCCATGTATGATATAACTCGTGTGAACTCACGCCTAATAACTCAACATACAACTCTTCAAAGACGGCATAAGTTGGGCCTAAAGCTATAACAGTGCACTTTTCGTGTTCTACGCCATGATAAATTTTATAAGGTAAAATTTGAAACAAGAAATAATACTCTGAAGTTGGGAACTCAATGAATTTTTCAATTTGCTTCGTCGCAAAAAGTTCAAAGTCTTCTATTAATCTTGACCAATTAGGTTTAATCTCACCGTTGAAGCAAATATGGAATTTTGTATCTTGAACTTGAAAAGATTGTCTTTGAATATGTTCAGAGAAAATGAATGGACTGTCTACCCACTCGTCAAGGTGCGCAGCTCTGAGACAATTATTTTTCAAAGGAAGTGGTCCAGCATAGTCCCAGTGTGAGGGTAAAGAAAAAGACACGAAAATATTCTGTAACGCCGAAGCATCAGTAAAAACCGTACAATTAACTGGATTTACATACAATTGTGTTTTGTCTAAATACGTGGAGCCAGCATTCAATTCAGCGGCATAATATTTATAAACCACTTTAATTTCAGAAGTTTTTTCAGTGAGCACTTGCCAATGCGCCTTGCTTATTTTTTTAAAAGGAAGCCGTTTACCTGTATCATCAAAAACATAAAATGACTTAATATTTTTCGCAAAATCGCCTAACTGATACCTGCCCGGGCGCCAAGAAGGCAAATAGACATCAGTAATATTATCCTCTACTGGCAAGGTGACTTCAAAGGAAATAAATTGCTGTTGTGGAGATGCCACATCTATCTTAATCTGCATAAGTGCCTAATATTTTTAAAAATTGAAGATAACAAAAACTTTCGAGTATCTACTAAATCTAAAAAAATACTTCTCGACCACGTTTTTTTTAACCAACATATCCAGAATGGGCACTTCCCGGAACTGAGAATATGTCGCTGTTAGAAATAGTAATATCTTCAACACCGTTTTTCTTGGCATAAACCGATGCCAAGTGTTTAAAAACTAACTCCTGCTCTTCCAAGAATTTTTCTACAATCTCTGGTACAATAACTCTTTTAGAAGGGTCTTGTCTATCAAAAAACTCATTCAACTTTTGCTCAAATAATTCTTTAGGATAATTCATAACTTTTTCTTTTCAAGATAAGCATTTATCTCTAATTCCTTAAGAACTTTCACATGTCTTAACAGTGTTTCTTAAAATATCCTAATCTTAAATTTCAAGCTAAATAAACTCAAAATCCACCCTTCTGTTGCGTTGCTTTCCTTCTGGGGTTGTATTATCATCGATAGGCTGCCTTTCACCTTTGAAGTCCATTTCTAGTTTATCCGAATCAATACCTTGCTTGGCAAAAAATGTGATAATGGCAGCAGCTCTTCGCTCAGATAGACCAATATTATAGGCATCCGTTCCAACAGCATCTGTATGACCAGTAACCTTCACTCTTAAATCATGGATGGCATCCAGTAAAACTGCCATTTCTTTTAAATAAGCATGATATTCGGGACGAATAACCGCTGCGTCATGATCAAAAAGTATAGGTTGAAATTGAAAAGCCATGCGTTTTTTTTCCAAAACTTCTGGTGCAGGAAAGCCCCGACTTATTGCACGTACTAATTGATGTTGGAAATAATGCGTATTCGCAGGTTCTTCATCAAAATTAAACACCTCTTCAGTGCGGTAAAGCACCACAGTCCCAACATTTCTTTTGCAATCCAAGCTTATGAAAGAACCTGAGAGGTATCCTGATTCATAATTATATTCTAACGCATACTTCATTTTACACAAAGGTGCGTTTCTATCTCGACTGTTACTTTTAACCAATTTTTCCTCTATATGCAAAGCATCCTTGTCGAAACTAATTTCTGCCCTCTTAACGGCGTATAGCTTCGTACTTAAAATTTCCATCCTTGTATGAGAATTAGAAAAATCAGCATTATTTATAGCAATGTAAAGTACATCTGAATCTTTAAGGTCCTGACCGTTTTTTTGAATTATCCCCCGGTAAACACCATCTGGGACTTGCGCAGTTAACAAGCTATTCAAAAACAAAAAAATCGCAATAAATATGTTTTGCTTCATGATGTTTATTGGGCAAATTTCATTCCAAAATGTAGATATTTTTAAGCATCAATAAATGACAGATTTTAAATGTTGCTTACAAACCGATTTACGCATTTCGTTTTGATCTTTTTCGTTGTACTCTTTCATTAGAGCCATCAGAATTTCGGAATGTGCCATTGGTTGAATTTTCCGGTTATCAAACTCGAGGTTATCTCCCCATTTACTTGGTGGTATTACGATATCGTTTGCTGCTTTGATATCCATAAAAAAGAGCGCATTACCAAGATTGGGGTAGCCATAAAGCATACGATAAATGTGAGATTGGTCGATACAACCTAGAAAGAGCCTATTAGAACTATCCTTAAATAAATGCACAGGAAAATGATTACTGTAAGCAAAATAAGAATATAGGGCTGCTAATGCTAATGGCGAACCAGACTTAGAAATCAACACATCGGGAAGTAGCGAAACGGCACTAGGCTTGAGATTAACTTCAAACCCAAACACCTCAAAAAAGAGATAATTTAGTGTTTTTGCTTTTTCAAAACTGGTTTGACGTGGATTCATTTCAAGCCAAATGTGTTTTTTGAAATTTTCTAATTCTTGTTGGATATAGGATAACTCTTCATCTGCATAGGCTATTCTTGAGAATTTTAGCCAACCCTTTGCTATGTCTTTTTCAGGAAATTTGAACCATGATTTCAAATCAAGCATGGCATTTGCCACCTTTATTTCCTGAATTAATGCATCAATACGTTGTATTGTCGCAGGGCTAGCAGCTGCACTAAACTTTTCATCCTCCAAATAAGGGATAACATCATTGCCCTGCGAAAGAATCTGCTCTTTCACACTTTGCTGTATCGAAAAATCTGGATCATCTAATAAAGAAACCAGTGCTTGAATTGCTTTCGTTTGCATACTAGGCTCAAAATTAGGCCATATTAGCTTGCCAGATTCAGCTTATGCAATGGTTTTATGAATAGAACTATGTTAATTACTCCATTAATTCAAGCGCATTTTGCTTGCCTTTCTCCAAGGCAGGAAGCCCCTCCAACAACCATTTTGGCGCAGGCTCTTCTTGCAAATAATGGTCAAAAAACTGTCGCATTCTTATACTTAAGTCCATTCTATTGGCATTCTTCATCAAATTATGGTCGTCTCCATTATAGTTCAACATCCATACTGGTTTCCCCAACCTTTTCATCGCAGTAAATAACTCAATTCCCTGATACCACGGCACAGCTCCATCATTGTCGTTGTGCATTATTAATAAAGGCGTTTGAATATTAGGCACACCAAAAAGTGGTGAGTTTTCGATATACAATTCTGGTGCGTCCCAAATTGTTGCACCTATTCTACTTTGTGTTCTTTCATATTGGAATTGTCGATTTAAACCGCTGCCCCATCGAATCCCTCCATAAGCAGAAATCATATTACTTACAGGTGCGCCGGCCATTGCAGCCTTGTACTTGTTGGTCATAGTAATTAATTGTGCTGTTTGATAGCCTCCCCAAGACTGTCCTTGCAATCCTAATCTTGTTGGATCTATATTAGGGTAAAGTTTCAACACTTCATCTGTGCCGCTTACAATGCAATCGTAGGCACTTTTAGCCGGGTAACCTGACTCATATCGGACATCAGGAATAAAAACGATATACTCTGCAGAAGTATATTCCGTTGGGAAAATAATTGATGCTGTCGGTCTTGGAATATAATGCTGATGAATACGATCAGTGTACATTTCATAGAAATAAACCAACATAGGGTAAGATTTATTAATATCAAAATCATCTGGTTTATAAATTAAACCATCTGTCTCAATTCCTTCAGGGGTTGTCCAGGAAATTTTTTCCACTGTTGGCCAGCGAAAATCTGCTTGTTGCGGATTGGTTATTGAAATTTTTTCAACCACTTGAAAGTCCCAATCAGCAGCAAATAATTCAGGATAGTCTTTAACATTACCCTTTCTAAAGATCAGTTGATTGGCTTCTTTGGCTTTTAGGACTTGAGAAAATGCATGGTTAGAAGTAAACTGTGTTTCCAAATCGTACTTCTGTTGACCTTTTCTTAGGCGCAAAAATGAATGATCACCACGCTTCTTGTCCACTGCTTGAATCAGTGCATCCTTTAGCTCAATGTAAACACTGTCTTTTTCTAATTTTATCAATCGAAGTTCGAGGTTATTATTGGCGCCGTGTTCATTAGTGATGCAGCTAAGACTGTTGTTAGGCAGCACCACTTCCCAAATATCTAACTCACTGTAAAAAATTAAAGCGTGTTCATCTTTGGTGTAGCCAGCAATACCAAAACCGCTTGGTTCATGTGGCATCCCATTAACATCTCTCGTCCATTGGATGTTTGAATTTTCTTGAGCAAAACAAGTAATGCACTCATCTTGCTGAGTTAGCACATTAGAAAAGTACCAATTATTATCACTAGGATGAAAATAAACAAAATAATTTCCCTTAGGAGACAAACCATAACTGTAGGCAATACTATCTTTTAGTTTCGTTCTCTCTCCGGTGTTCACATTTACAACAAAATAATCTGCTAACCAAGGGTAACTCCAGTTATAACTGGATTGGTAAGGGCTAACATCTCGACCTAAAAAGAAATCCGCGTCGCCATTATTATGCGCAGAAAAACTTACGTCTGCAGTATCCAAAACCATCATTTGATTACCATTCAAATGCAATACTGTCAATAGACTTTTCTTTTGATCCTTATCTAGTTCTTTCAATTGTTGCGGTTGCAATCGCGCGTCTTGATAATGCCAGATATCCAGATTAGCCTTTTCAGTCTTAAATAATGTATCTTTTGGCATTTGTGGAATTGGTTCATGTATTCCAAAAATCAGTCTGTTAGTTTTTTTAGAGAAAAACGGTTTACGGTGTTCAGAAGGCCAATATTTTTCACCGTTTATTGTTTCAGGCATATCCACCTTTAAAGGCTGTGAATCATCCAGTTGCCAGAGATACAATTCAAATTGCTTTTCCTTTTTTACTGTGTCTTGAGAGGCTAGAAAAAACAACTTATTGGCGTTATCATCAAACCCCCACTTCGCAATAGCCGTAAACTTAGTTTCAATATTGATGTCTTTATTCTGCTCGAAATGTTTGATATGCAGCTGATAAAATTCTTTTTTATCTTCTTTAAATTTAGTAGAGTATAGGAGAATATTTTGTTTTTCAGCTAAAAGAAAATCAGCTACATTTGCTATTGTTTGTTTTTCTCCCTTCCAAGTCTCACTTAAATAACACCAATATAGCGGATTTCCAGATTCTTTAATCAGATCATCCTTTGATTCTGACCTATTTTTGCGATTTACCAACCAGCTAAATAAACCTTTCGATTTGCCATCGCTTTCATTTTTTACTTTTTTTTGCTCTTCATAAGATAAAGCCACTAATAAATTATTTTGTTCGGATAATTGAAACTTTTTGATATTTGGCCACTTTACGGATTCACCATTAATCAATTGAATTATACCTAAAGAATCCTTAACCCATTTATCTTTTTTAACCTCATCTAATTCTAGTTTTCTCAGAGTATCGAAACCAGGATGTATTTTAAATACAATAAATTTTTCATCTTTCGAAATCAATGCAGTATTTCCACGCTCAATCGACAAAGTGTCTTTAGCTTCTTTAGCAGTTATAAACAAAGCGCCATCTCCTCTGTGCGGTTTAATTTCATAACTTATAACATTTCCAAAATCAGAGATATTAGGGTTTTGAAGTGTTTTCCAATTGTTGTACTCCAGATGCGAAACAACTTTTTTTTCTTGTGCAAAAACGATATTAAATAAGCCTGAAATTAATAGAACTAATGATAAAAATATTACATTAATGAGGTTATTTATTACTGCTTTGAGAATCATTACATTAAATTTAAAAATAATTAAAAATAAATTAGCTTACAAAATATTTCAGCATTTGGGTAAAGATAATTATTATTGCATTAAATTTGTTTAAACAAAAAAAAAACCATGAAAAAAAATTACTTAAGCATTTTGGCTATAGGTGCAGTTAGTATAACGTTAGCACAAGCGCCAAACCGTTCTAATATTGCTGCGGAATCAGCATTTCAAACAACGGGAAAAAATGAAAGTACGCTTTCACAAAATTACCATCAATTTATCACTCCAAAAGCCTCTGGAGATACCATTTGGTATGAGGATTTTGGCAATGGACTAGCTGGAAACAACAACAGTGCAGCTCCAGCATGGACAACTGGTGGTCAAAATAACATTTGGACAGTAACCACCCAAGGTCCTCAAGGACAATTCTCAAGCCCTACGGCAGAAATCATTCAGTCTTCTACAGCTTCGAATGGATTTGCCATGTTTGATTCAGATGCTGCACAACCAGGACAGCCTTCTACATTTTCTGATCAAATTGGATGGATAGAGTCTCCAGCGATTGATTTAACTAATTATCCTGAGG
>JAFIEX010000112.1 GCA_020832365.1 Crocinitomicaceae bacterium
CGCCAAGTTAGCGCTAAACCAAAAATACATCCAACGTCCTACCCTTTCACACGATTTAAAAATCATTTGGCTAACGATTAAGAAGACTGTTGTACCAGTTTTCTCCTAGGAGAAAAGACGCTATTTAAAATTTTTTTGATTGGAAGTTACTACAAAGATCAAATTCAGGTTATTAATGATGTTAAATCTGAAAATGAGAACCTATATTACGTGATTTTATGAAACAAAATCAAGTACATATTAAAAAATGATTTTGCTATAAAAGAATATTGTACAACCCAAAACTAATGATGAAGGCAATAATAGCACTAACACTCTTGATGGCGATTGCTTTCTCCCTCCTACACCATTGAAACTTGTAAGCGATCTCGGTGAACTTAGCCATTCTGAATAGTTTATGACGGTGAATGAAAGTCAGGGGAAATTGATGTCTATTCGTTGATAATCACTGTTATATCATTGTTGTGTAAAACAATTTTTTGTGGTTAAGTAAAGATAGGGAAAAAATTGAGTTTTTTACTTGTTTTGGGTTCTTGTGAATATTGTTTTGTTGTTCGTCCCTTCGTATTCGCTAAGACGAGTGTTCGTTAATGAAGAGAAGGGGGCAACGCTCAAAGTAAAGTAAAAAATCTTGATTAGTTTTTTAATAACCACCTATGAAATAAGATCAAGAATCATCATGATAAAGATAAAAAACCATTTTTACCCAGCCTGAAAAAAGAAAAGGTAAGAAACAAAAATGGCGGCTATTATTCCTGCTAAATCTGCTAAAAGTCCAATTCCGACCGCGTAGCGGGTTTTTTTTATCCCAACTGAACCAAAATAAACCGCGAGTACATAAAGTGTAGTTTCCGTTGAACCTTGCAGTGTAGCAGCAACTTTACCAGCGAAGGAATCAACGCCATGGGTGTCAAAAACTTCTAGCATCATACCCCTTGCAGCGCCACCACTTAATGGTTTCATTATTGCTACGGGAAGTGCATCTACAAACTCTGTGTACATAACACCAGTATAAATCAATAAATCTTTTGTTCCTTGGAGTAACATTTCCATTGCACCCACAGCTTTAAACACCCCTATTGCCACCAAAATAGCTACTAGAAAGGGGATGATTTTTAAGGCCATTTCAAAACCTCCTTTGGCACCGTCTATGAAGGCATCATATACATTAACTTTTTTACGAACACCAAGCACAATGAAAAAGATAATGATGCTGAATAGTAGTAAGTTTCCACCAACTTTAGAAACGGGGGATATGTACTCAGGCGACTGGGTTAGCCAAACCAATAAACCTACAATAAATGCGGTGATAGATCCTAAATATAGTAAAATAACTGGTTGAAAAAGATTAATCCGTTGTTTGATGGAAACAGCAATGATTCCAACAAGTGAAGCGAAAAAAGTGGCAATTAAAATCGGTAAAAAAATATCGCTAGGAGAAGCAGAGCCATAACTTGTTTTATAAGCCATCACACTTACAGGAATAATAGTCAGCCCTGATGTGTTAAGCACTAAAAACATGATTTGAGCGTTGGATGCTTTGTCTTTTTCAGGGTTGATGGTTTGCAATTCTTTCATTGCTTTTAATCCTAGTGGGGTAGCGGCATTGTCTAACCCGAGCATATTGGCACTGAAATTCATCATCATGGCTCCATGCGCAGGATGATTTTTAGGCACTTCTGGGAAGATTTTAGTGAAAAATGGTTCAAAAACTTTGGCTAAAATATTTACAGCGCCTCCTTTCTCCCCAATTTCCATTATTCCCATCCATAAACACAAAGCACCGGTTAAGTATAACGCAATTTTAAATCCAAGTTCTGCACTAACGAATAATTGGTCTACAATATCTTTAAAGACATCAATGTCCCCCAAAAAGACAAGCTTGTATAATCCAAGTATCATGGCTATGAAAAACAGCCCAATCCAAATCCGATTCAATAACATACCGCTAAGTTGAGAAAAAAAATGAAAACTTAGCTGATTTATGGCGATTTTAAGACGAACTACAGCGTAAATGAGCCACTTGACAGGAGCATACTATACTAGAAATCTTTAGGCTCGACTACCATGTAAAACTAATTTTCATCAACTTAATATCACATAAAATGGCAGTCAGCACTTCATATCTTCAATATTTTTTATCCAAAAACAGCCTGTAATTTCATGGCTACGGCCATGTCTCCCTTTATTTCAATTTTTCCGCTCATCATGGCTGTCATTGGGTTGAGTTCTCCTTTCATCAATGCAGCAAAATCCGCTAATTGAATTAACACGGTACACTCTGCATCTTTGTTTTCAGCGGTAACTACGTTTTTATCTTGTTTTCCATCTAAATAAATGAATTGATCGCCAAAATCAAATTTTAAAGTATTACCGATCGCTTTTTTCTTTTCTGCATTTTTTTGAACTGCACCAAGAATTTTATCGAAATCGATAACTCCATCGGTATTCGTTGCTTGTTTGTTTTTCTCCGCTGCATCGTCATAAGCCACTTCATCGATTACCATTTTTGCAATGATATCTCTCATTATTTCAGAAGTACCTCCACCAATTGTTCCAACTCTGCTGTCGCGGAACATACGAGCCATTTTGTATTCTTCCATAAATCCGTATCCGCCAAAGAACTGCAAACATTGGTACATGACCTTATCAGATAATTCAGTGGCAAGTAATTTGGCCATGGAACATTCTTTTACTGCGTATTTTTTGTCATTGTTCAGGCGAGAGCAGTACAAAACAAATTGCTTCGTCGCTTCAATTTCAGATGCCAATTGTGCAACCCTGTGTCTTAAAACTTGAAATTTGTTTATTGGTCTGTTAAATGCTTCTCTTTCTGACATGTATTGAAGCGCGTATTTCAATGCAGACTCACAAGCAGCATAAGCACTGATTGCTCCAGCTAATCGCTCTAATTGCAAACCACCCATCAAATAATAAAAACCTTTACCTTCTTCGCCTAGCAGGTTTTCAGCAGGAACTTTAACATTTTCAAAAGCAATTTCAGCAGTATCGGAAGCATGCCAGCCTAATTTTTTCAGTTTAGTCGTCGTTACGCCGGGTGTGTTAACATCAATTACCAATAGTGAAAATCCAGCTGCACCTGCATTTGGATCTGTTTTTACAACTGTTACAATGAAGTCACCGTAAACGGCATTGGTGATAAAGGTTTTGGAGCCATTCACGATATAATGGTCTCCTTGTTTCTTGGCTGTCGTTTGAATATTGGCTACGTCAGAGCCTGCTCCTGGCTCAGAAATACCGATGGATGAAATTAATTTCCCTGATATAATTCCGGGTAAATATTTTTGTTTTAACTGTTCCGAACCATATTTGAGTAGGTAAGGACCTGACATGTATTGCACAACTAACTGCGTGATGGTAAATCCACCAGAAAAAACTTTTGAGGTTTCCTCACAAAATACAACATCATAGAAAAAGTCCAAATCCATTCCGCCATATTTCGCAGGGTAACCCAGTCCTAAAAAACCCATTTCACCCATTTTTTCCCAAATACTTCTAGGAATTCTTTGGTCTTCTTCCCATTTGTCAATGTTTGGAATAACTTCCTTTTCTAAAAAACTTCTTAAGCTCTCACGGAACATTTCATGCTCCTCGGTAAAATAATAACTGTTCATTTTTATATTGTTTCTTTTGTTTCGTTCTTAACCATCCATAGTTGTATGCGGTAAGGCACCAACCATTTAATTCGATAAAGTATTCTCATTTTCCAGCCACTAACGACGAAATCTCTTTTTTTCAAAAAGCCATTCCAAAGGTCGTCAGCCACTTCTTTGGCAGTGGTAAAAGCAATACCGTTAAAAGTTTTTACCTTATCCATTTTTGCTTTTTTCTTAAATGCGGTATCTTGAATAGCCGCTGGACATACCGTCATCACTAGGACATTGGAACCTTGCATCTTTAACTCTTCTTGCAAGCCTCTAGAAAAGCTAGTTACAAATGCTTTTGTGGCGGCATAAGTCGTAATTCTTGGACTTGGCTGAAAAGAGGAATTAGAGCTGATGTTGATGATTGTTCCATCATTGCGTTCCATCATCCATTGTAAAAATACCCGTGTTAATTTATATGTTGCTAATATGTTGAGTGCAATCATATTTTCTTCCCATTTTTCTGAAATTTCATTAACATAACCAAATGTTGTAAAGCCTGCATTATTGATAAAAACAGTGATGTCTTGGTGATGTTCGGCTAGCCAAGCATGCAGTCTTTCGAAATCATTAGCATTGGTCAAATCAGCTACAAAATAGTCAATGGAAGCACCTTGAAACGCTTTTAAAAGCATCTCTTTTCCTTGTATTAATTCTGCTTCATTGTTGCCAATCCAAACGACTTCATAGTTGTCGGCTAAAAATTTGCGCGTTATGGCAAGGCCCAATCCGCCAGAACCACCAGATATGCCGACTTTTTTAGTTTTCATTTTTATGCCAAATTACAGGATGCTTATGCTCGTGCCAAGCCACATAATGCTTCTCGTATTTTTCATGTAGCTTAGCTCTTCTAACCTTCATTGTTGGTGTTAGCAATTGATTCAATTCTGTCCAAGTTTCAGTGATTATAACCAAAGTGCTGATTTTTTGGAAAGCCATTAGCTGCTCGTTGGTGTGCTTAATCAAATCGCTTAGCTCACTTTCTACTTCATCAGCTGTTAATTTTAGACCTTCTTCCGAAAGATTGGCTAAAGCTATCGGTTGAGGAACGTTATGACCAACAACAGCAACTTGTTCCAATAGGGTAGAGGTGCTTAGTATTTCTTCGATTGGCGCCGGCACTATAAACTTCCCCTTTGTTGATTTAAAAGTATCACTCACTCTTCCTTCTAAATATAAATAGCCATTTTCATCAATTCTTCCTTTATCACCGCTATGAATCCATCCATCTCGGATAACTTTAGCTGTTAATTCGGGCTCCTTGTAATAACCTAACATACAATGGGGTGTTTTCATCAATATTTCTCCTGAACTTTCATCAATTTTGATTTCACAGAAAGGAACGGCCTTACCAACGGAGTCCATGGGGGTGTCAGGGTCAACGCCATTGGTTATTGATCCACATGCTTCCGTCATTCCGTAAGATTCAATTAAGTGAATATCTAACACCTTGAACCATTGTTTTAGGTGCTGAGGAGTTAGCGCTGCACCGGTTGCCACAATGTTAGCTTGACTTAAACCCAGTCCAAATTTGATTTTATTTTTAACGATGTTATTGATAACAGGAATTTTAAAAAGGAGATTTAGTTTTTTCTGACTTAATCTCGCTAAAACACCTTGATAGAACTTATTCCAGATTCTAGGCACGGAAAAGAACATCGTAGGCTGCACCGACTGCAAGTTTTTTGCAAAAGTATCAATGGATTCGCCAAAAGAAATCGAGCCACCAGTTGCCAAGCAATTGATTTCAATACCTATTCTTTCACCTACGTGGTTTAAGGGTAAATAGGAAATATGTCTGGGTCGATCTGTTTTAAAAATACCTATGAAATTTGTCAGTTTCTCTCCACTAATAATTAAGGCTGGTGCGCGATAAGAGTGCATTACTCCTTTCGGACTACCTGTTGTCCCTGATGTAAACAAAATGGTCCACAAGTCATTCAGTCCTGGTGTAATTGTATCATAATCTGGACTTACGTTTGCCATTAGGTCAGTCCAATCATCTCCAACTTCAACTAAAGCATTTCCTTTATAATGTGGAAAACGTATGACTTTCAACGACTCAGAAATGGCTTCTTTTCTATCTCCCCACTCATCTAACTTACCTATAAATAAGAGCTTAATATCGCTTTTTTCAATGATTTCTTGCAGTTGTTTTCTAGGAGTTGACGCATAAAAAGGAACAGAGACCATGCCGCCCATCATGATAGCAATGTCGGCTATAATCCAATGGTAGCAGTTCTTGGAATAAATACCTATATGGTCGCCTTTTTGCATACCTTTTTCACGAAGTACCTTCAGCATCTTTCTGGCTTCAGTTCCCGCTTGAGCATAGCTCAATTCAAGCCAATTGCTTCCCTCTGGTTGTCTTAAGAAAACGCGATGTGGATCTGTTTTTTCCCAGTGATAAAAATTATCCAAAGGTGTCTTCAAGTCCTTATTTAATTCGGTAGTGTCCATTATATTTGGTATTGGTTAACACTAATAAAATGCTTGGCAATATTTCTTTTACGATCCTTCAAATTTGTCACGGGTAATTGAAGTAATTTATTCAATGATTTGAGCACCATCGTAGCCATATCTCCTTGAGCTGAAGCATAAATAATATCTCTAGCGGCGACTTTTAATTCATCAGCAGTTGCATACATTAGCGCAATACAAATATCTTTTCTAATTGAACCATTGCTCGTATTAAAGTGCTTTTCAGAGCGAAGTATTGCCGATTCCAAATAGTAGGTCTGAATGAGCATATCTGCTGCACGCATTAAAATTTCTTGCTCGTCTTTGATTTTATCTTGAAATACTTGCACAGCTTGACCAAGTGCTAATAGACAAACTTTTTTTACGTTGGACAAATAAGCAGCTAAGAATTTCCAATCATCCACCTCTCCTGCGACTGTAGAGATTTTTCCTTGCTGCAAATCCTGAAAAATCTGCATGGTATGTCCCATCAAGTCCAGCTCTCCTTTCATTGCTTTGCGAAGCAGGGTAGAGGGGATGAGCATGCGATTGATTTCATTCGTTCCTTCATAAATTCTATTCCCTCTAATGTTACGGTACAATGTCTCTATCTCGCTTTCTCCAGAATAGCCCATGCCGCCATGCATTTGAAGTGCTTCGTCAACAACAAACTGCTCCATTTCCGAACCATAAACTTTAGACATGGCACATTCCATAGCAAATTCAGCGATGGATTGGAATTTAGCATCAATTTTGGAAACACCATTTTCGACCATTTCGTCGTAAACGAGGTCTACATGATGCGCTATTCTATTCCAAGCACTTTCATTGGCATACATTTGAATGGCCATGTTGGCAATTTTCTCTTGAATAGCACCAAACTCGCTGATCGCTTGACCAAACTGTACCCTCTGATTGGCATAACTAACACCAAGTTTGAAAGCCCGAGCTGCAATCGCAGAATTGGCAACAGCAATTTTTATTCTTCCAGCATTGAGCGCATTCATGGCAATTTTAAAACCTTTGTTGCGCTCACCAAGCAGGTTCTCAACAGGAACTTTTACATCCTCAAAGAAAACTTGACGCGTTGAAGAACCATGAATTCCCATTTTTTTCTCTTCTTCACCTAATTTTACGCCCCATTCTTTATGCACAATTAGGCAGGATAAATTTGGGTCATCTTCAATCTTACAAAATACAAAGAAAACATCGGCAAAACCTGAATTGGTGATCCACATTTTTTGGCCATTCAGTAAATAATACTTGCCATCAGCGCTCAAGGTTGCTTTTGTTTTGCCAGCATTGGCATCTGACCCAGCGCTGGGCTCGGTTAGGCAGTATGAGCACTTGATTTCAGCGGAAACTATTTTGGTTAAATACTTATCCTTTTGAGCCTTAGTGCCATAAAGTAGAATAGGATAGATGCCAAGTCCTGTATGCACACCAATAGATTGCGCAAAAGCAAAACTATCTGATGCAATTTCTCCAAAAGCCAATTCTGTTTTGAAATCGCAATTCAAACCACCGAATTCTTCTGGAACACCAATACCATGAAAGCCGAGATTTCCCATTTTCTCTAAGAGAACCGGCGCTATAGTCGTGCCGTCTTTACTGTCGAACTTTTCTTTAATTGGTTCAACTTCTTGCAACAAAAAATCACGCATGGAGGAACGGAACATTTTTTGTTCTTCAGTATAATCTTCAGGACAAAAAACTTCAATTGCTGGAGTAGATTTCATCAGAAATTCCCCCCCTTTTAAAATTGTTTTAGTTGGCTCTTCCATATAATTAATTTTACAAAAATGACTTTAAAATATTGGGTAACCCCATCTTGTCAAAATTCAAATGTTGTGCACCATCAACATACAAAGTAGTACCAGTAATATAATCAGCTAAAGGACTCGCCAAGAAACAAACAGCATTAGCAATGTCCTGTGCTTTGCCGAAGCGTTTCATAGGTATAGCTTTTTTGGCATCTTCTAATTTTTCTCTTACTGGTGGTGGATAAGTTTGAAGCCCAGAGGAATCAATAATTCCAGGTGCAACACAATTTAATCTGATGTTAAAATCGCTCCATTCCTGCGCTAAACTTTTGGTGAGGTTTTCTACACCCGCCCTAGCTGCACCAGTGTGTGCCATTCCAGGGAAACCCCGGTATAAGTCCACAATAATGTTGACTACAACTCCTTGTTTTTGAGGGATGAAAAAAGCATTAGCCATCTCCCTTGTCATGTAGAAGGTGCCGTTGAGATTATTATTGATTACAGCATTCCAACCCTTGTCGCTAATATATTCCGCTAAAGCTGGGAATTGACCACCAGCATTGTTCACTAGAATATCCAGTTTCCCAAATTCAGATTGGATGAATTTAGCAAGTTCCTGAATTTCGGTCGTCTCCCGAATATCACATGGCATTGCTTTGCAGGTACCAAAGGTGGATAATTCCAACAATGCCTCGTTAAGTTTATCTTCTTTTCTAGCAACAATAATCACCTTAGCGCCTAGTTGCAGTAGGTTCTGAGCTATGGTAAAACCAATACCACTTCTTCCGCCTGTTACAAGCGCCACTTTGTCTTTAAATGTTTCGGGATGGAACATGACTTAGCCTTTGAATGGAATATTTAACATTTCTCTTGTTTCTGCAATAGATGCCACTTCTCGTCCCATCATGGTTGCTAATTTTACGCCCCATTCGACACATTCACCATTTGATTTGGCCATTTCCCCGTTTGGTAAATAGAAGTTATCTTCTAAGCCAACCCTAAAATTCCCCCCCATTGTACAAGCAATTGCAGCCATTTGCCATTGTTTTCTACTGATTGCGATAACCTGCCAAAAAGCATCTTTTGGAACTTGACTGATTTGGTGCATTAAATTTTCTGGAGTTGCAGGAATACCACCTAGTACACCCATTACCAAACTGTAACATGCGTTTGCAGGTAATATGCCCATTTCTTTTAGTGGTTCTGCATTTCGAATATGACCAGTATCAAAACACTCCATTTCAGGTGCAACTCCATTTTCGTTCATAGTTTGAACCACATGTATCATGGTGTCAAAGGAGTTTTCAAAAACCGCATTCCAGAAAAATTTCTTTTGTTTTTTTGAGAAAATAGCGTAGTTCATACTTCCCATATTGAACGCAGCCATGTCTGGCTTTGTGGCGATCAAATGTTTTACACGGTCAGCTGCATTCATACCAATAGCACCAGTAGAGTAGTTGATGATCACGTCAGGGCATAAATTTCTAACTTCCCGTTGAATCGCTTCAAACACTTCTGTTCTAAATGTAGGCTGTCCATTATCCTCCCTAGCGTGAATATGCACAATACTAGCTCCAGCATCCACCGCGCGCTTTGCTTCTTCCGCAATTTCCTTTGGAGTATATGGTATGTTAGGACAATGTGCCCTGGTCGTTGCAGCCCCAGTTAACGCCGCCGATAAAATTAATTTTCTCATCTTTATGTATTTAAATTTATTATTCTACTCTCCTCACACTCACACTCCACACTCACATTCCCTCTTACACTCCCACTCACTCTCCTTTCCACACAGGTTTCCGCTTCTCTCGAAACGCCAT
>JAFIEX010000113.1 GCA_020832365.1 Crocinitomicaceae bacterium
TAAGCAAATTCATCGCTTTTTTTTAGCGCTTTTGTCGACTACTCGGGTAAATGTTGGCAGCTGGTGCTCTGTCTGTTCGTCCTTGTAAACCATTGTAAGTCTTTAATTTAAGTGTCATTGTCTGTTTGCTTTTTTATCTGTTCGTGTCGGGTTGAGCGTATGCATATTTTTTATTTTCAGAAGGGGAGGAGATTTTTTTAATTCAATTTTGTCTGCCTGGGTAAAGGGCAAGCTCTTTTGCAAACTTTGGTCAGCGTGTTGGCTTGAGTGGTTTGCAAATGTGCTTGACCTTGTGTGTAGGCTAATATTGTTTGTATGCATTTTTATGTGCTTCTTTGATTTCATCGACTAATTTTTTTGGTTCAATTACTTTCATATTGTCGCCAAATGAGAGCAATTCCATAACTAAGTCGTGTGTCAAACAGAGTTTGAGTTTTATTCTCGTTTCTTGTTCGTTGTCCGCTAAAACCTCTTGCGTTTCGTGTAATGGTAAAGTCTTGATGTATTTACCTTGAAATGGGTCAAACGATAAAATAATGTCTTGCGGGTCTGAACCATTTGGACTGATAATGCCAAAGCAATAGCGATAACTTTGTTCAATGCTGTAATTGTCGGGATACTGATAATGTTGTGTTGTGATTTCAAGATTTGTTAAACGGTCAAGAGCAAAACTTTTAATGTTATTGTCTTTGTTGTCTTTTGCCAATACATACCAACGATTTTTAAACTCTTTCAAAGCATAAGGTTCTACAAAGCGTTGGCTTAATTCTTCTTCCCAAAATTTCTGATAAGTGAATTTGATTTTAAGTTTATTCTTGATTGCGTGAAGCAAACCGTATAAGTTTTCAGTTCCTTGAGGTCTGCGTTTTTCCAAGTGAATAAAAGGTGTCAAGTCTTGTGCAAGGTTTAATGAATTGAACATATCAAAGGCTTCAATCATTCTTTGAAAATTCATATTTTCTGATTCGTTTTGACTGATATAATAACCTTTATTTGTTTTTGAATACTCTATGTCAATTCCAAAAACATTTCTGATTTCTTTCAAATCCCTTTGCAGTGTCCGTTTTGAAAAACCAACATTCAAAGTATCGTCTTGCATTTGCAAAAAATCAAATTGGTTTTCAATGTAGGTTTGTAATTCCTCATAAGTTGAATAAGGTTTTACTTTCAACTTTTTGAGAATTAGCAAGTATCTTGATATGTAGCCTCTTTTTGACATAATTAATTTCGTATTTATTAGTATGTTTTACTCCACGAGGTAACATTCATCTCTGCTGGCAGGTCTTTTCTTCCAACCATATAAATAGCATTGCTTGTTATCATCTGTAATTCCCATATAATGCCCTTGACAATTATTATCTAATAAATCTGGTTCTTTTATCAACCTGCTTTTCCAATTTGGGATATATTCCGTGCAAGTATATGAATCTACAATAATTTGTAGGTCATTACCATTATTACAAAGCTGAATAATTAATGGTTTTAAATAATTATCAAACCAATAATTTTTAGTGAAACTGTTTTTAAATTCATTTCGGCTTTCAATAAGGCATTTTTTATGAGTGTTCGTGTTGTAACTCCAAGTACCCCAATAATTATAAAAATCGTTATTTCCAATTGTTAACAATGCTCTGCGAAACAAGTTTGAAATATTGTTTTGACTCAAATGCGAATCGATTATTCCTTTAATTTTGTTCAATTCTTCAACTTTATCTGAGCACTCTAAACACCAATTAATTGTGCCTTTGCAAAACAAAGTGTCCTCAAGTTCAAATAGGATTGTTTTAATCTCAGTATTACTAACAATCAATTTTGACTTTCTTATTTCCTCTTTTAATTGTTCTTCGGCAAATTTTGATTGAATTGAATTTTTAGAAAGAAAATCATAAACATCATTACAACCATTTGATAATTCTTTAATCAAATTTATTGCACCCATAAATGTCGCTGAACTGTCAATAGTGGCATTTTCAATAATGTTTCTAACTACTCTCAACCAATCAGAGAAAGTTTCAACAGTAATTTTGCTACCAACATTTTTTACATAGTTGCTTTGAGCATAAAATAAAACTCGTTGTTTATATGTTGGTGAATTATCAACTTTTATTATGCCTTTAAATAAGCTACTGTCTTTGCTTTTATAATCCCAAAGTAACAATTCAGTATTTAACTTATCATTATTGTCTTTGCAATAAATGTCCAAACACTCTTTCAAATATTCAAATGCTTCTTTTGTAGTAAAATCCTCTGCCTGTATTGTGCTGAAATCGTTAAATAGTTTTGCGATTCTTCGTTCTATTCGTTCTCTCTTTACTGCCTCATCAGTAATGTTTTTATTTTTACTTTTAATTTCAAGCTCATTTCGCACATTTTCTTTTTCATACTTATCATTATATATTTCCAAACTTTGAGCATAAAAAAGAATTGCTGCATTTGCCAAAAATTTTAAAATGCTTTCGTCAATTTTATTATTGTCATCACGATAATTCCAAAACAAATTTGTCCAATCCGTATCAATTTTATATGAGAATATTGAAGTAGGGTTTAAGTTCATTTCCCACTTATTTTGTTTTATGCGTTGCTCAAACTTTGCTTTGAAATTTTCAAAATCAGTAAGATGCTTGCCTCTTGCGTTCATCTTGATATACAAGTCATCGGAAAGACCGAAATTTTGTAGTTCTATGTAATGAAAGCTAATCTTGTTTAGCTTGTCCCAAACATCTGTTTTATCTTTAAAAGTATGCTGAATAGAATCCAACATAGTGAGCATTGATTTTATTGTCGGGTCTCTTTTCCAAGAAAGGAAAAACCAAGAACTGTTAATAATTGATTTAGATAACTCATTGTTCTTTGGTTTATTTTTTTCTTCATCGTAGAAATCTGTTTCTAATAGTTTGTTGATGTCAATTCCTTTATTAATTAAATCATTGCAAAATTCTCTTGAACTTGTTCGTGTTTCGTAAGTGAATTTCGTCAATAGTTTTTTTAGCTCATCATTTAACTTATTTTCTTTTACTGCAACAAACCAATACAATAAAAACAAGGTTGTTAATCGTTGCTGTCCGTCAAGCGGTTGCAAAATTTTGTTTTTTACACTGCCATATACAAAATCTAATTCCAATGATTTGTCATTAATTACTTCACGTAAAGCAGTTAAAAAGTTTTTTCGCAGTTCCTCTTTCCCCTCTCTGCCTTGTGCATAATCTCTTTGTATAATAGGTATTTCAATTTTGCTTAGTGGTTGCCAAGTTTCATTTTCAGCAATAACTTTATCATTAGAAAGCAATTGCAGGAAGTCTAATTTTTTTGATGTTGGATTATTGCTCATTTTCTGTTGATGTCGTTTTGAGTTTAATACTTTTGATTACGTCTTGTATATTTTTGAAATACGAATCTCTATCGGTTTCATTCCAAATTTCAATTCCTTTAACATCATTAGAATA
Source organism: Crocinitomicaceae bacterium (assembly GCA_020832365.1). Taxonomy (GTDB): domain Bacteria; phylum Bacteroidota; class Bacteroidia; order Flavobacteriales_D; family Crocinitomicaceae; genus JAFIEX01. The sequence goes on from JAFIEX010000113.1 coordinate 3,444, forward strand.
AAATTTCATAAATACATTCTTTGTGCAAATTGGAATAAAAGTTCCCTCCATTTCTCTTTTAATTATTTTTCTCCTTTTTTCCTTGAAAGAATCGTTTTTATATGAGCGATTTGTTCTTCTATCCAACAAACAAAGGTTTTTTAAGCTGTTATCTTCATCGCCCAAAATATAATTAATGATAGATGTAAATTCAGCTTCGTCAATCGTGTTCCCTGTATCTCTAATTTCTTTGATTTTATCCTCGATGTTTTTATTTTGAGTGCTGGCTGTTTCAACAAAGTTTGATTTCAGCCATTCAGCTTGATCTTCCTTTTTAACTTTAACCTCTGTTGCGATAGCGTGAATATGTTCAACATCCCAAAACTCTTTTTTATATCTATCGAAAGGGAAACGATTTGTTTCGTTTTCATTGTTGAGCATTGTTTGAATGTTGTGTAATAATAAAATTTCACGCACATACCCTCCGTTATATTTTACTTCTTCCAATTTCAAGTTTTCAAATTTGCTTTTTATTTGTCGATTAATCCAATTCGCAAATTCTGTTTTTGATTTCTCTTTTTTTTCATTAAGTATTCCTTTAATGTCTGTTCCAATTGTAATCAGATATCCGATTTTGTGATATAATTCTCTGTCATAGTACCATTCCTCAAGTGTTTGGAAATATTTTTTAATTTCTTTCCAATTTTTATCTACTTCAATTATTGACTTTTCTTTGAATTGATTATTGAAGTAACGAAAAGTTGAGTGTTCATCATTTCCGAATCTCTCAGAGATTGTTAGATGTTCCTTTTTCCTTTCTTCAATTTGCTCTTTTGTTTTTATTTTAAGTTGTTCTCTTTTTACATTCTCCTCATCATTTGCTTGCGCCATCTGATACATCAAATTGAAAATAAACTCAATTCTCGTTGCTAACTTGTTTTCGTTTTTGTTGATGAAATACCATAAAGAATCGTCTTGTAAGGTATATTCAATTCTGTCCCATTCTGAAGCAATTTCTCGTTGAATTAATCCAAGTTTTACTTCATCTGCATTCACAAAATTTGAACTATTCAAAAACAAAGCCTTTATCAATTCGGCATTTGTTAGTGGAATCTTTCCGCTGTTTAATCTCGTAAAAATATCTATAGAATCAGAATCCGTAGTTTCGTACCAAATGATTTTAACTTTCTCTAAAAATGGCGTAATAAACTTTGAACTTATTGAGGTTTGCCCTTCATTTGCTTTTTTTTGAAACCAAGTTTTAATAGTCGTGTAAGCATTGTAAATATGTAAATAATCAATATTTTTTTCAGAATCATCTTCTGATTTGCTTTCTATTTCTGTCAAAAAGTCTTCACTGCCTTTTCGTGTTTCATATTGTATTTTGAAGTTCTTTCTTTCACTTTCAACAAAGCGTTCTAAGTTTTTTAAGATAAGAAATGTTGTTGTTAATCGTTGCTGCCCGTCAATTACATCGTGCCAATCTCCAATTAAATTATTTTTGTTTTTTGTATCATCATCGCTCTTGATTACTACAACTGGTTGCAAACAGTACCATTCATCATCCTTTTTATTTGGTTTATTTATAAATTCCCATACATCATTCAACAAATCTGTTACTTGTTGCTCTGTCCAACGATAACCTCTTTGATACGATGGAATAAAGAAATCACATTTAAGCAATTCACTGATTGTTTTTATTGATATGTTGTTGCTGTTTTTCATTCTAATTATTTATTTTTAAATACAAATTAAATAACTCTGCACAAGCATTTGCATCACTCAATGCATCGTGGTGGTTTAGCGAAATATTGTTTTCTTGGCAAAGTGTCGCTAAGTTTTTCTTGTAAAGTTTGTAAGTACAATGTTTTTGGTAACTAGGCTCTGTAATGTCGTAATATGCTAATGCGTTTTTCAAACAAGGAAAATCAAATGCAAAACCGTTGTGAGCAACAACAATTTGTTCCTTGATAAAAGGCTCAATCTTTTGCCAAACTATTTCAAAAGTCGGTGCTGTAATAGTTTGTTCGGGTGTAATTCCGTGAATGTCTATAAACTTTTCCCAATAAAAATTTTTCGGTGGCTGAACCAATAATGAAATTTTTTCAGAAACTATTCCGTTTTCTACACGCACCAAACCAACTTGGCAAATACTCCACTTTTGTGGATGTGCTGTTTCAAAATCTATGGCGGTGAATGATGTCATTAGTTGCTTCTTTTAAATCCAATTTGCGTTCTTGAAAACTGATTACTTAGTGTTTCTTCTCTGCAAAATTCAAAAAGCGTTTTTACATCAACTTTGTTGCCGTGAATAATCTCGTTGATTTCGTTTTTACGAACGATGTTATCAATTTGTCCGCCCGAAAAATCAAACTGAGAAGCCAACAATTCACAATCATCTTTTGATAAATGTGGTAATTTGGATTTCCAAATTTGTGATTTTGCGATAACACTTGGTTTTTTAAATTCAACTTTGAATAGGAAACGCCTTTCAAATGCGTTATCCATATTGTTTGCTAAGTTGGTTGTTGCAATTAAAATGCCTTCAAAGTTTTCAATTTCTTCCAATAAAATATTTTGAATTCTGTTTTCTGTGTCGCTCACATTTGAAGAATTTGCTTCCTTACGTTTAGCAATTATTGCATCAGCTTCATTGAAGAACAAAATAGGTGTTGCTTGTAGTCCTTTTGCATATGTTTTATAATCCTTAAAAACTTGTTTGATAATTTTTTCGCTTTCACCAAACCACATAGAACGTGATGCACTAATATCAATTTTCATTATTTCTCGGTTTGTTGCTTTGGCAATTTGCAAAACACTTTCCGTTTTTCCTGTGCCTGGTGCACCGTGCAACAATACTGCTACACCTTTTGGCAATGCTTTTTCTACTAATCGTTCTTGTGTGTTCTTGAAATTTTCTTCAACCAAAAGAGTTTTTAATAAATCTAATTGATGTGCTTCGTCATCACTATAAATTAGTTTACGAAATGGCACATTTTCAGGCAGGATTACATTTTCCTTTTTCTTTTTGTCTAAATCTTTGTTGAATAATTTAATGTCGCAATCGGATAGTAGGTCTAAAGCTTTTTCTGTGAGTTTCATTTTAGCATCATCAAAAAAAGCGGCATCTTCTATTTCTAACCAATCTTCTTTAATCAGATTGTTTTCTTTGGTTAAAAACCTTTGTATTTGGGTAAATCGTTCGTTTGGTCTGTCGTAAATCCCTTTGAAAGTTCGTTCAACCCAAGGGTCTTTGTCGCCTTCAAGAAATTTCCAAACAACGTATAAAAACAAATATTTTTCTTCAATAGATGTTCCTAAAAACCGTGTTCTCTCAATAAGTTCAAAATGTATGTTTTCATCTAAAATGCTTTGAGTCTGCTCAAACAATTCTCTTGTTGTAATTTCATCGTTATCTCTTTGCTCGCCTAATTCGTATAGTTTTTCAAGTAAAGTGAATATGTCTTCATATTTTACAACATCAATCAAAATTTCAGGAATAGGTTCGCTTTTAAGTATTTTTTCAGAAACTAATTCGTTTATACAAAACTCTTCGTCCGCACCTTTGAGTTTTATTTGTCTGTGTCTATTGCTTTTGTTGTTTTTGCGTAGCAAACGTTTTTCATATAACTCAACAAAGTCATCGCTGTATTCAAGAAGTTTCATTGGATTACATTCAAAATGTGAATTCAAATCATCTAAATCAACTTTTCTGCCTTTGTAGTTCAAAGTAAAAATAACAGCAATTAAAAGTGCTTGTGTTTTTGTAATGTGAAAGTAGTCGGCAAGAAATGAAAGTTCGTTGTCTGTTAATTCAAATAATGAATCATCTAACTTAGATTTCTCTGCCAAGTTATAAACCAAACCAATGCTGTTTAGTATTTCTTGTTTAAGTGTTGCGTTTGCCATACCGATTTCTTTTTTAATTTCTGCTACAAAACTATTTCGGTGAAACGCCATACTGTGTCGCTCTAAAAAAATCTTTCTATGGGTGGGTAAATTTGGCTCTTTGGGTTTTGTGAAGGGTCGGCTTGAGTGTTTGGCAAAATCCAATGTGCCAAATGTGCGGCTGGCTATATTTGAATTAGAAAAAATGTGCGGCTGGGAAAATAAAAAATAATGAAGCGTTGGCAAAGTGAGTCGGCTTACTCGCTGTCTGTTTGTAATATCGTTTCTATGTCTTTGGGCACCTGTCAAAATGGTTTACTTATTTCTTGTCTATGTCGCTCGTTTTCTTGTTGCACGGTCGTCTTTTACACTTGCTGCCAACGTTTCGCAAACAGGCGCAGGCGGCTAACACGAATGAACGTTTGCCGCTTGCGCTTGTTTGTTGTTATGAGCATTTATTTAGCTCTCGGTATTTCAATATTCCAAAAGGAACTGAAAGTAATACGCCAAGAGTAATTGATTTTCGAATTATTTTTATTAATGTTATTTTATCAATGTTTATACTCGCCTCTTCTATGAACGGATAAATTTGATACCAAAACCAACAGTTCGAAATAACAAAAAAAGCTAACAACGTTCTAAAAATTAATTCGCGGGTCTTCATAACACTAATCTTAGCCGATAAGACTTCCTGAAACTGCGCCAAAAACTGTGCCAGCGATAAATCCACCTAGAGCACCCCAAGGTCCGAATGAAGCACCACCTGTTAATGCCCAACCGACCATTGATGTTGACGCGCCTAACACATCTTTTTCAACAGTTGTACGAGGAGGATCATTGCTTGCTCTGTTCTGGGATATTTCTGTGTTTAAAAGATATTCATCGCCAAGCCCAGATCCAGCCTCTGATGTTGGAAACCAGAGATAGGCGGATGCTTTGCCTACTTCAATAAAACTCAATAGAACCCCATAGTCTAATCCTTTAAATCGAGTCAATGTATGTTTAATTGAGTCAAAATCACGAACTAAACTAATGTAATCATCTGATGAATAAAGTGTTTCCCTGAGTGCTGAATACACAATTTTAGCATCTTTCCCTAGGTTATTTAAAACATATTCAGTATGCTCCTCAATTGATTTAGAATGAAAATCTTGATAAATAGCTTTTTGAAGTGGTAAATCCAAGTCAAAATTCAATTCACCTAGAATCGCCTGACCCAGTCTCCCAGTACTTTTGTGAATGTCGTAAGCTTTTATCATGAACTCATTATGCTGAACACCTATTGTCTCATAATCAACGTCTTCCCAATTGAATTCATAGCTAGAAGTTCGCTTAATATTAATTTCGTCGATAGAAGTAATTTCAGATTTTTTACATCCTGAAAGGCTTAATACTAGAACTGTGAGGAACATTAATCCTCCAAAAATTAATTTTTTCATCTTTTTCTATTTTTTTGATGAAAATCGCGTTTGACTCTTATTCATGGAGTGTCAAAAACTTGCACTATTGCCAACTTTCTCCCGATATGAACAACGTTTTCTTTCCTCTTCCATCAGCACTTTTTTTCTTTTTTTAATCTTGCCAAAAGCTGGTTTTACTTTGCTGTGGTTCAGTCTGTTCACTTTGCTCATAACGTTTTGCGTGTCGGCTTTCTAATTTACACATACTAGTTTTTTTGCCAAATTCCTTTATCCGCATAGCAAAATCATTTTTCTGCATCAATAGCTCTTTCAGTAATTATTTTTAAAATCAGATGGTTAAACTCATCGTGCTTATCAAGATTGGCAATATGCCCGGCTCCTTTGAGCTCAACTACTTTTGCCTTGTCATTTTTTGACATAGCCTCTAAAGTCGTTTTTAGGGCTTTATTGATGTCATTGTCATATTCGCAATGAATCAAATAATAGGGGATGGTCAGCATTTCTATTTCGTCCAGAAAATTGTAATTCACCAGATGATATCTCAGGTGTGGTATGGCAATAGCTGCTTTCAAAAACATCTGAAAAACCTTTTCTTTGGCTTCCTTGCTTTTAACTGAGTACCCGGCAGTAAAGGCAAGATACTTTTTTTTGAAAACCTTTATCATAAAAGAATCATAAGCTGAAACCATTCTGGCAGACCAGGCGGGGAAATTCATTTGACCCGTAGTTCCAAAGGTTGTAAGGCTTAAAAAGCGATCCGCCAAGCGAGTACAAACGATATAGCCCAATACTCCACCTGTTGAATTTCCCACGTAATGAATTTTATCAAGCTTTAACTTATCTATAAGCTCTATAATATCATTGGCATTGTGCTCCAACGAATAAAGATGTGTAACATTGGGTGAAGGCAAAGGTGATTCTCCATGCCCCCTGAGTG
>JAFIEX010000114.1 GCA_020832365.1 Crocinitomicaceae bacterium
GATGAGGAAATACAACAATTACTTTCAAATCAACTTCCACCAGAAACACAAGTGACGCATTTAATTGATAAAGCATTAGAAAAAGGAGGAAAAGATAACATAACCCTAACCCTCATTCAAATTATCGAAAGTCCTTTTGCATCAAAACACACAACTGTTATTCAAGAAAAAGAAACTCAAAAGAAACAAGAAAAAAAGAAGTGGATTGGTTTGGTTGTGTTGATTTTAGTGTTGCTGGCTGGGTTGATGTATTTGTTTTTACCCATTAATCAAGAGGTTGGAACTACTGTTACGCCTTATGAAAACAAAGACCAAAATACACTCAATCATAACGACAGCACAAATAACAAACAAATTATGGGTAAAAAAATCCCCATGCATTGAGGGTTAACAAAAGTTAATTTTGATTGTACGATAAAAAACCGTACATTTGTAGCAAAATGAATGAAATGGACGCACAAGCAAATAAAGATGAAAGAATTGAAATAAGGTTATCTTCTTATGATAAAAAAATATTTCAAAAGGCACAAAAGTTAAGTGGGGACAAGTCATTTAGCAGCTTTATTGTGAGGGTTGTGAAAAAGCAAGCAGAAGATATTGTGGCAAAAAACAATAGAATATTAGCCAGTAAAAAAGACAGGGATTTATTCTTTGAAGCGGTATTCAATGAGAATTTAGAGCCAACAGAAAAACTTATAGCAGCAACCAAAAGATATGCAGACCAAATTGGTAGGAAGTGAAAATCGAACGACTACAAAAACACCACGACAGAACTGATTTTAATTGTGAAGAAGAAAGTCTAACGCTATATATTAAAACACAAGTTAGTCAAGATGTAAAAAAGAAACTAGCTGTATGTTTTGTAGGTGTGGACAATCATAATAAAATTCTTGGCTATTACACCTTAACAAGCGAAAGCCTTGGACGTGAAATGTTACCCGATAGCCATATTTCAAAGGTTCCAAAAAACTATAATGCTCCGGTTATTCTTTTAGGGCGGCTTGCAAGAGATATTTCTCAAAAAGGAAAGGGGATAGGAGAGCTTTTGCTAATAGATGCATTATTGAGAAGTTATAGATTATCAAATGAAAGTATTGGTGCAATGGCAGTTGTTGTTGACCCTATTAATCAAAACGCTATTGATTTTTACAAAGAATATGGGTTTATTCAGCTTCCAGATAGTGAAAAAATGTTTCTACCGATGAAAATAATTGCTAAACTAACAACTCTTATTAGAAATTAAAAAACCATTTAATTAAATCCTTTAACACTCCCTTCATGAAACTCCTCCTACACCATAATAACCAAACGCATTCCATAGCATTAATTCCTGGTCAAGAAATCACGATTGGAAGGGATTACTCAAATTTTTCCATTCAAAATAAATTGGTTTCTCGAAATCATTTAGTGTTGAAAGAAGAAAACAACGTGGTTTATTTTAAAGACGTTTCAACAAATGGGAGTTTTCTCAATGGAACAAAGGTAAAAGCTCAAAAATGGCTTCCCTTGGCAGGAAAAGATAAATTAGCCTTGGTAAAAGACACGTCCATTTTTATTCAATTAGCTGTTGGAGCGGAAAAAGTAGAGAAGAGTACAGGATTATTAATGGATTTATTAAAACAAAAATCCTTAGTAACAATCGGGAGAAGTAACTCCTGTGATATTGTATTAAATGAACGGCAAATTTCCAGAAAACATGCTTCAATTGAACGCATTGGAGCGAAATATTTTATAACTGACCATAGTTTAAACGGTACGTTTGTCAATGGAAAACGTATCATTAAGAAACAAGAATTAAAACATGAAGATGTCTTAATGATAGGCTTACATCAGTTTTCTATTTCTCAGGCGACAAAAGATTTTTCTAAGGAAATTGCCATTTCTGCCAACGACATTTCACTTACGTTTTCAAACGGAACAATAGGTTTTCATTCAGCTTCTTTTTCGATTACCAAAGAAAAAATGGTGGCATTGATGGGACCAAGTGGTTGTGGGAAATCAACGCTTATGCAATTACTAAACGGTGTATATTCACCTTCTTCGGGTGATGTCAAGTTGTTTGGTCTTTCGGTGCAATCGCATTTTGAATTAATGAAGCAATTTATTGGTTATGTTCCGCAAGAAAATATTGTTCACGAAGATTTAACCATAGATGAAGCATTGTTTTATACTGCAAAATTAAGGCTAGGAAGTCATTTTAATCAATCGGAATTAGACGAACGGATAAATGAAGTTTTGGGAATTTTAAACATTCAAGATGCGCATTTGAGAACTCAGCCCATTAAAAAGCTTTCAGGAGGTCAGAAAAAACGTGTTTGCATCGCTGTTGAACTTTTGACACAGCCCAAAATTTTGTTTTTAGATGAGCCCACTAGTCCACTTGATCCAGAAACGATTGAAGAGTTTTTGAAATCTTTACGTAAACTTTGTGAATTGGGAACAACAGTAGTGATGGTCACTCATAAACCCGAAGACCTTAGTTTCATGGATGAGGTTGTTTTTATGGGTAAAGGAGGTTATTTGGTGTACCATGGGGGAATCGATACAATTCAACAACATTTTGATTGCGAACGATTACCACAAGTTTACAAAAAAGTAAGTGATGCTAAAGAAGCACAAAGCTTTTATCAAAAATTTACGAAATCCAAGCTACACCAAAAAACAGCAAAGCAAGAAACGGTCAAACAATTGGAAACGACTGACACTGCTTTTTTCTATCAATTTTGGTGGTTGTTTAGAAGGTTTATTACACTGAAAATAAATAATAAACAGAACTTATTCATTGCATTAGCACAACCGTTAATAATTGCTTTTTTGATTTTACTGGTTTTCCCTCACCTAACAGAAAATTACGAAGGATTAAAAAAAGGTAACATTGGCGTATTGTTCATCACCGCATTATCGATTATATGGTTTGGCATCAGTAATTCAGCAAAAGAAATTGTAGGAGAAAAAGCCATTTTTAAGCGGGAACATTTTTTTAACCTGGCAATTCTGCCCTATTTATTGAGTAAAACTACTGTACTGTTTTTGTTGACATCCTTGCAAACATTTTTATTTTTAGGAATTATTAAACTTGGATTTCCTTCATTATCTGAAGCGGGACTACAATTTATATTCCTTGCGATATTGGGACTTAGCGCTGTTTGTTTTGGCTTGTTATTGTCGGCATGGAGTAAAACTACAGAAGCAGTAATGACGATGTTACCAGTGGCGCTTATCCCTCAAATTGTTCTCGCAGGAATTGTTCAACCTTTAGAAAACAAGCTTACCGAAACACTCAGTTATTTTTCCTTGGGAAGATGGGGGACGGAAGGACTCGCACGTATTCAAGATCGCTCTGAGCAAATAGCAGATGCCCCTTTTTTACAACTCATCAATGCGAATTTATATGCCAATACCAAACAATTAGAAGTCGCTTCTATTCATGGAAACGCTTTGATTTTACTGCTGTTATCTTTATTTTTCTTGATTTTTACTTACCTTAAATTGCGCAAAGAAAAATGAAACCAATAAATATCACCATCGGGAGAGCTGAGACAAACGACATTGTTTATACCACCAAAACAGTTTCAAGGCAACATGCTATTTTGCGTCAAATAACTGATGATTCATTTGTATTAGAGGATTTAAACAGTACTAACGGAACCTTAGTTAACAACGATTTGATTTCAGCGCCTGTAACTGTTAATTTTGAAGACAAGGTGTGTTTTGGTTCACAACAGCTCGATTGGAACGATGTAAAAAAAATCATACCTGAAAATTCTGTTCCTCAAAAGCAACCTAAAGCGAAACGAAAAAAATCATTTCATTACTTTCCTTATTTGCTGTTGGGAGCTGGAATTATTTTACTGTTTAATTTGTTACTTAATACAAATATCGATGAAAACAAAACCATTGAGTATAATGAAATCACAGCAATCGATACAACAGCAGTAGGGCTTTATGACAGTATTGCAAGTGAAACCAGCGAACAATCACCTCATACAAACACAGTAACAAAGGACAAAATCGAACAAGTAAAATACAAACCCAAACATCATCCTTTGGTATATTCCATCAGTTGCTTGCGTTCTCAATCAGTATTAAATGAAATAATAGGAATTGGCGCAGAGGTAGAAGACGGATTTATTAAGTTTTCATCAGATGAAATTGGTGTAAACGAGGAAATTAAAGTTGGGTTAGAAGTTAAAAAAGGTGTTACCAAGGAATATGATTTTAATACAGATGAGGTTGTTCACCAACGCATAACCAACATTTTTAATCGGCTCTTAAACGTTTTAGAAAATCCAAAAATGGACTATCGTTTTTACATCATCGAAAGTTCTAACATCAATGCGTTTACCGCAGGAGGTTTGATTTTTATTACTACTGGCATTATTGATTTCGCTGCAAACGACGATGAACTTGCTTGTGTCATTGGACACGAAATTTACCACAACGAATTGGGGCACATCAATAAGCTTATACGGAAAGAAAAAGCGGCCAAAAATTGGCTAGGCGATTTCGCAGATTGGGGATTAATTGCCTCCAACATTATGGGTGCTTCCTTTAACCAAGAAAATGAAGTCTATTGTGATTTATACGGTGCCGACCTCACCATCAAAGCCGGTTACGACGGCAAAGCAGCAGCCCGTTTTTGGAGCAGAATGGAAAGCCAAAACAACGCCGTGGACAAAATGCTGAGTACCCATCCATTTTCCGATGAAAGACTGGAGTGTATTGAGGAACATTTGGGGCGGAATTATTGGGTGGAGTAGTTGGTTCTAAAAATCAAATGATTGAAATTCCTAAAAGTTTGAATTTATTGAAAGTTTTAGGAATTTTAGATGATTTTTTTGTGAAAAATGTTTAAATTTAAAAATAATAGAAACTAAAACTTTACAATACCAAAAACGGTTGTGGCTTTATATAGTTTTGTTGTATGTGTAAATATGTTACCGCCAATGCTAAGGAAGACGAATAACCGACAAAAAGTGACAGAAGAAAGCAAGAAAATGGTAAATTTGAACCTAAGAAATTAATAGAAAAAAAATGAGATACCAAATTAACCAACTAAGGGACTATTCCTCCTTATTTTCTAGGGGCCAAGTACTTTCTTGGCTAAAAATGGACTTTTCATCTATTAATTACAAAATTGAAAGATATGATGAGAAATGGCTTAACAGTCAAAACCAAACATATTTAGACTATCTAAAATATGTGTATTCAATCTTGGCAGACAATTATCAGAATGAATATGTTTTTAAAAATGAATTCTTAAATAATTGGTTAATAAAGGAACTTGGAGAGACAAACTCTCAAATATTTAGTGAGTTTAGAGTTGGCAACTCTATTGCTGATTTAGTGATGTTTAATGGCTGCTCCAAAATTTTTGAGATTAAAACAGAGTTGGATAGCGATTCACGATTATCACTTCAACTTGAAAACTATGAAAAGGCTTTCAATCAGATATTTTTAATTATTCCCAAGTCCAAAATAACCATTTATAAAAAGCAAGACCTATCAATTGGGCTTATTACCTATGACCCAAAAGGCCAAAATACATTTTCAGTATATAGGAATGCTAAACTAAATCTTGATATAGAACCTTCAGTAATAATGTCAATATTGCATACAAATGAATATAAATCAATTGTCCAAAAACATTATGGCTATTTACCTCAAATGACAAGTTTTAATCAATATAAGGCTTGTAGCGAATTAATTTTTGAAATACCAAAAAGTAAACTCAACTTACTTTTTATTGATCAAATGAAAAGAAGAAGTACTAGCAATGCAATGTCTTCTAGATATTATAAAGAGTTTAATCAGATATTTTTAGCTCTAAAAATGAATCGAGATTCAAAAAGCAAAATGATAGAATCATTAAAAACAACCATTGAAATTTAATCATATGTACTTTCCATTTTTAAGAGCAAGACAATTTGAACTAATAGCATTGAGGGAGTTAGCAGCCGAAGAAGCAACACAAGGAGTCATCATTCCAATTTTGGAACCTGTCAAAGAATCTCATAATAATTTAACTTTAGCACATAAAGTTTTTCAAGAAAAAGGCCAAAATGCTTATCTTATATTAAATCCTGCGATTGGTGAACTTGCAGGCGACAGCAATTATTATCTTGATTTTTTAAACTCGCTTGGAAGTGATGTTTTTAAGCCAGCTTTTCATTACAGAAATAGTCCAGAAAATAATTCGGACTATATCCGTGAGAGCATTATTAATTATAATCTAACTGATTGTATGTTAGTTTGTCAAAATGACATTCAAGATACCGATGTAAATTTTAGAACATTAGCAGAATTACCAAATATTACATCATTTAATGTGGAAGACCCTGGAAGAAACAGGTCTTTCAATAGATATTTAAGTAGTCTGAATAAAACTTTTATCCGATTAGATGATTTGTTTGAAAAGCAAGCCCGAAATAGTGATTTTCTTGAAATAAGTGAACATAGGTTTTCTGAGGAACATCTTTATTTTGACCGTGAAGGATATCAAGGATTTTCAGATTATACGGTTTTACCAAGTGAATACATAGATGGAGGTAGTACTCCAAGAGCTGTTGTGATTCATTTGACTTTTTTGAACGGTGAAAATCAAATTTGGATAAAACACTTCACATCAGAAACTAATGATTCCATTGCTAACGTACAAGGTAAATTTGCCGAGGCAGCTACTAAAGCTGTAAATTATTGTAGGCATAAAAACCATACAAACTCGGCTATTTTAGAATTAGAATCTTATTTTGATAATGAACATTACCCAGGTTTAGGCACAGTTAAAAAATTATCTATTAAGAATCATTTATTAATTCTAAGTGATTATTTAAGAAATAAATAGTCTTATGAAAGTTTGTGTAAACTGTTTTTCAGACCAAGAACTCAAGGGGTTTATTTCTTCTTCAACTGAAATTGGTGATTGTGAGGTTTGTAGATCAAAAAATCAGCCACTTTTAGATGTCTCAGAACTATTTGATTTTTTTCAAGAGTTGCTTGATAACTATAAAGTATTTGATAATGGAATGCCTTTAGCCTCAAAAATTCAATCTCATTGGAGTTTTTTTAGCTCGCACGCTGTTGCCAATAAGATTCTTAATGATGTTCTGCCAAATTTGCAAACAGAAATAACTTCTTCAAATATTAATGTTGAGTATACTGATGACATAGTCGAAAACTGCAATCACTGGGAATTGCTAAAAGAAGAGCTGAAGTGGAAAAACAGGTTTGTAATAAATATTGAACGATTAGAAGAACTTGGTTGGGATGGATTTTTCAACACACAATTCAAATTGGGTAAAGATGTTGAACTTTTTCGAGCTAGACTTCATCATCAAAGTGGAATGGAGGCTTATCAACCTAACGATATGTATTGTCCTAAAAAAGAAAATGCTAGTGGAGGAAGAGCAAATCCATCAGGAATTCCTTTTTTGTACTTAAGCGATAATGCAGAAACAGTACTTTATGAAGTTCGAGCATCGTATTTAGACGAGTTAAGCGTAGGTACATTTAATTTGAAGACTGAATTGGATTCAATAAAATTAGTTGATTTTACTGAAGACACCTCTCTTTTCCAATCAAACTCAGGCTCGATTAACAAAACTATAAAGGGTAAATTATTGAGACAGAAAATCAGTAATGATTTATCAAAGCCAATGCGAAGATACGATAGTGAATTAGAGTATATACCTACTCAATTTATCTGTGAGTTCATTAAAGTTTTTACAGGTGCTTTGGGGATTCGTTTTAATAGTTCTCTTCACCCAAAAGGTAATAATATAGTGCTATTTGACCAAAATTTAATGACTTGTGTATTAGTGAAAAAAGTAAAAATCAATTCAGTCAATTTACAGGGATTGGAAATAAAGCACTAGGCGATAACAGCGTGTATGTGGCAATAGCGGGTGAAGTGGTAAATCGAAGGTCTGTGATTTTTAGAAACGTTGTGCTAAACTGACAGAAAAGTGCTTTTTAATCCGCTACTGCACATACACATAAAACGTTATGTGTAATTAAAGAAAGTGAGTTCGCAACATTGAATGAAATAAAGAATAGATTATTTATTAAATGAACAGAAAAGTTTTAATTCTCAAAGGATATAGTAAAAGCGAGGATGAATTAACCAATGATATGCAAATTATTGAATTGTATGTGAAGTACTTTGCATCAAAGGCTGGAGGGGTATATGATAATGAATCTGAAATGTTAATACTTGAAGAACCAACACTAGAGGAGCTTAAGAAATATGACACAGAACTTAATGATTTAGATTCTTTAATAGTAGTTTTACTCGGGCATGGAGCAAATAAAGGTGGAAAACAAATCTTTCAACTTAAAGAAAATTTGTTAATTCAACCAGGACAATTGCAATACAAAGTTGACAAACAATTGTTTATAGTAGAAAGTTGTAGGGACATAATTGACTTTAATATCGAGATTGAAGATTTAAATGGTTTGATACCTAAATTTAAATATGGTGGTTCTTTTAGAAAACCAAAGACTAATGAAGAAGCAAAGAATGTTTATAATGACGTTTTAAAGAATTTAGGGAAAGAAACGACATACGTATTTGCTTCAAATATAAACGAATCCGCTTTTAACTATTATTTCATTCATTATTTAATAAAAGTTTCAAGGTATTTTCATGAGTACTCACAAAACCGTATTTATGAAATAAAAGATATTTTTAACAATACAGTAAAGGAAGTTGTAAGATTAACAGATGGGAATCAAAATCCAATCATTCAAGGACACGCAAAATTCCCTTTTGTTGTATCGATAATATAAATAAAAGGGGACTGTAAAAGATTTTTTGTCTTTGAAACACTGAAATCTCTATCTAACGATATACTTGAAAAATGTTTGTTGTAGATTTTTTTATTCCATAGGTTTTAAAAACAAATATCTGATTTCTCCCCAATAGTCATTCGGTTCAGTTTTGGTTGAAATCACTTTGTATTTTCCTTTTTTTAATCCACTTTGATTAAATGTTTTTTTAGCATCGCTATCAAGCATAGAGTAAAAAATATCACTATATTCAAATAAATCATTTTCTTTCAATGTAATGTCTTCTTGTAAAATTTGATGAAAAACTGAATTTTCGCTTGTTTCAGTGTATAGATGTAAACACGCTCTCATAATTAATTGTTATTAAAGTTAAATTTATTTAGCCATTCAGTATTTCACGGACTTACTGAAAAGCTCATATTCAAATGAAAAATTGCGTAGATAGAAGAATTAATTAGTCATTAATCTCACGAACTAACTCTTTTTTAATGGCTTCTTCAAGCTCCTCTTTTTCTTTATTATCAATACTGTTTTCAAAAACAAATATTTTGAATTGATTAAAAATTTCTTTCATGGTTAGGTTAGAAAGTTGCTTTCTGTAAATAATATTGTTCCCGTTTTTTTCTTTTTTAAAGATTCCATACAAACATTCTTCTTTGCTTTGTAAAGTGCAAAATTCAAGTGCAACAAGTTTACTTTCATCACTTATTCCTTTTTCATGTTTTAATACATCTTTTAATGTTGAATAACCCATACCACAGTTCACATTCTTATCTGCTAAAACAAATCCTTCAAAATCTCTATACATATT
>JAFIEX010000115.1 GCA_020832365.1 Crocinitomicaceae bacterium
GGAAAGCGATATTAGCCAATACCGCTGATTAACTTCTGATAAATATTGAGCCGAAGAATAATTTGACATCTTTTTTTGAAATAATACTAATTTTTTGAGTTTATTAGATTTTTTTTATGTAATATTGCACCCCGATTTTGGAGTAGATTAAAAGTTATATACAATGGATTTAATTAAGGAAGTTCAGAAAGAAATGGTTGAAACGCAAGAATTTCCTGCTTTCGGTGCAGGTGATACAGTTACTGTTTCCTATAAAATTAAAGAAGGTGATAAGCAGCGTATTCAGCAGTTCACTGGTGTAGTTTTACAAAGAAGAGGTGTTGGCGTAACAGAAACATTTACTGTTCGTAAAATGTCTGGTAACGTTGGAGTAGAAAGAATCTTCCCAATTGCTTCTCCATTCATCGACGAAATTAAAGTGATGAAGCGTGGTAGAGTTAGAAGAGCTCGCATTTTCTACTTCCGTGAAAGAACTGGTAAATCAGCTCGTATTAAAGAAAGAAGATACTTCGGATAAATCCATAAAAATATTATTTGAAGGAGGCCTCGGCCTCCTTTTTTATTAAAAATGATTTTGATTTCACAACTATTTTATTGGGTTGGTCAAAAATAGAGTCGTTTAACCGCGCCTTTAAGTAGAAGAGTTCTTTAAATGCTCATAATGAAGAAATATTGGAAAAAATATAAGAATTTATTGTTTTATGGAATACTTTTAACAATTCTGTTTGTCCCAGCTATTCGTTTTCCTGTACAAGTATTTTTGCAAAACTTACTTTCATTTAGCCCCTCATCTATTGCGGTTGAAGAAAGAGCGGTCCTTATGGATTATGATTATCAATTGTTAGATTTATCAGGAAAATATTTTAATTTAAAAGCATTTCAAGACCAAGTAATTGTTATAAACTATTGGGCTACTTGGTGTCCGCCTTGTGTTGCGGAAATGCCAGCTTTTCAAAAACTATACAATGATTATAAGGATGATGTGGCTTTCTTTTTTGTTAGTAATGATCCCTTAGATAAAGTCACTGCATTCGCTAATAAAAAGAATTTACAATTGCCCTTTTTTCAACCACAATCTAACGAACCTTTAGATTTGCGTTATACCGCACTTCCTACAACTTTTGTCTTGTCAAAGACTGGTGAAATAGCAGTAAGAACAGAAGGTGCCGCAAACTGGAATAGCAAATCATTTAGAGCATTACTGGATGTTTTGAAGTAATAATATACTCTCTGAGTTATGCTCGGTGTCCTATTTGTTTGTTGTGAATTAGGCGTTACTGTTGTAAAAAAATTACAACAAAAACCGTCATTATCTTGATAAGTAAAAGAATAAAAATTAATTTAGTGCCGAATTTAATTTTCAAGAAATAATGAACTTACACGAATATCAAGGAAAAGAAATTTTAAAGAGTTTCGGAGTAGCAATTCAAGAGGGGGTTGTAGTAGATAATTTATCCGATGCTGTAACAAAAGCAAAAGAACTTTCGGCTGCAACGGGTACCGAGTGGTTTGTGGTAAAGGCACAAATTCATGCAGGTGGTAGAGGTAAGGGTACAGTTGAAGAAACTGGCTCTAGAGGTGTTGTTTTAGCCAAAGGAATTGATAAAGTGGAGGAAACGGTTAAAGGTATCCTTGGCGGTCATTTAGAAACTTTGCAAACGAATGGTGTTGGTAAAAAAGTAAATAAAGTATTGATTGCCGAAGATGTTTATTACCCAGGTGACAGTGAGCCATCTGAAATCTACATGTCTGTTTTATTGGATAGAGAGAAGGGGAGAAACATGATTGTTTATTCTACTGAAGGAGGAATGGATATCGAAACGGTTGCGGAAGAAACACCGCACTTGATTCACCAAGAGGAAGTTGACCCTCGTGTTGGTTTGCAAGGTTTTCAAGCAAGAAAAATTGCTTTTAATTTGGGATTGAGCGGAAAAGCTTTTAAAGAGATGACTAAGTTTGTAACGGCGCTATACAATGCTTATGTAGGTGCTGATGCTTCTATGTTTGAGATTAATCCCGTATTGAAAACATCTGATGATAGAATAATCGCTGTAGATGCGAAAGTAACGCTAGATGATAATGCTTTGTTCCGTCACCCAAATTATGCTGCGATGCGCGATAAATCTGAGGAGGATCCGACAGAAGTAGAAGCAGGTGAGGCTGGATTGAACTTTGTGAAATTAGATGGGAATGTGGGTTGTATGGTAAATGGTGCTGGTCTTGCTATGGCAACCATGGATATTATCAAGCAATCAGGCGGTAACCCAGCCAACTTCTTGGATGTTGGTGGAACAGCAGATGCAGAGCGTGTTGAAAAAGCATTCTCCATTATCTTAAAAGATGAGAACGTAAAAGCAATTTTGATTAATATCTTTGGTGGTATCGTTCGTTGTGACCGTGTAGCGCAAGGTGTGGTAGACGCTTATAAAAATATGGGTAACATCCCCGTGCCAATCATTGTGCGTCTGCAAGGTACCAATGCAGTAGAAGCTAAAAAACTAATCGATGATTCTGGTTTAAATGTACATTCTGCAGTATTGTTACAAGAAGCTGCTGATAAGGTAAAAGAAATATTAGCCTAAACATATTTGTTTTTAAGTTAAAAGGAGTAACGTATGTTGCTCCTTTTTCTTTATTTTGCATTTTATGAATTTTTTGAATAAGAAAATGATCAAATACAAGACAGCAGAGGAAATTGAAATTATGCGTGAGGCTGCACAAATCGTTAGCAGAACGCTAGGGAAAATTGCCGAGGCGATAGCGCCGGGAGTCACTCCGCTTGAGTTAGATGCCATTGCTGAAAGCTACATAAGGAGTCAAAATGCGATTCCAGGATTTTTGGGACTGTACGATTTTCCCAATACGCTGTGTATTTCGATCAATGAGCAGGTCGTACATGGCTACCCAACAAATCAACCCATAGTGGATGGAGACATCGTTTCTGTTGACTGCGGCGCCATTTTTGAAGGCTACTATGGTGACCATGCTTATACCTTTGCTGTTGGAAATGTGGCACCTGAAACGATGAAATTACTGCAAGTTACAAAAGAATGTTTGGAAATTGGTATTGCGCAAACAGTCGTTGGTAACCGCATTGGTGATATCGGATATTATATTCAACAGCATGCGGAAAAGCATGGATATGGTGTAGTTAGAGAGTTGGTTGGTCATGGTTTAGGCAAAACAATGCACGAAGAACCTCAAGTACCTAACTTTGGTAGAAGAGGAAGAGGGAAGAAAATTCAAGAAGGATTGACCATTGCAATCGAACCAATGATAAACATGGGGACGGAAAGGGTGAAATACCTTGATGATAACTGGACTATTGTAACAGCAGATGGTAAACCTAGCGCGCATTTTGAGCACAATGTTGCGGTGGTAAATGGAAGACCAGATGTCCTGTCAACTTTTAAATTTGTTGAAGAAGCCTTAGCCAAAAAGCCAAATGTCCAGTGATCGTTGGAGAAAAATGCTATGGGCGATTCCGCTCATTAATATAGTTTATGGCTTAATCAATGTCTTTCAGTTGGGGGCTTTTCTGCCTTTAGTACCTTTTGAGGATGTGCTAATGGCATGCCTTTTTCTAATTGTTGCTATCTTTTTAATTCAAAAAAATAAAGCCTTGCAATGGACATCAATTTTTGCACTGTTGTTAGCTATCTTACATCTTTTGAAATCGTATGTCTTTTGGGAGTCCTCATTCGCTTTTGATTGGTATGAAATAATATCTCCCTTCATCATTATTTTGTTACTTGTTGTTTTGATGGCCTATTGGTGGAAAATCCAACTCAATGCGCATAGAATTAGAGTAATGAGTTGGGCAGTGCTGTTGGGTTGGGCATTTGTACTGGTCTATTTCTTTTTGAGTGTTTTATTAGCTATCGAATATTATCACGCCATCAATTATTTTTTGTTAGCTGTTATTTTACTTGTTGAAAATTGGAAAAAGCCAATTTCAATTGAAAAAATGGCGATTCTTTTGGCTACCCTGCTATTTCTGACGAATAAATTAACTTATATTTGGTTATAGATGTTCCTTAAACATAACACATACAGTGAAGTTTTGACTTATTTTCGTGAGCGATTGGGCGAAGTATTTACGGCTTCTGAAATCAATCTGATGGTTAAAACAGTTATTAGAAAAAGGTTGAAACTTGATGATCATGTCTTGTTGGATACCCATCAAAAATTTTCTGAATCGGATTTATTGTTCTTTAGAAGTGTTTTGAAGCGCTTGCACCATAAAGAGCCATTTCAGTATATTATAGGAGAAGCTTTTTTTTACAATGTTCCGATTAAAGTGGATAACAGAGCCTTAATTCCAAGACCAGAAACAGAAGAGTTGGTGGACTGGATTGTTACAGATTTGACGGATATACCAATGCATTCACCAAAAATATTGGATATAGGAACAGGCACTGGTTGTATACCATTGGCACTCAAAACACAATTTCCTAATGCCGGACTCCACGGTTTAGACGTATCAAAAGACGCTTTAGAGTTAGCCGCTGAGAATGCTGAAATTTTGAACTTAGACGTAACATGGCACTTACACGATGTATTAGCAGATGAGATAAATTTTCTGGACACTTATTGGGATGTTATTGTGAGTAATCCGCCATATATTCCCCTTTTGGAAAAACAGAAAATGGCACAGCACGTCATTGATTTTGAACCCAATTTGGCGCTTTTTGTTGCAGAAGATGATCCCATTTTATTTTACAGAAAAATAGGAGAATTTGCGAGTGCTAAGTTAAAAAGGAGTGGAGCATTATATTTTGAGCTCCATGAAGATTATGCCATAGATGTAAAACGTTTTATCAAAAATCTTAACTTTGAACAGGTCGCTTTAAAAAAAGATCTTCAGGGTAAAACGAGAATGTTAAAAGCAGTGAAATAAGAACCATGGACGCAAAAGCAGCAAAAGAACGTATAAGTGAATTAATTGAGCAAATTAATAGGCACAATCACCTTTACTACGTAGAAAGTCGTTCTGAAATATCAGATTTCGATTTTGATCAGTTGCTTAATGAATTGATACAATTGGAAGCAGCCCATCCTGAATTGGCAGATGAAAACAGCCCTTCAAAAAGAGTAGGGGGGGACATCACCAAAAAGTTTGAAACAGTCAAGCATCAATACCCCATGCTTTCGCTGAGTAACTCCTATTCCAAGGAGGAAATTATTGAATGGGAGCAGCGTTTAAAAAAAAGTATTGGTGGAAAAATTCAATATGTATGTGAGTTGAAATACGATGGTGTAGCTATCGGCATTCAATATGAAAACGGTGTTTTTAAAAGAGCTGTTACTAGAGGAGATGGCACGCAGGGAGAGGATGTCTCCAACAATGTAAAGACCATTCGAACGATTCCATTAATGCTACAAGGGGATTATCCGCCACAATTTGAAATTCGGGGGGAGATATTTTTCCCATTATCTGCTTTTCATGCTTTGAATGCGCAAAGAGAAAAAGATGGCGAACCATTGTTTGCTAATCCAAGGAATACGGCCTCAGGAACTTTGAAATTGCAAGATTCGACCATTGTTGCACAAAGAGGACTAGACTGTTTTCTTTATGGAATTTATGGAGATGATTTGCCCATGGACGGTCATTTTCAGTCTGTTCAAAAAGCCAAAGAATGGGGATTCAAAGTACCAATGCCAGCGCATCGCTACATCGCTTTAGTGGAGGATATAGCGGGTATTATGGATTTTATCAACTATTGGGATACAGCAAGAAATCAACTGCCTTTTGAAATTGATGGTGTTGTAATTAAAGTCAACGACTATGGTCAACAACAAGATTTGGGTTTTACAGCGAAGTCGCCAAGATGGGCAATCGCCTATAAATTCCAAACAGAGCGGGTGTCTTCAAAATTAGAATCCGTAACTTATCAAGTGGGTAGGACAGGAGCGATTACACCAGTGGCGAATTTAACGCCAGTTGCATTGGGCGGTACTACGGTGAAAAGAGCCTCCTTGCACAATGCCGACCAGATTGAAAAATTGGATTTGCATTTGGAGGACGTTGTGTACATCGAAAAAGGAGGGGAGATTATTCCTAAGATTGTTGGAGTAGCAACAGAATTTCGTCAAAACGAGGCATTACGCATCCAATTCATAGCAAATTGCCCTGAGTGCAATACTCTTCTAAAGCGATACGAAGGTGAGGCGCAGCATTATTGTCCTAATGAAAAAGGTTGTCCTCCTCAAATCACTGGAAAAATCAGTCATTTTATTAGTCGCAAAGCCATGGACATAGATGGCTTGGGTTCAGAGACCATTGAACAACTGTTTAAAGCAGGGCTTGTCAAAAATGTAGCAGATATTTATGATTTAAAGGGAGAAGAAGTTTTAAAGTTGGATAGAATGGGGGAGAAGTCCGTAGAAAATATGCTGAATGGTATAGCAGCTTCTAAAGCAGTCCCTTTTGAACGTGTACTGTTTGCCCTAGGCATCCGTTATGTTGGAGAAACAGTGGCAAGAAAGATCGCGCAAGGGGTAAAGTCCATGCAGTACTTAATGACCGCTTCTTACGATGAACTGATAGCCATTGATGAAGTAGGAGAGAAGATTGCCATTAGCGTTCAAGCTTTTTTTACAGACCAGGATAACTGCGAAATTGTTCAAAGGTTAATGGCACATGGCTTGCAAATGGAAACGATTGAGGAGGAAAAAGCAGGTGACCAACTGCTTGGTAAATCGATTGTTGTTTCAGGCGTTTTTAGTTCTTTCTCAAGAGATGAGTTAAAAAAAATAATCGTGTCGCACGGAGGAAAAAATGTGAGCAGTATTTCCAATAAAACAGATTTTTTAATTGCAGGAGATAAGATGGGACCAGCAAAACTGGAAAAAGCCAATAATCTTGGCGTGCAAATTCTTTCTGAGGAAGAATTTATAACGATGATGGGTTTATGATTAAAATTAATCCTGATGGAACATTAGAGACTAAAATAGCGCATGTTACTGTGCTTTTATCTGGCAAGTCTAAAGAGGAAATTGCCAAGGAAATAGAATTTGCAGAAAAATATTTAGCAAAGAATTTATCGAGAAATTATTTGCTTTTTTTGATGGATAAATTGAAAGTAAAGAAAGAGGAAAATCAAATTGAACAGTCGCAAGTTTTTTTTCAAACCATCTTAGCGAATAAGCAATTTGAATTGGTGCATTTGGGAGACTTTTCCTTATTCAGGCAGCTGAAAACGATTAAAGTGGAAAATTTATCAAAGCTAAAGACCGAGAATTTGTTAATTCCACAAGTGGTGAAAGATAAAAACGTGAAAAAAATCATTTTTGCTTTAAAACCATCACTTCTTATTGGTGCCGAACAAAATGGATTAATTAATTTTGACATCGCTTTAGATGTTGAAAATTCAACTTCTGATAAAATTTATAACATTTTCAATAATTATTTAATACCTTAAAGATGGAACAGTTCAAAGGTACAGGGGTTGCATTGGTAACACCATTTCGCGCAGATAAATCAGTAGATTTTGACGCCTTAACAGCACTTGTGGAGTTACAAATAGCTGGAAAAACAAATTTTCTTGTGGTACAGGGTACCACAGGAGAAACAGCAACACTTACGGAACAAGAAAAAGAAGATGTATTGCAATGTGTGATTAAAGTCAACGCGGGCAGGCTCCCCATTGTTTTAGGTGTTGGAGGGAACAATACATTAGCCATCGCAGAAGAGTTGAAAACGAGAAACTTTACTGGTGTGGATGGCATATTGTCTGTTTCTCCATATTATAATAAGCCCAGTCAGGAGGGGATATTACAGCACTTCAAGGCCATTGATAGCGCTACGCCTTTGCCAGTAATTGCTTATAATGTTCCTGGAAGAACAGGAAGTAATATGACTGCTGAGACAACGCTGAGAATTGCAGATTTACCCAATATTATAGCCATCAAAGAAGCTTCAGGAAATCTAGAGCAGGTGATGCAAATCATTGAAAATGCACCAAAAGATTTTCTTATTTTATCAGGTGATGATGCTTTAACTTTACCGATGATTGCGGCTGGTGCACATGGTGTAATTTCTGTTGTTGCGAATGCACTTCCCGAAATATTTAATACCATGGTACATGCCAGTTTAGCAGGTGATTTTGTTGTCGCCAGAAAAAACCATTATGAATTATTGCGTATAACGCAGGATTTTTTTGCTGAAGGTAACCCAGCTGGTGTTAAGGCAGCACTTAAAGCGCGCGGAATAGCTAGCGATGTTTTGCGCTTGCCACTGGTGAATATTTCTGCAGGATTGAATGAAAGGATAGTTGAGAGGACTGCTTTACTAACTCGATAACTACAATCATAGGTGGTTGAGTCAGTTTAGCTATTTGTGCTTTAGAAATAAATGACAAATGCCTTAGTGTATATGTACATTTTATTGATTTAATCATCCAACACATCCGTAATCGTCCGAAAACTCTCCAACCCTGCTTCAATATTCTCAACAATCTCATTGGCTAAAATATCTGGATCAGGAAGGTTGTCTAAATCAGCTAGGCTTTCATCTTTGAGCCAGAAAATATCGAGGTTGGTTTTGTCTCGGGCGATGATTTCATCATAAGAGAATTTACGCCATCTGCCTTCGGGATTTTTCTCCGACCACGATTCTGTTCGCTTGTTTCTGTTCGTTGGATTGTAGCAATCAATGAAGTCTCTAAGGTCTTCTAATTGCAATGGCTTTTTCTTCAATGTATGGTGAACGTTTGTTCGGTAATCGTAAATCCATACCTCTTTTGTCCAAGGGTCTCTTGAAGCGGGTTTGTTGTCGAAGAAGAGTACATTTGCTTTTACGCCATGGGCATAAAAGATTCCTGTTGGTAAACGTAATATTGTGTGTAAATCTGTGGTTTGCATGAGTTGTTTACGCACGGTTTCTCCTGCGCCACCTTCGAAAAGCACATTATCTGGAAGGACTACAGCTGCCTCTCCATTGATTTTTAACAATGAGCGTATATGCTGCAAAAAATTAAGTTGTTTGTTGCTCGTTGTCGCCCAAAAATCTTGGCGGTTATAACTCAAATCTTCTTTTTCCTGAATTCCTTCTTCGTTGGTGATGGTCATGCTCGACTTTTTCCCAAAAGGAGGATTGGCAAGTACATAATCTACGCGCAATCCTTCATCAGAAATTAAGGCATCATTGGGAGAAATAAAAGATTCACCGTCAATTTCACCGATATTGTGCAAGAACATATTCATCAGACACATTCTGCGTGTACTCGCAACAATTTCGTTTCCTGAAAAAGTTTCGTTTTTTAAGAATGCTTTTTGTTCTTTATCTAGTTGATGTTTGTCTGTAATGTAATCGTAAGCCGCTAAAAAGAAACCTCCTGTTCCACAAGAAGGATCATGGATTTTTTTCTTTGGCTCTGGTGCTACACATTCCACCATTGCTTGGATTAATGCTCTTGGCG
Source organism: Crocinitomicaceae bacterium (assembly GCA_020832365.1). Taxonomy (GTDB): domain Bacteria; phylum Bacteroidota; class Bacteroidia; order Flavobacteriales_D; family Crocinitomicaceae; genus JAFIEX01. The sequence continues at coordinate 9,423 of JAFIEX010000115.1, forward strand.
TAAAATACTGACCTGCGCCACTTTTAGTATCGGCTGCGTTTTTCTCCAGTAGTCCTTCGTAAATATCTCCTTTGACATCTGCTCCAATCATTGTCCATTGCTCTTTACCAATCATATCGATAATCTTGAGCAATTTTGCTGGGTCTTGTACTTTGTTTT
>JAFIEX010000116.1 GCA_020832365.1 Crocinitomicaceae bacterium
GTAAGTTAATTAGAGCTTTCGATAAAGACAGTCCGCTTACTTTTATTGACTGGGATTTAAAGAATGCTGAAGCAATACCAATAGCTTCTGGTGCTTATATTATACACGTTGATGTACCAGGTATTGGTGAACGTGTAGTTAAGTTTTTCTGTGCGATGCGTCAACCAGACTTAGAGAATTTATAATTTAACATTACGAAATCTAAAGGCATGAATTTAGTCACAAATATTAAAAAGTGTTCGGTTGTAGCTCTTGGTGTTTTGCTTGGAGCTACTACCTTCGCTCAAAATGAAGATAGAATCGGGTCTGCCGTTGCTAGTGAATTATTAGTTAATCCATGGGCGCGTTCATCGGCTTGGGCGAACTCAAATGTAGCCTCTGTTAAGGGGCTAGAAGCGCAGTTTTTGAACGTTGCAGGTTTAGCTTTTACAGATCGAACCCAGATCAAGTTCAATTATACTAACTGGCTTGCAGGTGCTGGTATTTCTTTGAATTCCGCTGGTTTAGCCCAAAGAATTTCTGATCAAGATGTTATTGCAATAGGCATTCAAGCTTTTGGCTTTGGTGATATTGATGTAACTACTGTTAATATCCCTGAAGGGGGAATAGGTACATTTACTCCTCGCAAGAACATTGTAAATGTTGCGTATGCACGAGAGTTTTCTAATTCTATCTATGCAGGTTTGAATCTAAAAATTATAAATGAGGCCATTGCTAATTTGTCTGCTAGTGGCTTTGCTTTGGATGCTGGTGTACAGTATGTTACTGGTGAGCAAGATAACATTCATTTTGGTATTACATTGAAAAATGTCGGTCCTACAATGATTTTTAGAGGTGATGGTTTGGGAGTTCCTATTTTTTATCAAGCAAATGGAATGCAAGCAACTTTGCAGCAGCGTTCTGCTAGCTTTGAGATTCCTTCCCTTTTGTCGATAGGTACGGCGTATGATTTTATTTTCACCGAAGATTCAAAGCTTACTGCTGCGTTTAACTTTGTTGCTAACTCTTTTATAAATGATACCTACCATTTTGGGTTGGATTACGGAATGGCTGTTAGAGAATCAGCAGCGTTTAACATTAGAGCGGGTTATGCCTTTGAATCTGGAGGTTTTGATAGAGCCGTAAGTTCAAACAGTTTGGTTGGACCTACTGCCGGATTCTCCGTAGATGCCTTGGCTGGTAAGAATAAATCTCCATTAGGTTTTGAATATGCAGCGCGTCTGTCTGATCCTTTTGGATGGATTCACACTATTGGTGTTACGATTAGTATGAAGTAAGATTATTTACTATATTTGTATTTGGTAAGAGGGTCATTTTTTGGCTCTCTTACTTTTTGCTGTAAAATTTGTATTATGACACAGATTAGTTATTACACTAAGGAAGGTTTGCAGAAATTAAAGGATGAGTTACACGAGATGGAAACCGTGGAAAGACCTTCTATTTCTCGTCAAATTGCTGAAGCAAGAGACAAAGGCGATTTGTCAGAAAATGCTGAGTACGATGCCGCTAAAGAAGCACAGGGCATACTTGAAATGAGAATTGCTAAGTTAAAGAATGTTATTGCGAATGCTAGGATCATTGATGACAGAGAAATTGATGCCTCCAAGGCCTTGATTTTGTCCACTGTTACGATTAAAAATGTCAAGAATAATGCGGAAATGACTTATCAGCTTGTTGCCGAAAATGAAGCTAATCTCAAGGAAAAAAAGATCTCAGTAGAGTCGCCAATCGGTAAAGGTTTACTGGGTAAGAAAATCGGTGATATAGCTGATATTCAAACACCAAATGGAATTATACAATTTGAAATTTTAAATATTAGCCGATAAATGTCGTCGATTTTTTCAAAGATCATTGCTGGTGAAATACCCGCTTATAAAGTTAAGGAAAATGACCTTTTTCTTGCTTTATTAGATATTAACCCTGTGCAAAAGGGGCACGTTTTGGTTATTCCCAAAGTAGAGGTGGACTATCTTTTTGATTTAGAGGATGACATTTTATCCGAAATGATGATTTTTGCCAAATCGGTAGCTAAACAAATTAAGTCTGCAATTCCTTGCAATAGGGTAGGTGTTACGGTTATTGGTTTAGAGGTGCCTCATGCGCACATTCATTTGATTCCAATAGATTCATTACATGATATGGACTTTACTCGAGAAAAATTGCGGTTAACTACTAAGGAATTGACTGATATCGCTATGAAAATTGCAGAAGCCTGATCTTTTTTGTAATTTCGTTGATGATATCAGAAATATGTGGATAAAAAAATATCTTGCTCTTGCATTAACCTTAGTTGTTGTTTCTATTTCTGCACTTCAGCGAGGAGAAGAATGGCGACACACGCGAACGGAACCTTTTCAATTTGTGCACGATACAGACCAATATTATTCCTATTTGCCCGCTGCTTTTATTCATAAAGACTTAACATTCTCTTTTCCCAATAATTATTGGTTGGTAGAAAATCAAAAAGGGATATCTATGCCTAGATCCACAATGGGTATGTCTTATATGTATGCGCCTTTCTTTTTTATTGGTCATGCTATTGCTAATTTATCTGATACGCATGATGCAAATGGCTATTCCTTACCATACAGTTTGTCGATTTGGTATGGCTCGGTGATTTATTTTATAATTGGTGCTGTTTTCCTCTATTTTGCTTTAATTCGGTATGTAAATCATTGGCTAGCAGCTTTTGTTATTTTGTTAATCTTTTATGGAACAAACTTATTGCATTATACCTTCGTCGAAGGAGCTATGACTCATGTTTATTTATTTGCTGTTTTTAGTGCGTTTATTTACTTCACCATCAAATGGCATGATAATTATAAATCTAAACACCTTTATGTTCTAGCTTTATTGTACGGGTTATCCATTATGATTCGGCAAAGCGAGATTTTTTTAATTTTATTTTTTCTATTTTTTGGCGTCTATGATTTAAATTCTGCAAAGGGAAAACTGCAATTACTGCTAAAACATAAAAAAGAATTTTTCTTCGCTTTCTTGGTTTTTCTTTTACCAATTATTCCACAGATCATTTTTTGGCGAGTTTATGGAGGTGTTTGGCTGATGTATTATTATGCAGAAGAAGGTTTCTTTTTTCTAGATCCAAAAATATATGATTTCTTATTCAGTTACAGGAAAGGATGGTTTGTGTATACGCCAATAATGTTGGTCGCAATGATTGGTGTATTATGTTTAAAAAATAAATGGAAATCTTTACAAGCACCAATTGTTATCCTAATTGTTGTTTCTATTTATTTTCTTTCCTCATGGTGGACATGGTGGTTTGGTGGTGGACTTGGTATGCGAGCCATGATACAATATTATTGTTTCCTTGCCTTCCCACTTGCAGCGCTATTGGAATGGAGTTTTAACCGAAAATGGACGCTGTCTTTTATACTTCCGATCGTTTTAGCCTTTGGTTATTTTGGGTATTTGAACAATCACAAGTACCGACATAGTTCCATTCATTGGGATAGTATGTCTAAAGAGGCTTTTTGGTTTACTTTCGGTAAAAAGCATTTTAAAGCTGAAGATCATGAAAAAATGGAAAAACTTTTAGACCCTCCTGATTATGAAGCAGCATTAACTGGTAACAGATAACTAGTTGGTTCTTTTAGGATTTTGTTTCACGAAAGCTTCCCATCCCTTAACTTTTGATTTGTTATGTTCTCCAATGCCTTTGGAGTAATAGTGACATAAAGCAACTGCTAAACCATCTGTAGCATCTAAGTGTTTCGGTAGTTCTTTTAAACCCAACAAAGTTTGTAGCATTCCAGCAACTTGCTCTTTAGAGGCAGATCCTTTACCTGTAATGGCTTGTTTAATTCTTCTAGGGGAATATTCTTCAAAAGGTATATTTCGACTAAGCGATGCGGCAATGCAAACACCTTGTGCTCTGCCGAGCTTTAACATGGATTGTACATTTTTACCAAAAAAAGGAGCTTCTATGGCCATTTCATCAGGGTGATAACTGGCTATCAAACCGTCCACTCTTTCAAAAATTCGTTTCAATTTATCAGGATGGTTTTCCAATTTATTCAATTGAATGATGCCATAGTTCAACATGGAAACTTTACCTGATTTAATCGCAATAATTCCATAACCCATGATGCTAGTTCCAGGGTCTATTCCAAGAATTATTTTATCTTCAACCATTATTTGGAATTATCTATGGCGATAAAGTTACGAAAGTCTTTCCTATATACCCTGAAAACTGGATTATTTATCCTAATTTGTTTTGCTTTCTATAAGCAATGGACCAGAATTAATTGGGACGAAATAATTGCTTTTTCAGCAATACAATGGAATTATTTTCTGTTAGCTGCACTTTTGGTTTTTATCAATTGGGGATTGGAATGGTTAAAATGGTATGTCATTGTTCAAAACATCACTGAACTTCCTGCTAGAGGTGTTTTGGTAAAGTCATTACTAGCAGGCATAGCGACTGGATTCATTACGCCAAATCGTTTGGGGAATTTTTTGGGTAGAATTTTGTTCTTCTCTAAAAGAAAGGCACTTTATCTAACACTCGGTACGCTTTACGGTAATTTAGCACAATTTATTGCAACGATAATTTTTGGAGTGGCAGGGCTCTATCAAATTGGTGGTAATTTACCCTCAGATAATTATGCCCAATCAGCTATTGTGGTGAGTACTGTTGTGATGGGAATTGGCTTAGTAATTTATGCAATAGCACCTTTCTTATATCGATTAGAATGGAGAAAATTCAAGCGAATGAAAAATGTACTTTTCAGGTTTAGTAAGATGGCTAAAAAAAGTGCTTTACCCTTGCTAGCATTGAGTGTGTTAAGATACCTCTGTTTTGTTTTACAGTTTTCGCTGTTAATCATCGCTTTTGGGGGGCTATATTCCCAGGAGCTCATTGCAGGTATTTGTTTGGTGTTTTTAATTACAACTTTAACACCGAATTTATTGTTTGGAAAATTGATGATTAGAGAGTCTGTAGCATTGTTTGTATTAGGCAATTTTGTTTTTCCCCTGTCTAGTGTATTGTTCGCCTCTGTTACTTTATGGGTGATTAATCTGGGAATTCCAGCGTTGATCGGTTATGTCATACTACTTCTTAACAAGTATAAACTGATTCGTACATGATTTGGATGATGATAACAGCATTTTTTGTTATTGCTTCTCCCTGGCTTACTCATTGGCTATTGGGAAAAAATACGGACTTTAAAGGGCTAAAATCAGACTTAGACCTCACTATTCTTGTGCCATTTAGAAATGAGGAAAACAATCTCCCTCAATTGATTAATGCTCTAAAGCATCTTTCTAATAGCGTACCAGTTATTTTTATTAATGATCATTCAGAAGATGATTCAGAATTAATTATTCAATCAGCACTTGCCGAAAATCATCATTGGAAACTCTTGACTTTAGAAGATACCAAAACAGGTAAAAAAATGGCTATTCAACTTGGTTTAAAAATGGCTAAAAGTGCTTTTGTGCTTACCTTAGATGCTGATGTTCGCTTTAATTCAGACCTTTTAAGACATGCTAATATTTCTGCTGATTTAGTTATTCGTCCAGTTCGAATGGTTGGAAGTAGATTTTGCAGCAAGATTTTTGCGATGGAATACAATTTATTCAATGCCATAAACTATTTAGTTTTTTATAAACGACCTATTTCGGCCAGTGGCGCTAATCTAATCGTAAATAGAAAATTGTATTTGGCTCAATTAGAAGAGGATCAACAATCTTTAAACTACAGCTCTGGAGATGATTATTTTTTATTGCATTATGCACTGAGAAAGAAAAAGCTGATTTGCTTAGATGGTTACAGTTCGTCTTTTGTTAATACACCAGCACCAGAAACATTCAAGGCCTATTTGCATCAGCGTACAAGATGGATATCGAAGACCTTTGCCACTATGCGATTATCCGATTTTTTTGCAGGATTATGGAGCGCAGTATATGTAGGTACACCATTGGCTATACTTTGTTTGCTTATGGCTTATGAAAATCTTTGGTATTTTATAGTGCTTATCAGCCTGCTCATAGTCCGTGTTTTTTCGGATGTTTGGCTACTCTGGCGCTACTCAACTCAAACAAATCTATTCATAGCAGTTGTTTTTCCATTTATTCATCCAATACTCTTTTTGTGGGTGACCATAGCAAGTTGGTTCATGCAACCAAAATGGAAGGGTCGAGCGATGCTTAAAACCTAAAATTTTATCAATTTTTCAGTTATGTGATTGCCATTTATATCTGTCAATTTTAGCAAGTAGATGCCTTTTGGGAGATTTTTTGCACATACAAAGATTTGATTAGTTGTGCTCGATGAAGTTGGTATACTTAATTGACTTCCTATTTGATTATATAGAACCGCCTGCTTTATGGGCTGATTGTACTCCAGAATAAAATGATCATTGAAAGGATTGGGATAAACAGTGATTTTGACTGATTTTGCCTCTTTAATTGATAGATCCGTAAGGTCAATTGTTGTAGTTGTGGTAAAAACACACCCATTATTGGATTTTACGGATAGACTTACATGATAAATCCCTGCTTCTTGATAGCTGTGTTGTGGCTGCATATTGCTGCTGCCATTGCCATCACCAAACTGCCAAATATAATTGATAAACCCTTGTTGTGAAGGCTGAAAATGAATAGCACCATTACCCACTACCGACCAGTTAATTGCCACTTGTGGGTTTTCTTCAATAAAGACTGGAATCTTCACCATTTCAGATGCCGCACCTACTTTTGAAAACAAAATGATTTCTAATGTGTCCCAGCCATGGTGAGTAAAAACATATGCTATACTATCTCCATTATTGGATATGATGTTTCCAGACTGGGAATGAATACAAACTTTTTCACCAACTTTTGCGTTGGTTTCTATAACAAAGGGAACATCTTGACAATATACTGTAGGCAGATTCAGTTGAATATCGGGTCTCAATATTTCGTAATAATGTGTTGAGATCTTATCGAAAATGGTATCCCAATAAGGAGTAGGTGGATCATTGAAATCTCCATTACTCGTGCCGTGAAATTCATGACCTTCTCCGGTCACAAAGTATGATTCATTGGTTATCCCTAAAGCATTCAGCTGATTTACTATTGTGCGAGAACCATTTACAAGAGGAGTAGTAAATACACCAAAAGGGTGTCCAATACCGAAAGGAACTACGTTATCTGCTGTTCCGTGTATATGCAAAGAAGGTACCGTTTCCTGAGGACTAACCCAGTTGGAGTCACCTAGGGCTCCCCATAAGTTGACGATACCAGACAAATTAATGCCATGTTGATAGTTGTTACCACTGCAATCCAAACAGCCTAGGTTTGGGCTGGCAATTCCACCCTCGTAGGAACTGGGGGCTTCATGTTGCTCTAAATAAGCTGTATGCAATGTTGCAAAAGCACCCGCACTTGAGCCTCCAAGGAATGTATAATTAGTGTCTATGCCATAGGTCTGATGGTGTTCTTTCAAAAAACGTATGGCAGCCCTAGTATCTTGTACACCTCTGTAAACTGCTCTTTCTCCACTGGCGCTTGATGTTGGATTAAATCCAAGTCTGTATGAAATACTCGCCGTTACATAACCTCTTTTTGCAAAACTATCGCACAATGCTACCATATCATCGGCTTCCTTACTGCCTGTCAGAAATCCGCCGGGATGCACCCAAATCATCAAGGGTCTTCTGGTGATCGAATCTCCAATGGGCTCATATATATCCATATTAAGGTCAGTATTGTTATATGGGAAATTCCAGACTTGAGCTTCTCCATATTTAACATCCTTATGGACTTGGACATCTGAAAATACTGCTTTCTTATAACGAGTGGTATCACAGATTTGAGATGCAATAGTGGCAGGAATGAAGGCGACTATTAATATTAAGTAGCGCAAAACAATCATGTGCGCTAATATAATGAATCTCCTGTGTTTACACTAATAATTATGTGTGTCTTTTTTATGACATAGGTGCTACTTACATCAAAACCTATTTTTGAAGTAACTGTTTTTATTGCATGCTTATTTATGTTGCTGTTCCATTTTTTTACTTATTTCTATCAGTGCTACTAATTACAATTGTATTGTTTTTAATTATATATAGCATTTACCTCAATCGCAAAGAGAAGAAGAGAATTCGGCATGAGCAATTTCATAAACTCTTCTACATAGGAGATGACGCACAATCAAAGGAAATCACTTTTTCTTTTATTTTGAGAAAGGATGAATACGTTGTTTTTAAGCTATCAGACTTAAAAGGAGAAGATGTAGAAGTGCTATTGGCGAAAAACCTACCTAGGGGCAAGCACCATATTAAATGGAACTCTAAAGAAGTACCAAATGGGGAATATTTTTACGTTCTTATCACTTGCTATCAAAAAATATCGAAGCGACTAAAAATCAAGAATATTGCTTAACCATTGATTATTAGTTACTACTGTTTGAAGGAATAGGAAAATCAGCATTTTGACTTTTTGGTAACTTATTGTCGCTAAGTTGACCTTGTTTACATTTTATTAAAAGGTTACGAATCTTGTTAGTCTAGTTTTCTATAATAATAAAGTGTAGGTTTATCACCTCCGTGGTTTTCAGTTTCTGATATGGTTAAATACCCTTCACCGTCAGCGGTAAAGCCAATGGCCTCTCCTTGAGGCTCAACAATATAGAATACAGAAATTGGAGTTGATTTAAACAAAGTATTTAATACTGAACCATTATTGATTGGCCAATAGTAAACGGTAGATTTATTTTTGAGCATCACCTGTTTTCCACTTGCATCGACATCTCCTCCTAAAACTCTTTTCATGGGAAGTAGGCCAATAAAAGACAACTCATTCATTTGATTTGTATTGTAAGGCGCACTGATTTGGTAAACCCGAGCGACTAACTCTCGTTTGGTAATGATGATAATATCTAGTGTGTTTGGGTCAAGTAACAGTGTTTCTGCATCCCTTGCGCCATCAGGATATTTTAAATTGATAATTTCAAAGTCTTCGATAGTTAAAGCATCATTTTCAAAATCTGCAAGCTGAGGCTCTTTAAATCGAATAACTCGAATATTGTCCCTTATCGCCTCATTATCACCGATATCACCAATATAAATATACTGTTCGCCTTCCTCAGGACCAGGTCCTATTGCTATATCCTCCCAATCAATGTTTTCAACACCCTCGATAGTTATTGTGCCAAATTTTTTACCATAAAGGGAAAATAAATAAACCTCGTTCTTGTTTCCTCTATCTTCAATGAAGTAAACCATATTAGGGTTTTTTCTTCCTGTCACCAATCCAGATATTTCCTGTAGTTTTTTGTCTATAACAGCAGCGTTATACTTAAAAAAATAGGGGTTAAAATGAATGTCATCTAAGGTGTAAGTAGCCTCTTTATAATCTTTACTTTTATTCTTATTACAAGAAGAAGAAAGACAAAAAATTGTCAATAGAACATAGCTAATTATCAATCCCGATGAATAAAATCGCATAACTTTAATTAAAATAAGTCTTTAAAAATAAAGAAAAAGTATAAGCACTCAAAACGGATTGATTAAAAGCAAATTGCTGTTGGGCT
>JAFIEX010000117.1 GCA_020832365.1 Crocinitomicaceae bacterium
TCAATTCACAAGTAAGAACAGATCTAATTTCCACCTCTTCAATACCTGCATTTTCAATGGCTACAGCAATATCCTCCGAAATAATTTCACCAGATGAAACTAGTAGGTTTTCTTCATCATCATAAACATCATGCAAGGAAGTTCTTCCTAAAATTCGATCATAAAGCGTCTCTACTACATCATCATTTTTCTTCAATGCCGTAGCAACGATCCCTCTCAAAGTTCCGCAGTCTTCCGAGTTGATAACAACATCCTGAGCTACATCAACCAGCCTTCTAGTTAAGTAACCAGCATCGGCAGTCTTCAATGCCGTATCTGCTAGTCCTTTACGCGCACCGTGTGTAGAGATAAAGTACTCCAAAATGGAAAGACCTTCTTTAAAATTAGATAAAATTGGATTTTCAATAATTTCTTGAGAAGACGCCCCAGACTTCTGAGGTTTTGCCATCAATCCTCGCATTCCAGACAACTGTCGAATTTGCTCTTTAGATCCACGAGCACCAGAATCAAACATCATGTAGATAGAGTTGAATCCTTGGTTATCATTCTTTAATTGCTCCATTAATGTGTGCGTCAATCTAGAATTAGTTCTAGTCCAAATATCAATTATCTGGTTATAACGCTCATTATTGGTAATCAATCCCATGTTATAATTAGCAACTACATCCTCAACTTGAGTTTGCGCTTTTTCAACTAACTCATCTTTTTCCTTAGGAACAATAATATCATCTAGGTTAAACGACAACCCACCTTTAAAGGCCATTTCATAACCTAATGATTTGATATCATCCAAGAATTTTGCAGTTTTAGAAGTACCAGCAACTTTCAATACTTTACCAATAATATCACGTAAGGCCTTTTTTGTTAATACATCATTAATAAATCCAGCCTCAACAGGAACAAGTTCATTAAAAAGAACACGACCTGCAGTAGTCTCAATCATTTTCAACTCCGGCTGACCTTGCTCATTCAAATCATAAGTTTTTACTTTGATATATGCATGTAAGTCTAGCTGACCTTCGTTGTAGGCAATATTAACCTCTTCTGGAGAATAAAATATTCTACCTTCTCCCTTCATCGTTCTTTCCTCAGAAGATTTTCTCCCCTTTGTGATGTAATAGAGCCCTAGTACCATATCCTGAGAAGGAACAGCGATTGGGGCACCGTTTGCAGGGTTCAAAATATTATGAGAAGCAAGCATCAACAATTGCGCCTCTAAAATAGCAGCATTTCCAAGAGGTAAATGCACAGCCATTTGGTCACCATCAAAGTCAGCGTTAAATGCCGTACAAACGAGTGGGTGCAAACGAATAGCTTTACCTTCAATCAATTTTGGCTGAAACGCCTGAATACCTAATCTGTGAAGCGTTGGTGCTCTGTTCAAAAGAACTGGGTGTCCTTTCAATACGTTCTCCAAAATATCCCAAACGATAGGCTCTTTTTTATCTACAATTTTTTTAGCAGACTTGACGGTCTTAACAATTCCTCTCTCGATCATCTTACGAATAACGAAAGGTTTGTAAAGCTCTGCTGCCATATCTTTAGGCAAACCACATTCATGTAACTTTAAGTCTGGACCAACAACAATAACCGAACGCGCTGAGTAATCTACTCGCTTACCAAGAAGGTTTTGACGGAATCGCCCTTGTTTTCCTTTCAAAGAATCAGAGAGCGACTTTAAAGGTCTATTGGATTCCGTTTTAACAGCAGAAGCTTTTCTAGAGTTATCAAATAAAGAATCTACTGCTTCCTGCAACATTCTCTTTTCGTTTCGAAGAATAACCTCTGGTGCTTTTATTTCGATTAATCGTTTCAAACGATTATTTCTGATTATTACCCTTCTGTATAGGTCATTTAAGTCTGAAGTAGCGAATCTTCCACCATCTAGAGGCACCAATGGGCGCAACTCTGGTGGAATAACCGGAACGACCTTAACAATCATCCATTCAGGACGATTTTCAATTCTCTCTTGAGATTCACGCATTGCTTCAACAACTTGTAAACGCTTCAATGCTTCGTTTTTACGTTGCATAGAGGTCTCGTTGTTTGCTTTATGTCTTAAATCATAAGAAAGTTGTTCTAAATCTAAACGCTGTAATAAATCATGCAATGCCTCAGCACCCATTTTCGCAATAAATTTATTTGGGTCTGTATCTTCCAAATATTGATTTTCTTTAGGAAGCGTATCCAGAATATCCAAGTATTCTTCTTCAGTCAAGAAATCATAAACCAACAATTCTTCACCATCAGGTTTATTTGCAACACCTGGTTGGATTACCACATAACGCTCGTAGTAAATGATTTGGTCTAATTTCTTAGTTGGCATCCCCAATAAGTAACCAATTTTGTTTGGTAAAGATCGAAAATACCAAATGTGGGCAACAGGAACTACTAAAGAAATATGCCCCATTCGTTCTCTTCTAACCTTTTTCTCTGTTACCTCTACTCCACATCTGTCACACACAATTCCCTTATAGCGTATGCGCTTGTACTTTCCACAATGACACTCATAATCCTTAACAGGTCCGAAAATTCTCTCACAAAACAAACCATCTCTTTCTGGTTTATAAGTTCTATAATTGATTGTTTCAGGTTTTAATACCTCTCCACTTGATTGCTCAAGAATCAATTCCGGAGACGCAAGAGAAATAACAATTTTATTGAAATTGCTTTGCGTAGTTTGTGTATCTTTTCTATAAGCCATTTTGCTTAATTTTTCTAATTAAATAATTATTCTTCCAATGAAATGTTCAAACCTAGACCTCTCAATTCATGTAAAAGTACATTGAAAGACTCAGGAATTCCAGGTTGCGGAAGGTTATCACCTTTTACAATAGCTTCGTAAGCTTTCGCTCTACCATTAACATCATCCGATTTCACTGTAAGAATTTCTTGAAGGATGTTAGCCGCTCCGAAGGCCTCAAGTGCCCATACTTCCATCTCACCAAAACGCTGACCACCAAATTGAGCCTTACCACCAAGTGGTTGCTGTGTAATCAACGAATATGGACCGATAGAACGTGCATGCATCTTATCATCCACCATATGTGATAACTTCAACATGTAAATGATCCCTACTGTAGCTGTCTGGTGGAATCGCTCGCCAGTACCTCCATCGAAAAGATACGTTTTACCAGATTTTGGGATTCCAGCTTTTTCACAGTATGCATCAATCTCAGTAGGATGTGCTCCATCAAAAATAGGTGTTGCAAACTTTACCCCTAATTTCTCACCTGCCCAACCAAGCACTGTTTCGTAAATCTGTCCAAGGTTCATTCGAGATGGTACACCTAAAGGATTCAGAACTATATCTACTGGTGTTCCATCTTCAAGGAAAGGCATGTCTTCCTGACGAACGATATTGGCTACAATACCCTTATTACCATGTCTTCCAGCCATCTTATCTCCCACTTTCAATTTACGTTTCTTTGCGACGTAAACTTTAGCTAACTTGATAATTCCTGTTGGAAGTTCATCCCCCACTGAGATATGAAACTTCTTTCGTTTATATGTTCCAAGCAAGTCATTAGCTTTAATATTAAAGTTATGAATTACTCTTTGAACCAAGGAATTGATGTGGTTATCTTCTGTCCATGCTGAAGGATTCACAATAGAATAATCAATGATTCCTAGGCTTTTCTCATTAAATTTAGAGCCTTTTTTGATAATTTCCTCTCTGAAATTATTGAATACGCCAGCAGATTTCGCACCGTCCAGGATTTGCATCAATTTCTCAATCAACTTCGCTTTCAAAGCAGCAAAATCCTTATCATATTCAGCATCTAACTGCTCCAAAATTGGCTTATCTTGAGATTTTGTTTTTCTGTCTTTGACAGCACGAGAGAAAAGTTTTTTCCCTATAACCACACCTTTTAAAGAAGGTCCTGCCTTCAAAGAAGCATCTTTAACGTCACCTGCCTTATCACCAAAGATTGCGCGTAAAAGCTTTTCTTCTGGCGAAGGATCAGTTTCTCCTTTAGGTGTAATCTTACCAATCAAAATATCACCTTCTTTGATTTCAGCTCCAATTCGAATCAAACCATTTTCATCCAAATCTTTTGTAGCCTCTTCACTAACATTTGGAATATCCGCAGTCAATTCTTCCATTCCTCTTTTCGTATCGCGAACTTCTAGAGAATACTCGTCAATATGAATGGAAGTGAATACGTCCTCTCTAACTACTCTTTCAGAGATTACAATGGCATCCTCAAAGTTATATCCTTTCCAAGGCATGAAGGCCACTTTTAAGTTTTGCCCCAAAGCTAACTCGCCTTTTTCTGTTGCATAACCTTCACACAATACCTGACCCGCTTCAACCTTATCCCCTTTCTGAACAATAGGTTTAAGATTGATTGTAGTTCCTTGGTTCGTTTTCATGTATTTGGTTAAAGGATATTTCTTCACTTCACCATCAAAACTTACCAATTGATCCTCATCAGAAAGGTCGTATCTAATAACAATTTCTTCTGCATCTACATACTCAACAACACCAGGTCCCTCTGCATTAATCAAAACTCGTGAATCACGAGCAACCAATCTTTCAATACCAGTTCCAACGATAGGAGACTGAGGTCTCAACAATGGAACGGCCTGACGCTGCATATTAGATCCCATCAAGGCGCGGTTAGCATCGTCATGTTCCAAGAATGGTATGGAGGATGCAGCAATAGAAGCAATTTGGTTGGTACCTACGTCCATCAAATCTAACTTAACTGGCTCAACAACAGGGAAGTCCCCTTCTTCTCTAGCCTTTACTAAGTCAGCCTCAAAATGACCTTTTTCGTTAATCGGAGCATTAGCTTGCGCAATGATTTTTGCATCTTCCTCTTCAGCTGAAAGATAAATTGGCTCCTCCTTCAATTGAACAACTCCATTTTCTACTTTTCTGTAAGGTGTTTCAATAAAACCAAGTTTATTCACTTTTGCATAAACACATAATGAGGAAATCAAACCAATATTTGGACCCTCAGGAGTTTCAATCGTACATAAACGACCATAATGCGTGTAATGAACGTCACGCACCTCGAAACCAGCTCGTTCACGAGACAAACCACCAGGCCCTAGGGCAGATAATCTTCTCTTGTGCGTAACCTCGGAAAGCGGATTGGTTTGATCCATAAACTGAGATAGCTGGTTTGTACCAAAGAAAGAATTAATCACAGAAGACAATGTCTTCGCATTAATCAAATCAATTGGAGTGAAAACTTCATTATCTCTAACGTTCATACGCTCACGAATGGTTCTAGCCATTCTTGCTAAACCAACACCAAACTGCGCATACAACTGCTCACCAACTGTTCTAACCCTTCTGTTTGATAAATGGTCTATATCATCCACCTCTGCTTTTGAGTTAATTAACTCAATGAGGTATTTAACAATTTTAATAATATCGTTCTTTGTTAAAACCCTAGACTCTTCTTGATCATCAAGTTTTAACTTCTTATTAATTCTATATCTACCAACTTCACCAAGATCATATCTTGTATCAGAGAAGAATAATTTTTCGAAAACATTTCGAGCCGTCTCAAAATCAGGTGGCTCAGCATTTCTCAACTGACGATAAATATGTTCAACAGCTTCTTTTTCCGAATTCGAAGTGTCTTTTTGTAAAGTATTGTATATAATCGTAAAATCAGCGGTATTAGCATCTTCCTTATGCAAAATAACTGTTTTTACGCCAGCGTCAACAATTTCATCGATATGTACGTCCTCGATAACTGTTTCGCGATCTAAGATTACTTCATTACGTTCAATAGAAACAACTTCACCCGTATCCTCATCAACGAAATCTTCAATCCAAGTTTTCAGCACTCTAGCCGCTAATTTTCTACCAACAGCTTTTTTAAGGTTAGTTTTGTTCGCTTTTACTTCATCAGCAAGGTCAAATATCTCTAAGATATCTTTATCACTTTCGAAACCAATAGCTCTGAACAAAGTTGTAACCGGAAGTTTTTTCTTTCTATCAATATAGGCGTACATGACATTATTAATGTCAGTAGCAAACTCTATCCAAGAACCTTTAAAAGGAATTATTCTAGCCGAATAAAGTTTAGTTCCATTTGCATGTCTGCTTTGTCCAAAGAAAACACCAGGCGATCTATGCAACTGAGAAACAATTACTCTCTCAGCACCATTAACAACGAAGGAACCTTTTGGGGTCATATATGGAATTGTACCCAAATACACATCTTGCACAATAGTTTCAAAATCTTCGTGCTCAGGGTCGGTACAATATAATTTCAATTTAGCTTTAAGCGGAACTGAATAAGTAAGTCCACGCTCAATACACTCTTCAATCGTGTATCTTGGAGGGTCTATAAAATAATCCAAAAACTCCAGAACAAATTGATTTCTGGTATCCGTAATTGGAAAATTTTCAGAGAAAACTTTAAAAAGTCCCTCTTTTTCTCTGTTTTCTGGAGTTGTTTCCAGTTGGAAAAACTCTCTGAATGATTTCAACTGAATATCCAAAAAATCTGGATATTCAAAAGCGCTTTTGCTTGATGCAAAATTAACTCTTGAAACGATGTTATTTGTTGTTACCAAGACTACAATTTTTTATTAGAAAAAAAGAACCAAAAAAGCCTTAACAGGCATAAATAGGCGAAGGCATCCCGAAAATCGGGGATGCCTACACCATATAACAAGTAATAAATTACTTAATCTCAACTTCAGCTCCAGCCTCTTCCAAAGCAGACTTCAGACCTTCAGCTTCGTCTTTAGCAACACCTTCTTTCAATGGAGCAGGTGCACCATCAACTAGTTCTTTAGCTTCTTTCAAACCAAGACCAGTCAATTCTTTTACCAACTTAACTACTGCAAGTTTGCTTCCTCCAGCAGACTTAAGAATTACATCGAATTCTGTTTTTTCCTCAACAGCAGCAGCTTCACCACCACCTCCAGCAGCAACTGCAACAGCAGCAGCAGCAGGTTCGATTCCGTACTCCTCTTTTAGGATGTTTGCTAACTCGTTAACGTCTTTTACTGTAAGGTTAACTAATGTTTCTGCGATTTCTTTTAAATCAGCCATTTTATTTTATTTAAAAAGGTTCAAAAATAAATTAATATACTATGCTCTTTCCGAGAGCGTTTTAAGGATTCCAGCAATTTTACCACCCTGACCTTTAAGACCAGATACCACATTTTTAGCAGGACTTTGAAGCAATGCAACAATATCAGCAATAAGCTCCTCTTTACTCTTAATATTTACAAGAGCATCGATTTGATCATCACCAATATAAACAGCATGCTCAACAAAAGCACCCTTCAAAATAGGTTTGTTGTTTTTCTTGCGGAATTCTTTGATTACTTTAGCAGGTGCATTACCTACTTCAGCAAACATGACAGATGTTGGGCCAGCTAAAACACCCTTTAATTCTCCATAATCAACACCTTCAATTCTTTCCATTGCTTTTTCCAAAAGTGTGTTTTTCACAACTTTTAGTCTAATGTTATTCTTGAAGCATTGACGACGCAGTGCATTAACTGTTTCAACCGTCAAATCAGACGTATCTGCCAAATAGAAGATACCTGCAACTTGTAATTCTGCAGTTAAATCATCTATGTACTTCGCTTTTTCTTCTTTTGTCATAATTTAACGTTTTTATGCCACAACAGATTTGGTATCAATCTGAATACTTGGACTCATTGTAGAGCTCAAATAAACACTTTTGATATACGTTCCTTTAGCTGCAGCTGGTTTCATCTTTATAAGTGTAGAAATAAGCTCATTCACGTTTTCCTTAATTTTTCCACTTTCAAAAGAAACTTTAGCAATATTAGAATGAACAATACCATACTTATCCACCCTAAAATCAATTTTACCAGCTTTTACCTCTTGAACAGCCTTACCAATATCCATGGTAACAGTTCCAGTTTTTGGATTTGGCATCAATCCTCTAGGACCCAAAATACGACCTAAAGCACCCACCTTACCCATTACAGAAGGCATAGTGATAATCACATCTACATCCGTCCAGCCACCTTTGATTTTTGCAATAAAATCATCTAAACCCACATGGTCTGCACCAGCGGCTTTCGCTTCTTCTTCTTTATCAGGAGTACAAAGCACTAAAACACGCATATCTTTACCAGTACCATGTGGCAAAGCTACAGTACCACGAACCATCTGATTCGCCTTCCTTGGGTCAACCCCAAGTCTTACACTAATATCAACTGAAGCATCAAACTTTGTAGTTGTAATTTCCTTAACCAAATTACAAGCCTCAGCCAACGTGTAACTCTTGTCTAAATCATGTTTAGCAAGAATTTCTTTTCTTTTTTTAGAAATACGTTTCATAACTTAAACTTTTAATTTGAAGGAAATTCACCTTTAACTGTGATACCCATACTTCTTGCCGTTCCGGCAACCATTTTCATTCCCGATTCTATCGTAAAACAATTCATGTCTTGCAACTTATCCTCAGCGATAGCTTTCACCTGATCCCAAGTGACAGAAGCCACTTTATTCCTATTTGGTTCAGGAGAACCCTTCTTGATTTTAGCTGCCTCCATTAACTGAATCGCTGCGGGAGGTGTTTTCACAACAAAATCAAAAGACTTATCACTGTAAACAGTAATAACAACGGGACAAACCTTACCAGCCTTATCTTGAGTTCTAGCATTAAACTGCTTACAGAACTCCATGATATTCACACCCTTTGCTCCTAATGCTGGACCAACGGGTGGCGATGGATTGGCTGCACCTCCTTTGACCTGTAATTTGATCAAACCTGCTACTTCTTTAGCCATTATATTTGAATTTATGTAGTCCTAACGTGGCTTTTCGATGGGAAGCTTTAATCATCTTAGTCCACTGCTACGGTTAAAAACTTAATTAACTTTCTTTTTCTACTTGCATGTAACTCAACTCAACAAGATTCTTTCTACCAAAAATCTTAACCATCACTTTTAATTTCTTTTTCTCCTCATTAATTTCATCAATAGTTCCATTGAAATTATTAAATGGTCCATCAATAATTTTAACTGACTCGCCAACAACGTAAGGAATCTTCATTTCCTCTTCTGTTTCTGACAACTCATCAACTTTGCCAAGAATTCTATTAACCTCAGACATTCTCATAGGCAAAGGATCACCACCTTTCTCAGCTCCTAAAAAGCCAATTACGTTAGGAATTCCCTTAATAACGTGAGGCACCTCCCCCACTAATGCAGCTTCTACTAAGACGTACCCCGGTAAATAAGCCTTTTCTTTACTAATTTTCTTACCATTTCTGATTTGAAAAACCTTTTCAGTTGGAATAAGCACTTGACCTACAAAGTCATTCATCTTAAGACGGTTAACTTCCATCTCAAGATATTCTTTAACCTTGTTTTCCTTTCCGCTAATTGCGCGAACAACATACCATCTTTTCTTTACTTCAGTCACCGTCTTTCAATTTAATTAGGGATAAATAAGGCCTAAAATTCCCTCCCAAAAATAGGAAGAAGGGTTAACTCCAAAAATGAAATCCATAACGAAAATCAGAAGTGAAAAAATCACCGATGCAATAACAA
>JAFIEX010000118.1 GCA_020832365.1 Crocinitomicaceae bacterium
ATCGTATGGTTATTGCTGTTGCTAATAATTACTGGTAAGATTGCGGGGAATCATAAAGTTAAAGTTGTTTTATTCAATATTAAGTGAATAGATTATATAAAATTTACGTGAATTGAAGTAAAAATGTTGTTGGTTTAATTGTAACCTAATATGTAATAACCAGAATTGTGGTTAAATTTGTTATTGAATGAAAGACTTTCGACCAAATATCATCTTCGAAAAACTCCGAAACGGAGATGAATCCCCGATTTACGAGCTTTATCAGTTGTATCGAAATGAATTTTTGGCTTGGTCCAAATCAACCTATAAGGCTACAGATGACCAAGCCAAAGATGCTTTTCAAGAGGCTGTTCTCGATTTTCATCAAAATGTCATTTCTGGACATTTGACCGAGCTTTCAAGCACTATTAAAACCTATCTCTTCCAAATTGGTAAGCACAAATTGCTCAATATTCAGAAAAAAGAAAGCAGAATGACTTACCATGAAGCACTTCATTTGATAGATAATGGAGAAATGGGAAGTTTCATGGAGGAGGAACAAAAAGCATATAGTCAAGAGCAGATTAGTAAGGCGATTGAAAAATTGCCTGAGGATTGTCAAAAAGTATTGAAGTTCTACTATTTCAGTGAGTATGATATGGAAAGTATTGCTCGTGAAATGAATTATAAAAATGCCGATACCGCCAAATCAAAAAAGTCATTGTGCATGAAAAACCTGTTCAGTGAATTGAAAAAAATGTCCATGTTGTTAGTGTTATGATGAGAGAAGAGGAACATATTGACTTATTTGAGCGCTATCGTAATAACGAACTGAGCGATACTGAACTTCGAGATTTTGAGGCACGTTTGGTGTATGATTCTGAATTTAAGTCTGAATTTGAAGCGTATGAAAATGTTGAAAATGGAATAAAAACCCATTTTAGGACTGAACTGAAATCTAAGCTTCAAGAGGTTGATAGAGAAATGGACGATATACCAAAGAAAAAATCTATAGTCTCTTTGCTTGCATGGACATCTTCCATTGCAGCAGCAATCGTAATTGGCGTGTTTATCTTTCAACATTTCTCTCAACCCAGTTATGAACAACTAGCCCAAAACTATTGGCCATACGAAGAAGGACTTCCCGTAAAGATGAGCGCTTCGAGCAAATATGATGAAGCCATGAATGCGTATAAGTTGGAAGATTGGGATAAGGCTGAGAACCTACTTAGTGAGATAGAATCGGATACTGCGTATTATTTTTTGGGTGAAACCACTTATAAAAAAGGTGAAGAAGAAAAATCTATTGCTCACTTTTTGAATATAGAAAAAAACTCTGTTTACTATCAAAAAGCCCAATTTAGAATAGCTCTAATCTTATTAAAAAAAGGTGATAAAACCAAAGCGACGGAAATATTGAATTTTCTGAGTGAACAGAATTCCATCTTCTCCGAAAGTGCACAAAAGATTCTTGAAAAAATTAAATAAACTGTTTATAGTATCGCTTTTATTTGAATCTAAACTTATTCAACATCCTCAAAAAGAATATCCATCTCAAATGAATTTTCGACGATTTCATGGAAATTTTCATCCTCAATCACACCAAAGGATGTTATCATGGTTAGCACAACCACATCCCTTGTTCCAGTATCATCCTTGAACCGTGCGAGCTTATTTCTGAGGTTATCAAGTTCTTTTTTAGTTATTTTATAGGGTGCAGCGTAAAACTTCATTTCACAGACGTTAATCCAATTGTCGGCTCTTTTTATCACTAAGTCGATTTGCGCACCTTCTGCCGACCAACTCGAATTGATGGAATGAATTCCCTGTATTTTCAGTGCTTTTTTGATTTGAGCAACATGTTTCAAACAAATAGTTTCAAAATTAAATCCAGCCCAAGAGATATAGGACTGTTGTTGAAACAAGGTTTTCCAAAAGTTATCCCCTTGGTTTTTGTTTGGTTCTATATATTTTAGGTAGAATTTCGAATACTCATCGGTCAACCGATAGCGCATTTTTTTGTTTTTCTTGTCGAACGCAGGATATTTTGTAACAAAACCTGATGCAATGAGCTCTTCAAGTGCTCTTGTGAAAGCTCCACCACCGGCGTGTTTAGCTTTTTTGATGAGTTCATCTCTTGAAATTCCTTTACCAAGACTTCCTAATGCTTTCACAATATTAATATGCGAAGTCGAATGACTAAACAACGATTCAAATATTTCGTCAAATTCATTCACCAAATCGCCATTCGAATCAAAACAAAGGCGCTGTATAGTTTGTACTACGCTTTCTCCTTTGATTACTTTGTTCAAATAATGAGGAACACCTCCTATTGCGATGTATAGGTGAAGGATGTGGTAGTTTCCCCAATTGATATTTTTACGTTTCAAAAATTCTTTTGTCTCATGCAGTGTGAAAGGTTTGATATGCAGTTTATACGTCAGGCGTGCATGTAAACTCCCCTTATTTGAAATCACATTTTGTACCATGTAAGATGCGGCAGATCCACACAAAACGATGATGATGTCATTTCGTTTTTCACAATAGGTATTCCAAAAATGACCTAAGTACATTCTGAAATCAGATTTATGCGTATCGAGCCAAGGCATTTCATCAATAAATATGACTTTTTTACTTTTACTCCTTAAACTATTGAGGTACAATTTCAACAGTTCAAAAGCATCTTTCCAGTTTTTTGGACGATCATCTTCCTTAAATTTAGTAGAGACTTTTTTAAGTTCATCAAAGAACAAGTCAAGTTGTTTGTCCTGACCACCACCATAGAGTCCTGTAACCTCAAATCGAATATGTTTTTCATAGATGTTTCGCACGAGGAAAGTCTTACCCACCCTTCGCCGTCCGTATATTGCGATCAATTCTGAGATTTCAGATTTCAAACTCGCTTTTAGCCGATTTGATTCGTAATTTCTTCCTACCATATTTTTTATTCACTTCCCAAAAGTAATCAAATTAATTAGATTTGGGAATTTATTAAATGAAATAAATTATCTATATTTAAAAAAAAATACCTTCCCAAATACCTGGTAAAACTCCACTTTTGGGAAGTAAATAATTTAAACAGGATAAAAGTTTAAGTTCCACTTCTTTGCTTTAAACGCGTTAAAACTAGAATTTTTTAGAAAAAATTAGGTAATTGAGTTACCTATTGATTTTTCGGGTGATTAAAATAAAATTACCCAAAAATGGAAGATAATAATTTGGAAAGAGAACGATTAGAATTTGAAAAACAGAAACTCGAATTCGAAAAACAAAAGTTTGAACATGAGAAAAAAAATAAGGAACCTCATGACGGAACTTCAAAATTTAGTCTAAACGCAATAATTATCTACATTGCGAGCGCTGTACTTTTTATTTCGATATTCTTACCCTGGTTAAGTTCTAACAGTTCTGTAGGCAGCTTTAGTTTAAGCATGTCGGCTAATGCTTTAGGCACAGGTTTTGCGTTTTACATTATCCCTTTATCTTTGGCAGCTTCTGCACTGGTTTTTTTCAAGAAAATCAAGTTTGCATCAATTCCAGGAGGCTTAGCTTTGCTTGTAGCTTTTTCCGCAATATTTGGAATAGGATCGGTGTCCTACTCGGGATTTGGAGCTTCTGCTTCTGCTGGTATATCTTTTGGTCCTTTAGTATCGGCTTTAGCTTCATTAGCAATAATATTTGCATCATTAATGAAAGAAACACGGCTTGGAGAATCTATTAACTTTAAAGAAATCATTGTAAATTACAAAAAGCAGTTGTTTTTTACTTATCTGACATTCTCACTTATTATTTATGCGCTTGGTTATAATCTTCTTGGGCATATGCCCCTTATCGAAATATTTGTAGTAGATGTGTGGGCTATAATTTGTTTTACTGGGATACCACTTTGGGGGGCGCATAAATTGGGATATAAACATTTGAAAGTGCTGTATATCTCTTTTCTAGTATTCATGGTTTTAAATTTCATTGGTGACATTTATTTGTACTATGCAGTTGGGCTAGGGTTTATCAATGCTTTTTATGTCTACTTTTTTATCCCTTTTTTAATCACTGCTATACTCAGTGATTTGGAAATTGAATATGCTTACAAGGAAAAAGTAAATTCGTTACTTAAGAAATTCACACTTAAAACAACACTGATTGTTTTGTTATCACCGATTTTGTTTTTCGTTATTTATCATTTACTAATAAATAGGTCTGTTCCTAAAGATGATGAAAATCCCTTTAGGGCAAATCATAAAATTCTTGAAGGGAATTGGTATTTCACAGATAAGGACAGCTCAGCGGTATATTTCTTAGACGTGAAATTTAGAGTAACATATAAAGGTGATAGATATTTTAATTTGAGAAGTAATCATTCCTTAACTGATTATTTTCAACCATTTTCAACCAACAAAATGAGTGGAGAGTATAATTTCACCGCAAAAAAATGGGACTCCCTAATGATAGCGAAAAGTAACATCAGTCTCGAACCAAAAAAATACAACGAGCCATTGGTGCTACCTATTAAAAATGAAGATTTGGAAATTGACTTTAAAGATGCTCGATTAATCGTTTCATTGCTTAACCACAATATTAATTCAAGAACGGCATACAAAGAACTTAAATCACCAGAAACTCAAAACCTTATTTACCTTGTAAATGCATCAATACAAAATAAAAGATATGCAGAACAAATAGCCAAGAATGAATTTGATTTTGAGGGAATTGTCATAGATGAAAAAACGTCAGAGTGGGGAACCGATGTTACAGTTGATGTCACAAAAGGTACTATGAAGGGAAAAACAATTGTATTAGTTTTTCATGACGGAAATTATTGTGAGGAATGTGAAGATTATTATAATAATGTAGATAAACGTGGAGATTGGGATTTTCTAATTGGTTATGGGAATGAAGGGCGCAAGGTGGCTGGTATATTTATCAAGTCTATGTGTTACTATGAAATATACGATGAAGGCGAAATTTCAGAAAGTGGAGTCGAAAGCTGCTACCGCCCCATTCAATTGAATTATAAGTAAATCGAAATATTTTTCAATGAGCACATACCTATTGGATATTTAAGTGATAAATAGTTAAATCCTTGCATGGCGCAAGGTGGCGGATTCCGATATTCTTAGGATTTGTAGGAGAACCTATAAGAGTAATAATTAATAAAAAAACAAAAACTATGGCAACATATTATGTAAAGTACAAAGTGAATAACACAACAACAGGAACAAACTTACAACTTCAGGCAGGCAGTGAAAGTGAAGCAATCGTAAAATTGAAACAACAAAGTACGGTATCAAAAGATGCCAGTGTGATTATCTTGTCTATTGAAAAGAAGTAGGAACTCTTAACTCAAATAAAGTATGTTCTTCTTCTTTTTTCCAGATAATAAAGTTGCTTGTCGCATTAGAATAACTTTTGAAGTTCCTAATGACGGTGTTACTTTAAAAGAGTTCAATCAATTCTTGGATGCCATAAATGATTTCCATGGTTCTATTACAAGAATATTAGAATTCAAGGATAAATCTTTGAGAGATACTTCTGAAAACATGGAGGCATTTAAGGGTTTATCAAATAAGTTGTCAGTAGTTAATCTAACTCGAATAAACCCTTACAATATTATTTTGGAGTTCTTTGAGCACAGAGAGACAATCTTGATGGTTTGGGCTTATTGGAAAGGATTTATAAAAGTTTGTAAGCGCTATGGAAGTTCTGCAGAAAGTTTAGAAGATACAATTAAGGAATTAAAAGAAATAATTGGTCATCAATCATCGGCTTTTTATGTCAAATATGGTAAACACCTTCAGTTCAGTGAAGAACAAATTAATCTCCAAAAAAAGGAAATAGACGGTAATCTAGAGAAATTACTTTCTAATCATAAATTCAAAAGGTCATACAACTTATTCTGTAAGAGCTCAATAACCATAACGGAGATATTAGTAAAAATTGAAAGAATTAGCCGTTTATCTGGGAGTTCCTCAGAAGAGGATTTGCTCGCATAGTTTAAATAAATCACACATGTTAAAATATATCAGATGAAAGTCTTAAACAAAAAAGTTAATGATTCAAAACTATTACATTCTGCTGTTTTTTTCTCAACCATTTTCGTTTTGAATATTTCTAATGCGCAAGAATCTGCAACCGCTGCGGGAGGTAATGCAACGGGCAATGGTGGAACAGTAGCATACAGTATTGGGCAGGTTGCTTACACGACCAATATTGAAAACGCAGGCAGTGTAGCAGAAGGAGTGCAACATGCGTATGAAATTTTCACAGTTGGCATCAATGAAACAGCATTCCAAATATCGTTAAGTGTTTATCCAAATCCAACTTCGGAAAACTTAAACTTGATAGTTAGCAATCTGAGCAACGAAAAGCTGAGTTATATACTTGTAGATTTAAAAGGAAAGCAAATAAGCACAAATGAAGTCACCTTGCAGCAAACGCAAATAAATACATCCAGTTTAGCAGCGGCGACTTATTTCATCCATGTCCTGAACCAACAAAATCAAAGTATTCAATCTTTTAAAATCGTAAAACAATGAAAATCATGAATAACTTAGGGGCAATTTTTGCAGTATTAGCAACAACTGCGAGCCTTATGGCACAAGCACCTCAGAAAATGAGCTATCAGGCTGTGGTTCGTAACAGTGCGAACGCATTGGTGACCAACCAAAACGTAGGCATGCAAATCAGCATCTTACAAGGTAATTCAAGCGGAGCTATTGTTTACATGGAAACGCAAACACCAACTTCAAACGCGAATGGTTTGGTAAGTTTAGAAATTGGAGGAGGCACTGTTGTTAATGGTAACTTTGCTGCTATTGATTGGTCAAATGGCCCGTATTTCATAAAAACTGAAACCGACCCAGCTGGAGGGACAAATTATTCGATTACTGGAACAAATCAGCTATTGACCGTGCCGTATGCTCTATATGCAAAAACTGCAGAAACAGTATCAGGACAAATAACCGAAATAGACCCAATCTTTGGAACATCTGTAGCAAGTGGAATTTCACAAGCAGACATTACTAATTGGAATGTTGACAATGATGCGACAAATGAATTGCAGCAACTTTCTGTATCTGCATTAGGAGACACCTTACTCCTACAACAAGGCGGTTTTGTAATTATTCCTGGCATTAGCGCTGCCAATACCCCACCACCTACTTTCCCTGTAGGAACTGTTCATTGTAACCCCTCTAATCCGACTGCTATCGTAGATGTAACCAATCCCATTACTGGAAGAACATGGATGGACAGGAACCTTGGAGCAACTCAAGTAGCCACAAGTAGCACTGATATCAACTCCTATGGTGACTTGTATCAGTGGGGTCGCAGAAGTGATGGGCATCAATGCCGAACCTCACAAACTACTACTACTTTGAGTAGTACAGATCAACCAACTCATGGCAATTTTATTATTATTTCTGGAAGCCTTGGAAATATTGATTGGCGTAGTCCACAAAACAACAATTTATGGCAGGGGGTAAATGGAGTAAATAACCCTTGTCCAAGTGGTTACCGTTTGCCTACGGAAACAGAGTTGAATTCAGAACGCGCATCTTGGGGCAGTAACAATGCGGCAGGTGCTTTTGCTTCAATGCTCAAGTGGCCTCGTGCAGGACGACGAAGTTGGGATGGTTCTTTTACTTCTGTGAATCAATTTTCTTGGATTTGGAGCAGTACAATTAGCGGCACCAATGCACAACAGCTAAATTTTGGAGCAAACAGTGCAAACATGGATATACGTCATCGTGCTGATGGACTATCGGTTCGATGCATAAAACACTAAAAACAATCAATAAAAACAACGATGAAACAAATACTCAATATTTTAATATTAGCGATTTCGATAGCATGCGTTACATCACTTTCGGCGCAAAACTTAGTAGTAACACTCACTAATTCAACCACGGAATCCTTTCCAGTTGTAGATATTCAAAGTATCAAGTTTGGTTCAGAAACCATGATTTTGAATGAACTCGATGGTACTGTCAACACATGGAGCATTGATAACATTGATAACTATGCCTTTGATGGAGTAGCCACTTTGAGTGATGAACTCAACATAGTAAGCAGTAATTTGATTGTATATCCAAATCCAGCTATTAATTTAGTATCCCTTGCATTTACAAATTCGCAAGCAACAACTGTTACCATTGATATTTTAGATGCAAGCGGTAGAATAATTGAAAAGATTTATCAAGGTGAACACCAAGGGCAGCAAACCTATAAATGGAACAGTAATGTGCAGACAGGAACGTATTACTGCCGTATAAATTCAGGTAGTAAAATAATTACTAAACCAATTATTATTCAATAAAGACTTAAAATCAGAGAAAATGAAAAATTTATATTTAATAATTGCAGTACTCATAAGTATTAACACGTTTGGACAAATACAGCAAAATATCAATAAAACAACTGGAACAGAATCCAAAAATAATACTGAAATAGATAGTATTCGTTTCAATGCGAATCAAACGGAAATGGAGATTATTCTCCAAAATGGAACAGTTCAAAACCATAGCCTATCCACAATAAATAATGTGACATTTTCAGGTGAATTAGTTGGATCAATTACTTCATTAGATTGTGCGGGAGCAATTGTCAGCGGAACTTTAATTGATGGAGTTTCGGCAATAGGAGTAAGTTTTACAGTGAACTATGCTGGCAGTAATGGTGGCACATATGATGCTCAAAATATATCTTCAACTGGTGTTTTCGGTTTAACCGCAAGTCTTTCACCAGGCAGTTTTAATATTAATGGTGGTTCATTAACATTTACAGTAACCGGGACACCAAACGGTTCAGGCATAGCGAGTTTTACGTTAAGCATAGGTGGGGAAACATGCAACTTTGATATTTTAGTGGATGCAGCAACTATTTCCTCAATAGATTGTGCTAATGCAATCTCAATCGGCACCTTAGTAGAGGGTGAATTGGCCAATGCAATAAGTGCTGTCATTGATTATGTTGGAGGTAATGGGGGCGCATACGTGGCACAAAATATATCATCAACAGGCGTTTTAGGTTTGACAGCAAATCTATCAGCAGGCTCTTTTGCTTTAGGAAACGGTTCTTTAAACTACACGATTAGTGGCGTGCCAAACAGTTCAGGAACGGCGAGTTTTGAAATAGCAATTGGGGGCGAATTTTGTGTATTAGAGCTTTTAGTATTGCCAATTGGTAGTATATCTTCTTTAAATTGTGCTGGAGCTATAACCAATGGAAGTGTAGTAGCAGGAGTCACGACCAATGGCGTAACCGTGGAAATTCAATATACCGGGGGGAATGGAGGAGTACATAATGGACAAATTGTAAATTCTTCGGGAGTTAATGGATTAACGGCAACATTAACAGCTGGTAATTTTATCAATGGTGATAGCTCGTTGATTTATACTATCAACGGGACTCCTAGTGCATCAGGTACAGCGAGTTTTTTATTAAGTG
>JAFIEX010000119.1 GCA_020832365.1 Crocinitomicaceae bacterium
TGGTCAACGATAGATTATTAGTTTCTGCTAGCATGAATGACTTAGGGTTTATTCGTTGGAATGGCAATACCAGAAATTTCTCTACAAATGATGTTACTTATACCTTCGAAGGAGTTGATATCAATCAATTATTACAAGATTCCTTAAACGTATTTGATGCGCTTATAGATAGCTTAGCTGGGTTGGTGGGGCAAGATGAAAACAATGATAGCTATAGCACAAGTTTATACACCCGCTTTTTTGTTGGTGGTAGATATTTAATTACTGATGAAATCGGAGGTACATTACTACTGTATAACGAAATTGTAAATGGTAGGTATCGTGCTGGACTTCATGCTGGTGTGAATGCCAAATTAGGTGAATGGCTTTCAGCAAGCGTCAATTATGGTTATTACGGCAGGGGCTGGGCAAATCTTGGTGGTGGTTTTAGCTTGAGAGGTGGACCTGTACAATTCTATCTTGGTGTTGACAATATCATTCCAGTTTTTGATCAAAGAGCAGCACGCAACTTACATGCCGTTTTCGGAATGGGATTTATGATTGGCAAGCCTGACAAAGAAAAAACACCAGGAAGCCTCAAGTTTCAGTAAATTTTGTAGATAGGCAAACGTCGATAAGATGGCTCAAAATAAGGCGAACGTTTATATAAAAAATATAGTTGTTCCCATCTATTATTGGCAAAATCCTCATCTGCGGCTTGTTTCTCCCTGAATTCTTTTTCCAGCGCTTTATCGTTTTCTAACATCGCTAGAGCGATTTCCTCAAAAATATAGGGGGAGAAATATTCTTTTTGCATCATGTAGCTATCAAAAAATCCCCACCAAAAATAACTGGAAGACACTTCTGGTTCCAATACATTCAACAAGAAATCAAAAGTTTTGGGGTCATTCATTGGAATAATAACATCTCCCTTTTTAAAGGATCGTTGAAGCAACTCACGCTCTACATTGATATTAGAATGAATGAACCTCCCTTCATAAGGTGTCTTAGAAGATTCAAAAGAAGCGACTATCAAACTTTCAGCTTCAACAACGGTATCATTTTCAATGATAAGTAGTTCGACACCGTTTTGACGCAAACGTGAAATAACAGCACTTTCCTGACCTTCCACTAAGTAATATTTCGGCACTTTTACCGATTTTTTCGCATCATATTGGAAGAAATATGGGATATACTGCGAAAATGGCTGATCACGGTCGTAACGAAGCCTAGGCTGTGTTGTAATTTTACTTGGCTCTTCCAATGCTTTATAACCATTAAAATATATAGAATCGTGCATTTCTCGTGCTTGATAATCAAATTGAAAAGTGTTTTTTTGTGAAGCCAATCTTCTACTTTCCGCTCTAGTATTTTTTAAGTTTTGACCGTTATTCATGAGCCAAGCAATGGCATCCACACAGAAGTAATAGGTGCTTTTAACCCTTTCCTCAAATGGCTTCAACATGTGCGCTTCCGTTGTAAATGTAACAGTATGAAAAAGCTCTCCATAACCTTGCGCATACATACCGCTCGCATTAAAGGCTTTAATTCCTTTTTCAGGAGTTTTGCCAACCATTACAACATAAGGAAATATATCATAGCCCCACTTACTTACCATGGAATGCGATAAAAATGGTAATATTTCATCGTAAACGATTTGCTGCATAGGAGGCGTCAAACGATCGTATAACGGCGAAATATAAGTCATGGTATAGGGGTAATCTGCGCCATTAGTAGTATGCGTATCTATCAACATATCTGGATCCAAAGTATGAAAAGCTTTTGCAAATGCAGCCATGTTTCTGCTATCCATTTTAATAAAGTCCCTGTTTAAATCTAAGTTTTTGGCATTTCCTCTGAACCCATATTCTTCAGGCCCGTCCTGATTTGCCCTGCTGAAACTAGATCTATTCATCATACCTCCAAGGTTGTAAGAAGGTATAATTCCTACAACGGGGAACGCTGCTCTTTGCGTTTTGTCTGCGATTTGTACATAATCTAATACCAATTGCATAGAAGCGTCAATACCGCAAGGCTCTCCTGGATGAATGCCGTTATTGATCATTAAAACAGGATGCGTTTTAGCCTTTTCAAAAGTACGCACTGAATCCGCTGCCGCATTTAAAACTACTAAATGAATGGGTAAACCATAATCAGAATAGCCAACGGTAAACATTTGAACATCTGAATGCACCGCTACAATTGAATCATAGAAATGCATCATTTCCGCATAAGTAGGCGTGACATTGCCTTGCAATATTTTAGATAACGGAAATTGCGAAATAACGCCATTAATAATTGAAAAAACAAGCCCTAAAAAAAATATACGTACCATAATGGGCATAAATTTAAGGAAACGAATTGTACCTTTTGATTTACAAATGTTAAATCGTGTTTTTGAGGAGGATTTAAGTAGGGTTTTTAGAAGATGGACAATAGATGTTTGCACTTCCCTAAAAACTTTCAGTGCTTCAAGTCTTTAACCTCTAGCCTCTTCTTGCTTTTTCAGTTGCAACGACCAAGCTCCAAAGGGCACGCGCACCAACATTAGCATTCCAATCATTCCCCCCATTCGCCACTTCACATAAGTCGAAACCTATAATTTCCCTTCCCGATCTAACCAATTCAAATAGAAGGAAGCTTAACTCTTCCAATTGAAACCCACCAGCTACAGGCGTTCCTGTATTTGGACATAAGGACGGATGTAATGCGTCAATGTCGTATGAAATGTACACTTTTTGTGGTAAACAATCAATAATTTCGTTGACCTGCTGTGCCCAAGATTGTCCCTTGTATTGACCCTCTTTTAAGTCCCAATCAAAAAATGTTTTAATTCTTCCGTCACTTTCTTTGATGAGCTTAACCTCTGCTGCTGCGACATCTCTAATTCCAACCTGAACAAGACTAGCAATGTTTTTTAACTTTAGTGCATTGTAAAAAATAGATGCATGCGACTGTTCAAACCCCTCATAAGCATTTCTCAAGTCCGCATGCGCATCTAAATGCAAGATGCCAAACTGTTCATTTTTTTCGTTCAGCGCTTCCAATAAACCAAGTGGAACGCTATGTTCTCCACCTAAAACTGCAGGAATTTTACCACGTTTAATTAATTCTAAGGCTTTTGCCTTAACTTGCGCTTGAATCGCTGATTGCGCTTCATTTACTGCGGCTAACAATGCTACAAAGTCAGGTCGATCTTCTAACCTTCCCCCTTCTTCCAAAAATCGAATATAGGCAGCCGTTTGCAACTCAAAATTATCGTTCACTTGCAACGCTTCATCTGCAATAGGTAACATAAAAACCTTTGTTGTAAAAGCATCTTTCAATTGCGGGTGGTAAAAGTCTAGCTGAGTAGAGGCCTCCAAAACCTGTGCTGGTCCCCTACTCGTGCCTTTACCATATGAAGCAGTAGCATCCCAAGGCACTGGAATAATTACAATATCTGCCTCTTGTTCCCCTACTGGAAATCCAAAAATATTTCCATTCGCTATGCCTACACCATCCGGATCAAATGTTGCCATATTTTTTATTTATTGCAAAGTTATATTTTCTAACCAATGAATTGAAAGTATTACAGCAATTTAGCATATAATTCTATCAGTTTGGGCTTATACTAACATCAGTCAAGAGCTAGAAAAAATTTGGGAATAGGATGGTAAATCACCAAACTACTAATACAAGTCAATTAATAATGTCAGCAGACAGAAATCATTCAAACTTTTTTTGCGGAAAATCTTACTAGGTTATTTTGTGATGTGACATTGGCAAACTATCGCAAGAGGATATAATTCAACAAGAAAAACAAATCCACTTTAAACACCTGTTTTTAGTGTATCGAAGAATTTACTTGTGCATTTTACTTTTTAGCACTATTTTTGCAATGAAGAAAGCATGATGATGAAATTAATAGCCCTATTCTTGTTATTAAGCAGTTCCGTTGGCGCACAAAATTGGTGGGGGGGGAATCATGATAACAACTCCTCAACTCAGCATAAGACTGAAACCGAAAGAGGTGCAGTGAAAATCATTATGGATGAAAAAATCAATGAGTTAATAGCATTTAGAGGAAAAACTATACCACCAAATAATAGTCCACAAATCAATGGCTATCGTGTGCAGCTTTACTTTGACCAGCAACGAAATAACGTAAATGAAGCAAGGGCTAAATTCCTTAAAATTGAGAGAGACATTGAATCCTACGTGGAGTATTATGCGCCTAATTTCAACCTATATGTGGGTGACTTCAGAACAAAATTAGAGGCAGAAAAACTTCGCGCCAGATTAGCGAACGAATTCCCTGAAGCGATTGTTGTGAACGTACCAATCAATCTTCCTAAAATCCCCAATGCATCGGCTGAAAACAATTGATCCAATGAGCTGTTGTTTAAGGTTCAAACCAGATTAATATGGTGTCATTTTGTGACGATCAAACAATAAAAGATTTAGAGTTTCCTATTGTCCTTGAGCAGTTGTATCAATATTGCGTAGGACCTACTGCTCAATCCAAATCTCTTTCTATTCAAGCTATTCCAGACCATAAAGAACTTCAACAAGCACTTTCTAAGGTTAATGAATGGGTACAAATTAAAGATGAAAACCTTTCTTTTCCAGCGCTGCAATTTGAAGAATTGGCGTTGGAAATACAACTTTTGCCTAAGAAAAATGCTAGCTTACCCATGGAAAGCTTTATCCGAATAAGGGACGCCTCGGATTTAGTCAACAGGTTAGTGATTTTTTTTCAAAAGCACGAGGATCGTTTTTTTTGCCTACGCTCCAGCCTTACTGATGTTTATTACACAGAAGACCTCATTGGATTAATTGACCAAGTTTTTGATAAACGAGGCCAAGTTAAAGACGATGCTTCGGAAACTTTATTGGTTATTCGTCAGCGCATAAAGTCCGTTCAGCAACAAATTAATAGAAACTTCGATAAGGAGTTAAAACGCTTGCTAAGAGCTGGCTTTTTGAGTGACACAAAAGAAACTTACTTTGATAATCGCAGGATGTTGTCTGTTCTATCTACCCACAAACGACAAGTTGCAGGTAGCATATCAGGAAGCTCGAAAACAGGAACGGTAACCTACATCGAACCCCAAGTTAATGTGCCCCTAAACTTTGAGATGGAGCAATTACTAGATGATGAAAGAAAAGAAATTTTTAAAATCCTTCAAGTACTAACCGCCAACTGTTATGCCTACTTCCCATTGATTTGTGGGTATCAAAATAGCTTAACTGAGCTAGACTTTTTACATGCGAAATGTCGACTTGCTAGAAGCATGAACGCTTGTCTTCCTGCCATTTCTGAGGAACAAGAAATTCAGTTGATCGATGCTTATCATCCCGTTTTAAAATGGAAGAATGAAAAGCAACAAAAAAACACCTTCCCGCAGTC
Source organism: Crocinitomicaceae bacterium (assembly GCA_020832365.1). GTDB lineage: Bacteria > Bacteroidota > Bacteroidia > Flavobacteriales_D > Crocinitomicaceae > JAFIEX01. The sequence continues at coordinate 5,372 of JAFIEX010000119.1, forward strand.
GGTGAAAATGGATAAATTCTCCAGAATGTTAGTGATTTCTGGACCCAACGCTGGAGGAAAAAGCATCACTTTAAAAACAATCGGTCTTCTACAACTGATGATTCAGTGTGGTTTACTCATTCCTGTTCATCCTAACAGCCGCATCTCTTTATTCCATAAATTACTAACAGATATCGGCGACAACCAGTCCATAGAAAATGAATTAAGTACCTATAGCTATCGCTTAAAGCGCATGCGGTACTTTTTAGAAATAGCTAATCGAAAAACTTTGTTGCTTCTCGATGAATTTGGAACAGGTTCTGACCCTGAGTTAGGTGGAGCCTTAGCCGAAGTATTCTTCGAAGAGCTTTACCAGAAAAAATCTTTTGGGGTAATCACCACCCATTACAGTAACATCAAATTAAAAGCTGATGAATTGAAAAATGCCATTAATGGCTGTATGCTTTTCAATACAGAAACCCTGCAACCTTTGTACAAATTTTCAATGGGTCAACCTGGCAGTTCATTTACTTTTGAGGTCGCAACGATAAATGGCATTCCTTCGGATATCATAGAAAAAGCGAAAAGCAAATTGGATGTTAACCGCGTAAAAATGGACCGATTACTTGCGGAGTTACAGAAGGAAAAGTCTTATTTATCCCGCTTGAATAAAGAGCATATTTCCGCGCAGGAAAAGGCAGAAGCGGCAAGAGTGAAATACACCACGCTTTTTGAGCAACTCGACAAAAAAATGAATGAAAGAAGGACCAAGATGGAGCAGGAAGACAAATACCTCACGCTCGGTAAAAGGTTGCAAAGTTTCATTGATCGTTATAAAACGAGGGGGAAAGGGAAAGACATTAACGCAGAATTACTTCAAGACGTCAAAAAGTATATTGCAGTTGAAAAATCAAAAATAGAGGAAGCAAAAAAAGCAGCCCAATTGAAATCCGTTGCAGCAGCTAAAAAGAAACAGAAAACTACGAATCAACCTAAAAAGGATCCTTACCAACAAAATAAAATTATGGTTGGAAGTCTAGTAAAAATCATCGCAACCAAACAAAAAGGACAAGTAGAAAACATAGACCAAGACGACATCACCATCACTTTCGGTTTTGCCCGCTTAAAAGTTCATAGAAGTAAACTGATGTTAGTGGAGTAGTTTGTTTGCTGGAACATCACCGCTCCAAAGGCAAATCCTTATCCCAAATAAAATCATTGATAGACTGGGCGATGCTTTGGGTATTTTGCAACTGCATACACTTAAAATGTCCTTTTGGGCATTTTTGGTAGCCAATTTTAGAGCAAGGTCGGCAAGAAACTGCCACTTCGTGATTAATGACTTTTTCAGGGGCATCGGGTTTATAAGCATACATCCCCAATTTTGGAGTAGTATTTCCCCAAATGGTAACAATTGGTGTTTGAAAGGCTGAGGCAATATGCATTAAACCTGTATCATGTGTGAGGAGCACTTTAGCTTGCTCCACAACAGAGGCAGACTGTTGAATATTCCATGCACCTGTTTTATCGAAAATTAAACGATCTGGACATAATGCAATTATTTCTTGGGCAGTTGCTTGGTCCGTTTTCCCACCTAGTAAAACAACAGGAATTTCTATTTGACGGATAACCTCCGCCAACTTTTCGGCAGGGGCACATTTCGTTTTGTATTGTGCGCCAATTGCTACTGCGGCAACCACATCCGTTTGAAATGATTTCCATAGGTCAATGTGGTTTTCTGGATGAATGTAAAACTCTAAACCCAAGTTATCATTTTGAACATTTAACGCTGCTACCGCCTCCAAATACCTATCGACAATATGCTTCTCGGGTAAGACATCTTTTTTCGTTCGAACATACCACCACTTTTGAAAATTGAGCTTATTAAATGATGCACTTGGAATACCTAACTTCTTTTTGAGTTTCCATGTCCTTAAGTTGTGGTGCAAATCTATAATTTTATCAAAAGATATCTGTTTCAAATCTCGAATCAACGCCGCTCGATTATCATCATAGAAATGCAGTTGATCAATGTACGGATTTTCAGATAAAACCTCTTTAAATTGCGGTTTGACTAAATAGTGAATTTCAATTTCTGGTCTTTGTCTTTTTACGCAGCGTAAGACAGGAGTTGTTAAAACAATGTCACCAATAGAACTCAGGCGAATGACTAGTATTTTCATCAATCAATAAGTTGGGTAGCTTTAGGTAAAATAACAATTTCAACTCTTCTGTTTTTTTCTTTCCCCTCCACGTATTTATTAGAGGCTATAGGTACAGCAGAACCATAACCCTTGTATTTAATTCTATTTGAAGGCACGCCAAATTCAATAAGTTGAGCAGCAACATTTTTCGCTCGCGCTTCGGTTAAGGCCACATTGTTTTCTTCTAAACCAGTTTTATCAGAATGACTGGCAATCTCAACAACAATAGATGTATCTGAAATTATTCTATTCGCGACTTGCTCCAACTCATCCGTTGCCTCTAATGGAATTTCAGTTGCATTTGGGGCAAAAACTAAACTTGGAATAATTAATCTTGTTTGGAAGGGAATCAAAGCCTTTTTATTCAACCAATCCGCTAAAGTTGGGCTTGGTGTTTGCCCTTGTCTGTTCTTTTCATCCTGATAAGCTTCCTCAATTAGCTTCGAGAAATCTTCTTCTCGTTTTTCCATAATTTTCACTTCAATTCTTCTATTCCCTTCTCTTGTTGCCTTGTATTTGTTGGAATACATAGGATTTTGTGGACCATAACCTTTGTAAGTGAGTCTTTCAGGAGTAATTCCCTCCTTAATTAGGAAATCATAAATAAATTTTGCTCGTCTGTTGGAAAGCTCAACATTTTGGGCATGTGAACCTGTATTATCTGTATAGCCCCCAATTTCTAATTTTAATTCAGGCTGTTGACGCATGGCTACTAAAAGGTGTTGCAAGTCGGGGTTTTTAGATGGGTTCGGAAAAGTAGTCTGACCAGCAGCAAAGGCAACATTGTGTAAAACAATACTCGTTCCAACAGGCAAACTTTCAGGCACATATATTAAATGTTCGACATCTATGTATAAATCCATGACGTCCTTTATTTCAGGCATAGATAAACAAATTTTGTCACTGAGTTCTGCTGGTAAAATAAGATCAGGATAGGGTTCAAATTTTTTAATGATTTCTCGGATAAATTGATACCTCGGAGAATTATTAGCGCCGTCAGTACCTAAATCCCAATAATTGATGGCCTCCCATTTATCCATGCCGCAAAACTGTCGCAAAGATAATGCAGCCAATAAACCAGACGCATGCCAACCATTCCAACAATGCAAATAAACTGGACCAACGGCTTCATTTACAGCTGAATTGTAAATAATTTTCAAGGCCTCATAAATGTGCTGGTCATCATTGTAATCCAATTGGTGATATTGCATGTCATTCCAACCACCGCTGATGCAAGCACATGTATCCACCGATGGAGCAGAATCAAAATTTTGTCTGTACAAATAAATAGAAGCTGAAAATCCTTCTACACAAAGATTGCGAACACCATCATCAGGAAGCGGATTGTGGTTGTGTCTTTTACTTTGTTTGTGGTAATAATTATTGGCACCACCTCGGTAGGCTACACCATGTAAAATAGGACGCATGTTTCTAGTACCATAAAGCGAATCAAATCCATCCCCTTTATTATCAGTAATTTTATACATCAAATCTTGCTCATTGTATCTTTCCTTATAAAAATCAGGCGTTAATAAAACATTTGCCGATAAAGAGCGTATAGAATCTATCCAAACTCGTCTTGGGTCTATGGAATTATTGCGCAAAGAATCCTCTTGGGATCTCAAAGTGAAGCCAAAAAAAAGCGGAATCAAAAACAACAACAAAACTAACCTAGCCATATTAATACGTTTGAG
>JAFIEX010000120.1 GCA_020832365.1 Crocinitomicaceae bacterium
GTTCAGATCATTTGATAGCCCCTTCTAAAAGAGTTAATATTCATACTGATAAGGGGATAGTAAAAGCCGTTTTTGGATGGCCAGCTATTCATACTCGTCAAGAAAAAGAGGACAAGCCATCTCTGAAAAATATAACATTAGATTGCGGGTGTGCTTCTAAAGAAGAGGTAGAAAAACTTGGTGTTCATGTTGGTTGTGTAGTCACTTTTGAAGACGAATTCATGGTTTTGAATAAAGACAAATATGTCGCTCGTGCTTTGGACAATCGAATTGGTGGATACATGATTGCAGAAGTAGCTAGAAAACTCAAAGAAAACAAGATACAGCTACCTTTTGGGCTTTACATTGTTAATGCAGTACAAGAAGAAATTGGTTTAAGAGGTGCCGAAATGATTGCACAAAAAATCAAACCTGATGTTGCTATTGTCACCGATGTTTGTCATGACACTGGAACGCCAATGATGGATAAAAAAGTACTTGGTGATACAGTAAGCGGAAAAGGACCTGTATTGACATATGGTCCAGCGGTACACAATAATTTGTTAAAACACATCATAAAAATTGCGGAAGATCAAAAAATTGCTTTTCAAAGGCAAGCAGCTTCTCGATTCACGGGAACAGATACTGATGCCTTTGCCTATAGCAATGAGGGTGTGCCTAGCGCATTAATTTCGCTGCCAATTCGATATATGCACACTACTGTTGAAATGTGTCAAAAAAGTGATGTTGAAGCCTGTATTGAGCTTATTTACCATAGTGTAATCAAGCTTAAAAACGGTGAAGATTTTAGATACATCAAGTAATTCAAATACATGTTGAACGTAAAAGACATCATCAAGTCTATTCAAAATAAAGAGTTTAACGCTATTTATTTGTTGCATGGTGAAGAACCTTATTACATTGATAAAATTACTGCTTTAATTCAGGAGAATGCTTTAGAAGAGCAGGAAAGAGATTTTAACCAAACTGTTGTGTATGGAAAAGATTTAGATTTAATCGCTTTACTTGGGCAGCTCAAACAATACCCTATGATGGCCGAAAGGCAATTAGTTATCTTAAAAGAAGCTCAAGACATTAAGGACTGGACTGCAATAGAACCTTATTTAAGCAACCCTGTTGCCACAACAGTATTTGTTATTTGCCACAAACACAAAAAAGCAGATACAAGAAAAAAATACGTTAAAGCAAATCAGCAAAGTAAAGGAATACTATTTGAAAGTAAAAAACTTTATGAAAATCAACTAGATGGTTGGGTTAATAGTTTTCTTAAACAAAAAGATTTTTACATCTCTCCAAAAGCCAGCACTCTATTGATTGAAGCGATAGGATCTGATTTATCAAGGCTTGCCGCTGAGTTAGAAAAACTAACAATTGTGCTTCAAAAAGGCACCACTATTAATGAAATACACATAGAAGAGAATATTGGTATTTCTAAAGATTACAACCCCTTTGAATTGGCTAATGCAATAGCAAAAAGAGATATTGAAAAATCTTTTAAAATCATTAGTTATTTTGAGAAAAATCCAAAAGCAGCGCATATTACTATGCTAATACCCAACATCTACAACTTATTTGAAAGGCTCATGAAAATACACTTTATGAATATTCGAGATGCCAATCAATTACAAAGCGCTTTAAAAGTAAATTTTTATGTTGCTAAAGAGATGATGCAGGCCATGCAAATATACAAGCCAAAGAAAATTGCTGCAAATATTAGTTTATTACATGAATATGATTTGAAAAGTAAAGGGGTGAACCGAGGCTCCGCAAGTGATGCAGATTTATTAAGAGAATTAGTTTATCAACTTACCCATTAACAATGCGTATTTTTTATCATCCAATTACTTTTGAGCAAAGCATGCATTGTGTTTTACCAGAAGATGAATCAAAACACATTTGCAAAGTATTGCGTATGCAAAATGGCGAGTCCATTGCTCTAGTTAACGGCAAAGGAACTGAAGCTATTGCAATGATCATAGAAAATCATCCTAAAAAATGTTTGATTGAAATACAGTCAGTCAAAGAATTTAATAAGGAAAATTTCCATATTCATATAGCCTTAGCGCCCACCAAGAACATGGATAGAACGGAATGGCTAGTAGAAAAAATGACAGAGCTTGGGGTACATGAAATATCCTTTATTTTAACGAGTCAAAGTGAACGCAAAAATATAAAACTAGAGCGCTTAGAGAAAATAGCTGTATCAGCCATGAAGCAGTCCAAAAGGTATTTCTTACCAACCCTAAACCCTTTAATTTCATTGCGTGATTTTTTTGAGTTGCATAGTCCCTGCGGAATTGCTCACTGTTCTGAGCTTACCAAAAAACAAAACATATCCAAACTTACTAAGGAACAAATAAAAAACTTACCCATAATAATAGGTCCTGAAGGTGATTTTACCTCTGAAGAAATTAACATGATGCAAAAAAATGAAAATTTATTCTTACATTTAGGTAATACAAGACTAAGAACAGAAACAGCGGCGTTATATGCTTGTGCCATTTTAAAAAGTAAATTAGAGGAATGAAACAAATTAGAATAATAATCTTTATTTTGTTTACGTTGCCAATAGCTTCCTATGCTCAGCTCACTTATCAAGTAGCAGTGCTGAAATATGGAGGTGGTGGTGATTATTACGCAAATCCTACGTCAGTGCCAAATCTCGTAAGATTTGCTAATGATCAACTGGGTATGACAATTCAAGAAGATGTTCCTTTTGTTGAGGTGGGTAGCCCCAATATTTTTAATTACCCATTCATTCACATGACAGGTCATGGAAATGTAGTATTTACAAATACTGAAAGAGAGAACCTGAAAAACTATTTAATTGCCGGTGGTTTTTTACATGTCGATGATAATTATGGCATGGATGAATTTATCAGGCCTGAAATTGCTAAACTCTTTCCAAATATACCGCTAGTAGAGCTTCCATTTGACCACCCTATATTTACGCAACATTTTAAATTTGAAAACGGACTACCTAAAATCCATGAGCACGATGGAGGACGACCACAAGCATTTGGTATTTTTATTGACAATAGGCTTGTACTTTTGTATACATATGAGACAGATCTAGGGGACGGATGGGAAGACGAAAGCGTTCATAATGACCCACCAGAAAAGAGATTAGCTGCTTTACAGATGGGAGCTAATATTTTACAATTTGTTTTTCTTAAAGGAGGATTGGAATGAAAAGACTATTTTTATCTTTATTCGTATTTTTTTCATTGTCGATAGCTTTGGCTCAAGCTCGAGAGCTCCCGAAACCTCCTCAAAACGAGCCAACCCCATTATTTTATTTCAATCCTTTTGAAAGACAACCAAAAATCCCATATGAATTAGAAAAGGCTTGGCAAAACTTAGTAAAGAAAAAACCCATAAACTGGAATAACAATGATAGTTTAGCTTATGCATTCGAACTAGTTTATTTACAAAGATTTGAGCATGCTTTATTCTATTTTCAAAGGTTAGATCTATCGTCAATTGAAAATATTAATATTTTGGAGCTTTACCACTTCATGCTAAAAAAAAATAAACGTTTCGAAAAGCTACTTGATTCTTATAGTGTTGCTAAAAGTATGTTCCCTGAACTGAAGAATGTATTTGAAATTAGAATGCAAATAGCAGACACAAGAATTTTACATCAGGAACGTATTTGGAATATTCAAAAAGACCATATTTTCCCTGAACTTATAGATACAACAAGCCTAGACCTTCTAGCTGCAAATTCAAATTATAAAATTCACCCAAAGCTGATAGAAATTGCTGAGCAATTCGACCAAGCGCTGCGATATGAAATATTGTATTGCGATGAGACGGATAAGATAATATCACAGGCTTATATAGAATATGCAACCTTTTTGCATCGTTATCTTTACGCATCAAATGCCTATATCGCTTTTAATATTGCAAGACATTTCGACAAGAGAAATGGGCAAATTCCAAAAAGAATTAAAGCCATAAAAAAAGAATTGGAAGAAAACAACTATTTAATCCCTAGTTTTACAGTACTTTTTAAAAAAATAAACCCAAATAATTATGCATTAAAGGAAATTCAAAGTATAGATTCACTGCAATTCATTTTTGAAACAACAGATAGATTTATTCGACAAGAGGATTTAGAAAACTACATTAATAAAAGACCAGACAAGCTGCCATGGCTAGACAATGAATTGTTAATAATTATTGTCTTAGCCACTATGTTGTTGTGTATTTTAATTTTTATCGATGTTCGGAAAAAGAAAAATTTGAAGAAAGACTAAATTTCTTAAATTGTCAGTTAATTTCTTGATAAACGCATCATAGTCAAGTCTAAAAGCGTTTGATGTTAGCTTAATTCTGTAATTGAATCGTTTTTTTTAACTATACTTAAGAAATATATTGTTTTTTTAAAATTAATATTGTAAATTCAATCATAAAAAAATTATTACCATGGCAAACCTAATTATCGTTCCACATGATCTTACAAATATTGGTGATGCTGCATTGCATTATGCTAATTTTCTTGCAAAGCATAGAGGTGCCGAAATAATTGTTTTACATATTGTTTCTGATAAAAGTAAATCTTCTGCGGCGCAGAAAGATTTAGAGGTTATTATCAACAAGTACAAAAGCAAAGAGTCTACAACAGTTTCAATCAACCCATTGGTGCGCGTTGGAAGTATTTTTGAGGATATCGGAGGAATTGCAGAAGAGTTAGAAGCTAGGTTAGTTGTTATGGGGACTCATGGCGTCAAAGGCATGCAAAAACTCTTTGGATCTTATGCTATAAAGGTTGTAACGTCAACAAGTGTACCGTTTCTTGTTGTTCAAGAAACATCACCTCCTGAAAAAATATCAAATATTATTGTTCCAATTGATCTGACTAAAGAAAGCCTTCAAATCATTCATCCTGCTGCAGAAATAGCTCTGACTTTCGGTGCTAAGGTCCATATCCTAGCTGAAAAACAAACAGATCCGCGATTATCCCAACAAATTAAAGTTCGAATTTCTCTTGTGAAAAAAGAATACCAAGAGAAAAATGTGGATAGTGAAATACTTTTAATGGATCCTTCTGGTTCTTTCTATAAAAAAATCAGGTCTTTTGCTAAAGAAAAAAATGCCGAGTTAATAGCAATGGCTTATCATAGTGCTAGTTTACTTCCTCAGTTTGATGGATTTGCACAAAATCTTCTAACAAACGAAGAACAGATTCCTTGTTTAATTGTAAATTCGAAACTCCTGTCTAAGTTATATTATTAGTTTTACATAAAAAAACAGAACATTGCAAATTGGTATATATAATAATTTAGAAGTCCTACGGTTTACAAGTGTTGGTGCTTTTTTAGGTAACGCATCAGGTGATGACGTTTTATTGCCCAATAGGTATGTTCCACACAATTTATCGGTTGGCGATAAAATAAGGGTTTTTCTATACAACGACTCAGAAGACAGACTCATAGCAACAACTGAAGAACCGCTAATTCAATTAAATGAATTTGCTTATTTAATGGTTAATGACACTAATAATTTTGGTGCATTCTTAGATATGGGTTTACTCAAAGACTTATTTGTTCCTTTCAAAGAGCAAACTGTGAAGATGAAAAAAGGAGGAATGTACCTTGTTTATATGTATATCGATGAACAAACCCATAGACTTGTTGGAACTGCAAAAATTAAAAAACATCTATTTTCTGCTCTAAATGAAGTAAATCAAGGAGATCAAGTACAACTGCTTATTTGTGAAAGAACAGAACTCGGTCAGAAAGTAATAGTTAATCAGCAATACGAAGGTTTAATTTTCGAAGATCAAATCACAAAGGATCTACAAATCGGTGAACAGTTAAATGGTTATGTTTATTATATCAGAACTGATGGGAAGTTGGATATTAGCTTAAATCCTATTGGAATAGAAAAATTTGATTACCATACAGAAATTATCCTTAACTATTTGTTAAATCACAATAAACAAATGTATTTTACAGATCAATCTTCTCCTGATGAAATTAGAACCAACTTTGGCATGAGTAAAAAATCATTTAAAAAAGCTTTGGGTGCTTTATATAAGGCTAAAAAAATTCAATTACTGGAAGACAAAGTATTACTGAACGATTGATTGATTCTCCAAATAAGGTGTAATCTCCAAAATTAAATCGTTAATTCTTGATGGCTTTGTAATAAATGCATTAGCTCCAGCAATTAAACAATCATTAATATCCTTCGGATTATTCGAAGTACTGTAAATCAAAATTTTTAAGTGCTCAAATTTATCATTTTTGCGTAATTCTTTTAAAATCTCTAAGCCATTTGTTTTTGGCATATTAAGGTCAAGAAATAAAACAGGGGTTTCTTCTATATATTTTTCCAAGAATGCTAATGCATCAGTATATTGAGAAAAACCAACAAATTCATAGGCATTAAAATTAGATTCTATCGTAGAAGCAAAGATTAACTGATCATCTTCGTCGTCATCAAGCAGTAAAATATTTTTTTTCAAAGCTTTTTTTGGCAAAACTAAGGTATTTATTTCTTACATTTGTACAATAATAGAATTAAATGGTATAACCACCTAGATAAATAAATATCATATTTCTTTTACATGACTAATATTTTTATTGCAAATCTCGATTTCGAGATAACATCGGAAGATTTGAAAGCAACATTTTCTCAATTCGGCGAGGTGCACTATGCACATGTAGTTTTCGATAATAAAACCAAAAAATCCAAAGGGTTTGGGTATGTTGAAATGCCAGATATTGATAACGCCATTGCTGCGATTGAAGCGCTAAATGGCTTAGAAGTAAACGAAAGAGCTTTGGATGTGAAAATTGCATCTCCAAAAGGTTCCCGACCTCCTAAGAAAGAATTTAAGCCTAAATTAAACAATGGTCAAAAAAATAAATTTCAAAAAGACTTTAAAAAATCCATAGCTGTTGTTAACGAGAATACAGAAAAGCCAAAAAGAGTGCTCCGACCAAGGAAAAAGAAGCTTTAATTAACTGATGAATAACTGGATTTGGAAAATCAATGAATTGAATGGAGTAACGAAATTTATCGTTCGCATCATTTATCCCATTTTACTCTTCATCGTACTCTACATGCTAGGTACGATGGTGCTTAATATTACTATTTCCGTCGTCCAAGTTATTTTTATTCTTGTTTGGGCCTATTTAGAATGGCGTGTCTTCTTTTCTCATAAGTACAGAAAGAATAAATAATTATCCAAACCTAATTGAGTTGGTGTTTGGCTGAATAAATTTAACTTGAGCTATTTAATAATTTTGAAAAATCGCTCTTCCTGTCTAATCAAATAAACACCCGAGGCATATTGGGAAGTATTAAGAACTTCTTTCTCATGCTCTGGCTTCCAAATAAGCAAAACTTTTCCCCTTCCGTCTATCAGCTCAACTTTTTTTCCTATTTCTAGTCCTTCTATAGTCAAAACATCTTTTATAGGATTAGGATAAGCTAATAAATTATTAGTATTTAAATCCTCATTTCCTGAGGAAAGCTCGATCTCCTCGACAACAAAAAAGTGATCAAATCCAGCGTTGACAAAATTAAGTGAACTTAAAAAGTCAGAGGTTGAAATGATTAATTGCATACTATTTGTCGGAGCTAAAAAATCTCCTACCTTAAACTGCCGATTTATCCATTGGTTGAATGTATTCGGTTCACTTCCTTGTTTATCTATTGTAATTGTTTGCAGACCATTTGATAATAAAATTCGCAAAGTATCGTTGGGGGCTTGAGGACCGTGGAAGTTGTAAAACCATCTTTCATAGTTAATGATTGGTTCATTATAATTAGACAAATCAAAAACAGGGGACATTAATGTAACCGTTCCATTATGCACATTGTCTTGAATGTCTCCTGAATTTCCGGTTACATAAGCATAATTTCCGCAATCATTAGGACTATCCTCATTTGGACTTATCCAATCGCCAGGATTTCCAGCGCCAACTGGAACTCCTCTCACCCAATGACCTCGTTCAGCATTACCAAAAGATTGCCATCCATAATCAAAAGTAAAATCATCATAAATGCCATCTTTCAAAATAATTTCAAAACTATTATTCTGTGGAGACAAGCTAAAATCATCACAAAAAGTAATCTTTCCCCATTGACCAGCAGTAATTTCATAGCTATCAGAATAAAAAACTTCAAAACTCACTTGACCTAAACCATCCGTTAACTTTACTTGCTCTTCTCCTAGATGACTTAACTTTACAAAAACATTCATTAGGGGTTGATTTGAGATCGACTTTACTTCAAAATTAGCGGTATATGAGGGCAGCGGTGTTAGACTAATATTTCGTTCGATAATTTGACCTGCCAAAAAGTTTTCATTAATCACAACTGGAGCAAAAGCGTATTTTTCGAATCTAATATTTTTTTGTCCTTGAGCATGAGTGCCGATTTTATATGCGCCATTCAATGCAGAGGTTGTTGAAATGGCATCGTTAAGAATTTCTACTTGAACACCTTGAAGAGGCACATTGGTAAGACTATTAGTAATGATCCCCTCCATACGAGCTGCAGAGACATAATCCACATCGATTACAAACAAACCATTTTCGATATCAGTAGCTAAAACAAGTCCAGAAGGCAGATAGGGAAAGGCTCCCCAGCAACCAATGGTCGATACAGAAGTGCCTGGGTAAGTATCATAATAAGCTACCTCTACCATATTCGAGGGGTCTTTTACATCATGTACCACTAAACCATCTGCATAATAAGAGGTAACAATATAACCATTAATATAATGCGTATTATGAGGCACAACTCCAACACCTCTGGAGGTTCTAGTTCTTCCAACCTCCACAATATTAGCTGGGTCTGAAATGTCAAACGCAGTTAAGAACCCACCACTAACCTCATCAGTGGTAAAAACATATTTTCCATCGTCTGAAGGCCAAATGTTATGCGCAAAACTCGAAGGTGTTTGTGCTGTTCCAAGCAAAATCGGATTGGACTTATCTGTTATATCTACCATTGAAATAATACCATCATAAATATGTGCTAAGTACATGGTATCATTGCGCACATATCCATCGTGCACATACCATTGGTCAAAGACTCCTACTTCTATTGGTTGCATAGGATTATTATTCAAGTCGTATATGATTACCCCTCCTTGGCCTCTGTTTGCACCAAAAATGTATGCAAAACCATTTTCATCTATCCAAAGGTTGTGGGCTGATTGCCATTCTGCTCCTGAATTACCAAAAAAGTTAGTTGTATTGGTAACT
>JAFIEX010000121.1 GCA_020832365.1 Crocinitomicaceae bacterium
GAATAAAACTTAGACACGAAGCTAGCGAGCCGTTTGCGAGTGGAGCGAAGGGGGGAGACAGAGATGGATGGGGAACAGACAGCTGGCGACCTCTGTGTTTTGCACACGAGGGTTGTGGTTGGTTTTTGAATATGGAAGGATGATGTTTTCAAGGGTGGGTGTTTTTTCTGTGGAGGTACGGAGCAGAAAAATAAGCCCACGCTTGGCTTTCTATGATTATTAATCGAAGGGATGATTTTAATGTTTGCTGAATGGAGGTACGGAATGAAGCCGGAGGGTATTTAAATATATAATTTTCAGTTATTAGGTAACTAGTCTTTTATGCAACGTATAGAAAACCCTGCTGCACGAGCGCTGCCGCTGGCACCTATATTGGCTCCGCTATTATTAAAACCTAGGTTCAAAGCGTTTTCAGAACTAACATTACTACTCCAATAAAAGCCTTCTACACCTTGTAAAACTAGTTGACCTTGACCATTACTTCTAACTCCTGATGCCGGAAGTTTTAAAGGAGAAGCAAAAGCACCGTTACTATTTTTTTCATTCCAACTATCTAGCTCTTCACTTAATTCTGCGGCAGTTGGAATGCGGTAGCCCGAGGGACATGGATTGTTTATGCCATTTACTCCTTGCCAAAGATTGTCGTTTTTGGGGTTACGCCAATCGTTTGAAGACACAGCTATAGAGTATATTATGAAATTACCATGACCAGGGTCATCAGAACTATTTAAATCTGAAGTTGTTGGTGATGTTTTACATTGGTGACCATCTGCTGCGCGACCCCACTGGTAGAAATCTCCAAAGCTTGCTGTATCTGTGATGTTGGTAGCTACTTGACTAGCCCCAAGGTTTCTATCCATCCATGTCCTACCTGTTATTGGATTGGTGACATCTACAACAGCTGTGGGAGTCCCAGTACAATGAACTGTATTAGAAGGATAGTTTCCGACACCTCCACTTCCTGAAACGATACATGGCTGACAATCCCCACCGCAATCAACTCCTGTTTCATTCGCGTCTTGCACCCCGTTGGTACAATGATTCTTGTTACAAGACACTAAGAAAATAACAATAACAGAAAGAACAAAATTTTGCATAACAATATTTTTATAGTTGTATGTTTAATTATATAATTTGTAACAAATTTAACAAATAATTCTTATTTCTCAACGATTACTTAAGGTTTACTCAAGGTTTATTATTTAGATTTATTCAATAATAGTACGCACCAATAGGGGCTTTTTCTGAGGAGCAACGGGATTTAAACTGCGCTTAATGACCGTTCATTCTGCATGACATTATTTGTTATAATTAGTTAGAAAAATAAGCCCAGGCTTGGCTTGTAGGGATGTTTAAATAGAAAATGTATTTTTAGTGCCTGCTGAATGGAGGTACGGAATGAAGCTGGCGGATGTGGGAAGGAATTGGGAACGTTTTGCGTATATGACTTGTGGCGGTTTTCGAAGCACATACCTGTCGGCTTGCAACAAACTTACTTAAAAGCACAAAGCTTGAATTCACCACTTCCCCCGCCATAAGTTATATACGCTGTTATGCACTGAGCTTTTCAACATTCCTAGCTATTTCAGTCATCACTTTTAATCCGAAATCCGTTAATATTCTTTCTTCGTTGATTAAGTCATATTTTTCTAAGTCAGAAATAAACCCCGGATTAAATCTTCTTGAAAGATGATGAAAATTAATTTTAATCTCTTCTTCATCCATAATGTCAGGGATACAAAATATTCTTCTTAACTCTTCGTCTTTGGTAAAAATTCTTTTCACATAGCTTACTAATCTAGAGGGTAGGTTGTATTTATTATTAATCATTGCAGAGTTCTTCTCAAACAGCATTAATTTTCTTTCAAGTCTGTTGACTTCTTCCGTTTTGTTATTTAACATTTCTATAAACTGATTCCTATCTTGCTCTGCTATCTTATATTTTTTAGTAAACTGGTCTAATAGCTTATTTTTTTCTTCAAGTTCCTTTTCGAGTTTCTGTTGTATTTCTTTTTCTTTCTTTTCGTCTTTTTCTTTGTCAATCGTTTTGGAACCGAAACCTGTATAATACTTCTCTACTCTTGTAGACAAAGACTTATTTTCTTCTTTTAGAGACTCTAATTTTTCTCCGAACCTTTCTTCAATTCTACCTAATGTTTCCGAAATGTCTTTTGTGAATGTGTAAGTATTATTGTAAAATTTAGAACTAGTTTCGTTGTTTTTATGATAGAAGTTGATTGATATCCAAACTGCAAAAAGAGCTAATAACATAGATAATAAGTCGGTAAACCCAAATTGAAGTTCTGAAAAATCAAAGTCGCTCAAAAGTATTTTAATACAAATAACAATTACGATAATTGTTGCAATAATCCAACCGAACCACTGACCTAATGTCCCTTTAGGTTTTTCTTTTGAATTAGGATTTTCTTTTGTCATTATATTGTGTTTTTAATTTGTTAGTCGTTTCATAGCTTTGTGCATAACTCATTTATCTATTCAAAAAAACTGTATATATCCCCAACCGTTATTTGATATGTACAGTTTATTCGTTTTTATAAGGCTAAAAATAATGAAAAAGGTATGTAAATAATTGAAATTTGATGTTTTTTGATTTAAAAAATGGTTTTATTATTCATTTTGCACCTTATTTTATGAAGTGATAACAGGAAAAACAGCCTTGAGCATTAAGAGAAATTAAGCACGAAGAAAAAAGATTTTTGATTAGAATAAAACTTAGACACGAAGCTAGCGAGCCGTTTGCGAGTGGAGCGAAGGGGGGAATGGAGAGCGAGGAACAGAGCGAGAGCGGAGTGGAGCGCGGGAATGACCTCTGTGCTTTGCACACGAGGGTTGTGGTTGGTTTTTGAATTTGGAAGGATGATGTTTTTCAAGGGTGGGTGTTTTTTCTGTGGAGGAACGTAGCAGAAAAATAAGCCCACGCTTGGCTTGTAGGGATGTTTAAATCGAAAGTGGAATTTTAGTGCCTGCTGAATGGAGGGACGGAATGAAGCTGGCGCATTTTAAGGAGGAATTTCAAAAACCAACCGCAATCCCGAAGCCTGAGCGACGTAGCAGGCGAGCCTAACACTAGCGGCGGTTGCCCCCAGTTTAGACTAAAGACCGCTTCGCTCAAAGACTAAATACGATAGACTTTTACGTTAATTAATAAATAATTGATATACGAAGAAATGATAAGCGGGCTTACCTTTTTGGGGTTTAGGGGGCAAGAGTAGCCGCGACTGAGGACGATGGCTGAACAGGCGAAGACTTTTTAGTGAACAGCCGCATTGACGAATTCTGAGGCAACGGCTAAGGAACGGTGTTTGCAAGGGCAAGGACGATAGGACGCAGCTTGTATTACCCTTGCAAACAAAAAAGCTGAAGCTGTGAAGACAAGGACGAAGACCGCTTTTCCTGTTCCAAATTAATCTTTAGTTGGAACCAAATTATTGGAAGATTGGAACCAAGTGCGTTGGCGTGGGATGGCATCTCGATACAAAATGATTTCGCTTTGCTACATCATTTCACTTGATGACCGCTATGTTGGTTTTAAATTAAATAAAAATAATCCAAATAGTTTTTGAAACAATATGAAAGCCCATATGTCCTAACATTGCGTACTGAATGCCATACTTGTGATATAACCATCCGAAAATTAAACCAAAACTCCCGTTAAGTAGAAAACATCTAAAAACGAGCAAAGGAGTAAGCTCACCAAAAATATTTACTGTTGCGGGAAGATGACCAGCGGCGAATAGCGTAGCTGCAACAATGTTTGCAGTTATAAATATACCGTTAGGGATCTCCTCCTTTGAAAGCTTCTTAAAGAATAACTTCCATAAAATAAAAGCAATTAAAGACATGAAAAAGAACCTTAACAGGATTTCTTCAATAATTCCGCCATATAAAATTGAAGCCAAAAAAGAAATCACATCTAAAGACCCTTTTGTCACTTCTTGAATTTCAGTATAGTAATTTCCAAATGTCCAATAATCTAAGCTAAAAACTAGACCACCGACAAAAGTTATAACTAGTGCTTTGATTAACTTGCTTTTTTCAAAAATAAAAGGTTTTAATAATCCCGTTTTTTGAGCTAAAATATATCCAAAATAAGCACAAATCGAAGTTATAATCACCCCTTGAAGGGCTGCCGCAAGTAGAAACAAATTATAACTACCTATTTCCTCTAATATTTGATTTTGAATATCTTCAGAAAAGGTACTAAAGCCATAGCTAGCTACTAATAAACTTCCAGCAATACTAATAGGCAAAAGTGCTAAAACAAAATGGATTGGTTTTTTGATATCGAGTTTCATGATACAAAATTAGAGTAAAATTTATTATAAAATCGGTTTAATCTTTAGTTGGAACCTTAATTATCGAAGAAGGGACCAAGTGCGTTGGCGTGGGATGGCTAAACTATACGCTAAACGGAAGAATGGAGTTTAGGGTATAGTGTGGGGAGCTGTAAGTGAATGCCGATTGAAGGAATGTAGGAACGGAATGGATGAATGAGGTATTGACTGGAAGCGGGGCTGTGTGGTTACGCCCCGATGGAGACGGAAAGCTTGGTGAAATGTTTTGCACAAGGAAACGTCAGAGAAAAGCGACCTTAGAAGCTCTTTAAATGGCGATTTTCCTGTAGCAAAAACATGAACCAACTTGAAGGCGTAAGCGGATCACGCGCATGAAAAGATTTATTGAATTGACCAAAAGTCAATCGCTAAATCAGCTAAAAAAACACTTCTCTCGACTATTGTACTCTCATTCCATTCATCATTTTGTAAGTATTGACTAAACGTTTCCAAACCTGCAGCATATTGAATCAAACCCGGTTTTGTTGGTGTTCCATTTTTTTTCACATCCCATGCACCATCTCGAATAGATGAATTAAGTGAGGAAGGAAGAATGGTCAAATTACCAAGCGTCATTAATACTCTGTAACGTCGATTTTTTTCTTCTGGTGAATTGACTGCCGGCCAATTGTTCTCCCATTTTTTTGGCATTACGTGTTCTAAAGTATAACTCTTCAAACCTAACAGACCTGTAGAATGTAGGTTTCTATTTCGTGCTTTGGATTCTAGGAAGTATAGGATTCCTGTGGACTGTTTGTTAACCAGTCTTGAATTCAAGAATCCTTCCTTGAGGTCATTATCTGATGGTAAATAATTGTTGTCTGTTGCTCTGTTTTCCAGATATTGCTTTAAGCTATCACGCGAAAGAATTCTGTTCAAGATTAAATTTTCAGAGAACAATGAGTTGTAGTTCTTGGTATTGGCATGGCATACCATTCTACGCATGATATACGCTTCCAAAAAGCTAAAAATTGAAGATTGTTCATTCTTATCGGTTACATTTTTAAGTACAAACAACAAATATGGAATCAAAGTTGTGTTTTCCAAGCCAAACACAATAGCATTCATCCTTTCCATGCCAGAAGAAGCTGGCAATTCAGAATCTAAGACTGATAAATCAAAGTTGTCCTTAAAAAGCAGAGCATATTCCTTGATTTCCTTAATGAACGTGGTCTTATCAATAGCATATTCCTGCATAAACCGTTTATAGGAATCAAAAAGCCCATCTACTTTTGTAAATAGCTTCTTATCCTCAGTACTCACGTTATATTGACTATCTTGAATTTTAATTTGCAAGAACGAATAAAAGAATAGATCAATGAAGTGACGACGTATTCTACCAGCTACAATTTCAGTATCCCAATATTCTTTGCAGTCATCATTAGCCTCAAATACATTTTGCCAGTATTCCAAGTAAGCGTCATAATCATTGCGACCGAAAAAGTAATTCTTCAGAAGTTCAGCAGTGGTCAATTTAACCCCTAATGAGTTTATGGTATCAAAAATCTGTTGTTCATCATCGTCATGGCTCAAATCAATTCCAACAAACATGATGTTTGTTAAAATATTTTGTGGATTGATGGAGTTTGTGTCTAAATGAATTCGGAAATATTCATACGCGCGGGAAATATGGTCAGTTTCTTTCAGTTCAACTTCTTCCTCAAGGTTTTGTACTCGATTAAATGCTTCAATATCATTATGATTGTGCTGTAAAGCAATTTGGTTATTTGCTAACGGGAGTCTAAAAATGTTATTGAAATAAGCATTTTGAAGCTTTAAGCTCAATACTTTAAAGAAGATACTTAGCGTTGTAAGTCGCTGTTGTCCGTCAATCACTGTTCTTCTGTCGCCAACACTTTGGTTGGATTGAGTCGGTTGTTGCTTAAGAATGACTGAGCCGAGGAAATATGGTTTATTGGTTTCGGACACCATTTCCATGTCTTCTAAGAATCTTTCCCATTGGTCGTCGTTCCAAACATATGAACGCTGAAAAAATGGAATTTCTAGTACCTTGTTTTGGTTGAATATGTCGTTTATTGTGCTTCTGCTGGCTTGCATACTATTAGTTATTTGGATTTGTTATTTAGATTTATTACCTGCAATCAAGGCAATAAGTGCTATTACTGCAGCACCGCCTATCAGCCATGCAAGAGATTCCGAATCTTGATCATTTTTTCTTTTCTGATGATTAATTCGATTTTTTATTGTCTGAACTGCTCCATCTGGATTTGATCTATTAAACCTTATTAAATCATGACCCGAGGTGTTGTTTATGTTGACATTGTCTTCAACCAACAATAGTGATGGTACTTTATTAATTTGAGCAACCCTATATTCTTGCATTACCCTATCTTTCTCATCACCGGCAAAAGTTATCAAACCGATGAAAAGTTGAGATTTTTTTATTGAAGCCTCAGTTATAGGACTTAACTGAGTGTAAAAATCATTGCTTTGACTTAGTACAACACCTTTTTTCCCCAATTCTGATGAAAGCAATGTCAAAATATACTGATCAGAATCATTTATTGAATATGATACAAATGCTCTCATAAATTATTGTTTTAATGTTTGTATGTAATTATTGTATAGCGGAAAAAACAAAGAATGGAGATTTGTTCTCAATCTAAGTTTATTTAAAAATTGATTACCATTCCAGCATTCATAATGATATTTGAATTTGCATTCCTGATTTAACCGTTCAAAAAACTGAGTTGTTCCAGTTGTTGGTCTCATTTTGCAAATCAATAAATACCCAGAAGCATTATACGAGTGAATTAGGCCAGGAATATTAATTGTTTGAATTGTTCCTGGTGAAATATTTTCATCATGAAATTTACATTGAACTACCCATTTTCTTTTAAACATTTTAATATCGTCAGAAAACTCGAATTCCACTAGTACATCTCTACCACCATCTGGACCTATTCCACTCTGCATTACTTCAACGCTTGAGATTGAATTATCAGGATTGGATTTCAAATCTCTGAAGAACTCAGCTACTAGGTCTTCAAAATGATCACCGTCAATAATTTCATCAAATGATATATTCATAATGTTTAACTAAATACTGAATAACTAAGCTTTTTTCCAATCATACTTTGTACCATCACAACCGCATCTTATTTTCTTCCCAACTGTCTCATAATTTCTTATCGAAACTGCTTTTCGCTTGCAATCTGTTTGTTGACAGTAAAAGAGGCTTAATAATTCTTTGATATCAGCCCAAAAAGCTTTCAAATCATGAATGGTTGGATTAAAAGGATTGTCATGTGAACAGATATTTCCGAGTAAAGCCGATTGTTCAACACGATCGAAAATTTCAAACTTTTCTTGTAATTCTTTACTATTTAATTTTATTTGAGAACGCAACCCTCGTAATAATTCGTTCGGCATGCGATGTTCATTTGCTTCGTTTAATTGGAACGCATATTTCGACTCGGTGTTCAATGCAATTTCCTTTAACACGAACTCTAGGTATTTTCTAATTGGGTTACCGAGATCAGAAATATTTCCGGATGACAGACCATCCTCGATTCGTTCCAGAAGTTCCTTTGGTTCTTCTTTCAAATGGGTACCATTTGTTTCTGTCCAATTGATTTCATTGATTAACCAACCTTTTTTCTTCGCGAGTGGACGTACAAAGTTTGTAAACCAATCTTCTTCATGTGTCAGGAGTATGATTTGATAATCCGAAAATTTTGCAAAAAGTAAATCTGCAAATCTTTTTCGGTGCGCCGAATCAAAACTCGAAATGACATCATCCAACACAAAGAATTTATTGATCTTATTGAACGCCTTCACTGAGGCCAAAAAGAAGGAAATGCCAAAACAATTCAAATGTGATTCACTGAAATATTTTTGAGGTGGTGACACCCAATTGCCGTTGTACTTGTATTCTATAGTAATTCCGTTCAATTCATCTTCCTCACCAATTGTTACAATCTTGATTTCCTGAAATGGCTCATCTGGATTCATGAATTGGTAGAATTCGTTGATGCGATGTGAAAAGGTTGAAATAAAATTCTCTAGTCCTTCTTTTTGAGCCTTTACAAAGGCGTTATAGATAATCTCCAACGATTTTCTTTGTTTTTCAAGCAATTCTTTCGACTTTTCAATTTGCTTTATTCTTAAAAAAGCATCTTTAGAGGCTGAAATGTTTGAAAATAATTCAGTTTTATTCACCGTTGCCAAAGTCTCTTGAATTGATTTAATCCGAGAATTAACCGAATCCAAAAATGAAAAATCAGATTCACTTAACTGAACTGATTCGATGGTAGGAATTGGATTTCCAGAGGTGACTTTTTCGGAACTACCTTTTTTGTAGAAAACGAATTTAGTTTTGAATGATTCAATTGCATTTTTTAGTTCTGCATTTGAATCAAGTGCAAATTGCTTCTCGAGAAGAAATGCTTCAGTTCGTTTAATTCGTTCATCCGCAATTGCACCTGTATCCGTTTGAGCTTTTTTAAAAGCATTTAATTTTTCTGAAGATGCTTCAATCTCTTTTAACCTTGCTGATAACTCTGCTTTAAGTTGTTCAAGGTTTTTTGATTGAAGACAGAATGGACAACTATCTTCCTTATGAAATTTGTCAATTAAGTGTGAACCAGATTTAATAAAGTCCGCAAAGAAAGTTTGCATGATACTGTTTACATCCTGAGAAACTTTATTAAACTCATCCGATAGGGTTGAATACGACGAATTGATTAACTTCGTTTCAGAAAATAAAGAGGTGGAAAACACTTTTACTTTCTCTAAAAAACTTAATTCTTCGTGAATTTGTTGATCAGATGAAGCTTTTAGGATCTCTAATACATCATTAATTTTCTCGAATGAATCTATTTTAATTTGAAGGT
>JAFIEX010000122.1 GCA_020832365.1 Crocinitomicaceae bacterium
AAAGCCCATTTTACTTGCTTATTGTTCTTTCTAACTTTCTATAGTTTAGGGCAAGAGGTCTTGATGCCGCTGGGAAATAGATTTAAAGACAGTTACTCCATTGGAGCAGACACAAAAATGCACAATGGTTTATGGCCAGCTACAAAAAACAATATATATGGTGCAGCAGAAAATCAATCGCTTAAAGAAGAGGGTGCTTGGTTGAATAGGAAGCTGTTTAAAGAACACTTCATAATATTAGAAGGGGAAGATTATTTTTTTACCATAGATCCGCTGGTAGATTTATCTGTGGGTATTGAAACGGGAAAGGATACTACCCGCTTGTTTCAGAATACGAGAGCATTTCAAGTTCAAGGGGAGATTTTGGGTAAAGTTTCTTTTTTCTCTAGTTTTCAAGAAAATCAAGCTCGTTTCGCGCGCTACAGGGCTGATTTTTATGCAGATAGAGGAGAGCAGCTTTTCAGACAACAAAGCCAACAATACGACACCTTGAACGCAGTTGTTCCAAATGGAGGAAGAACAAAGGCCTTTAAAGATGATGGTTATGATTACGCTGCTTCATTGGGTTATGTGCGTTACCGCGTGAATGATGCTTTGGCAGTTCAAATTGGAAACCAGCAGTCCTTCATTGGTCATGGCTTTCGCTCTATGCTGCTTGCAGATAATTCATTTTATGCGAATACGCTTCGTGTCGATACCAATCCTTTTGAAAAATGGCAATATACGACTATGCATAGTCAACATTTGAATCTGTTTCGGCGAATTCGAGCTTTAGGTGACACGGTTTTTGTAACTTCCGTTGAAGAGCCTTTTGAACGCAAAAACTTTTCTGCTAAATACCTTACTTTTAATCCAACAGAAAGCTTGAGTATCGGACTTTATGAGGCACAAGTATATTTTAGGGAGGACTCTATTCAGTCCCAATGGATGCATCCACTTTTTTTTAACCCCTTACCTTTTTTGAACACGCTAGTTTTTGGTTTTGAAAATCAGCATGCAAAAAGCTTACTTGGTATCAATGCTGCATGGAGGCTGAACACCAATCACTTGTTTTATGGTCAATTTGTAGCGGATGAAGTCAATGTTCAAGGTTTTGGCTATCAAATCGGTTGGCGGTCCCTTTATCATCTAAACAGCGCAAAAATACTTTTACAATTAGAGCACAACCAAGCAGGCTCACAATTGTACGCAGCGAAGAATAGACGATTGGCTTTTACACATTTCAACTTACCCCTAGCGCACCTGTTGGGCAATGGTTTTCAAGAGTATGTATTGCGGTCCCGCGTTTATTTGGGAAGAATTTACGCAGAATTAGAAGGTGTCTTTTACGAAAGAAATCGACCCATTACAGATATGCGTGGACTTTTTGACAATCGAGGGGAGTATCCAATAGCTGAACAATCTGTCTTATTTATTAGTGGAGAAATGGGCTTCGAGCTGAATCCTTTAACCAAGCTGAGCGTATTCGGTAGAGCTTCACTTCGAAGCGTTGATTTTAACTTTGCGAATGATGCTAGGAACCTCATTGTAGAAGTAGGTATCCAAACGAATATTTTTAACCGATATTTATCCTTCTGATGCGAAAGATCATTCTCAATACCATAGTAATCGTCTTGTTTTCCTCTCATCTAGCGGGACAAGAAGAAGTAATTTTTCGCAGACCTTCCACTGTTGCCTATTTGAATCATGACCCATTTTGGGACACGTTATTGGCGCCTGACGCAACAGCACGTTTGTTTTCTGCCATTAAACCAGCGCGCGCGCCTTCAAGTTCTAAAGGAATTGGCTACCACATTGTAGAAAGCAAGTTGACTGACATGGATAGTTTACATCACTTATATGTCTTTCCTGCAATCAATATTCTTGGAGCAAATGCTGCCCTTGGAGGGGTGGAAGGCGCTTCTTTTAGAACACATTTGGGAGCAGGATTTTCTTATATCAAAGGAGATAAGTGGAATGTTAGGGGGACTATTTTAGCAGGGCAATACGCCTCCGACTCATTATTTGACAACAGGTATGAGGTGCTACCTAATAGTTATTGGAGTAATGACGAGGGTTGGGAATTTCAACCTTCATTTAGAGCATCTTTTACACCAAATCGGTTTTTTAATTTCCAAGCGGGGATCGACCAAAATTTTATCGGAGAGGGAGAACGCTCAATGCTACTGAGTGACAATGCTGCCCCTTACCCTTTTCTCAAAATGTCTGTTGGCTTGTGGAGAATGGAATATAGTAGCTATTGGAAAATGTTGCGAGAAAGAACTGAGCACGGACCAATTAACAAATATGCTGCAAGTCATTTTTTAAACATCTCTGTCACTGATAAATTTCAGTTTGGTGTTTTTGAAACGGTTTTATTTCAGCCATCTGGTGAATTCTTTCAAAGAGGTTTTGAGTGGGAATATTTTAACCCGATTGCTTTCTATAGACCAATTGAATACGCACTCGGCTCACAAGATAAAGTAATTATCGGAACAAATTTCAGTTACGATTTTGGAAAAGTAATGCTCTTTGGTCAGTTTGTGATAGATGATTTTGTTTTGAGTGAAATTGTGAATAGAACAAGGTGGTGGGCGAATAAATACGGCGGTCAGATTGGCTTTAAAGGAAAAGCGCAGTTGGGAAAGGGGGCCTTACAATATCGATCAGAGTTGAATTTTGCCAGACCATTTTTATTTGCACATATGGATGAGGGAACAAATTATGGCCATTTAGGCATTCCTTTAGCGCATCCAATTGGTGCGAATTTTGCAGAAGTTTTTACCAGTTGTAGCTGGACTTTTCCTAATAGTTTAAGTCTGCGATTAGATCTTATGGTTATACAACAAGGAGGGCAAGCGGAAACACCAGAGGTGAGCTTGGGTAGTGATATTTACATATCCTATGTGAACAGACCAAGAGATGAGTTCGGACAATGGATAGATTATGGTTATGTGATAGGTGGAGATGGACAGCTAAACAGACAAAGAATAAGTTTAGAAGCAGCATACACGATTTCTAAAAGTTTTAATGTTCAGGCATTTATTCGTCCGATAGTAGAACGGCAATCTGGATTTCAAGCTCAATCAGGTTTTTTACTTTTTGGAGGGGTTCGAACCAATTTATGGAATGAAAGATCTTTGCGTTTTTAAGGTCTTTAGTAATTCAGGCGCTAAGCCAATATTAACACTTTTCTCTTTGCAACATTCTATTTTCACCTCAGTTGGAATACAAGATTGTAATACCTTTGCATCATGACTATCAACAGCATCAAAAATGAGCAAAACTTGGCATCCATGAACACCTTTGGGATGCAAGTAACCGCAAAAAGGTTTGCAGTCTTCCGAAACCTTGCAGACATAAGCGCGCTAAATCTAGCGCAAGAAGAGAATTTATTCGTTTTAGGTGGTGGAAGCAACATTTTATTGACAAAGAACTTTGATGGTCTGGTTATTAAAAATGAAATAACAGGTATATCGGTCGAAAAGGAAGATTCAGAAACCGTAACGGTAAAAGCCGGGGCGGGTGAAAATTGGCATGAATTTGTTGTCTATTGTATCAAAAATAATTGGGGCGGAATTGAAAATTTATCCTTGATTCCTGGAAATGTGGGGGCTAGTCCCATGCAAAATATTGGTGCATATGGGATGGAAATCAAAGATGTTTTTGTTTCTTTAGAAGCCTATGAAATAGCGACAGGAAAATTAGTGGTTTTCGATAAAAAAGCATGTGAATTTGGGTACAGAGAAAGTGTTTTTAAAAGGGCATTGAAAGGGAAGTATATCATCACCAGCGTCACTTTTCAGCTTAGTAAAAAACCAGTTATCAAAACCAGTTATGGCGCCATACAAAGTGAATTAGAAAAAATGGGGGTTTCCCAACCTACCATCAAGGAGGTAAGTGACGCAGTAATTGCTATTCGTCGTTCGAAATTACCTGACCCTAAAGAACTTGGAAATGCAGGTAGTTTTTTCAAGAATCCAGTTGTAGCAAGAGCGGTATTGCAGAGAATTGAAGAAGAACACACCGAAGTTCCGCATTATCCAATTGACGGCAACCATGTTAAACTACCTGCAGGTTGGTTAATTGAAAAAGCGGGTTGGAAAGGAAAGCGTTTTGACAATTATGGTGTACATCAACACCAAGCACTGGTTTTAGTAAATTATGGTGGTGCAAAAGGTCAAGAAATCCTTAGCCTCTCCGAAGCAATCATTCAGGATATTTTCAAGAAATTTGACATTCAGCTGGAAAGGGAGGTTAATATTTTATAGACTAGCGGCTTTATCGTTTTATTGTATACGTATTGAAAAAACAATCCGTTCGTCTTGTGGTTGCAAAAAATTGAAAAATAAACATATCAGCTGTTTCTCTTGTTTATGTAATTCAATAAAATCGCTTATCTTTGTTTATTAAATCGAATATCAACTTTCGAAAAACTATTTTATATGGCTCAAGACATATTTGAAAAAATCAGAAAGAATAGAGGACCCATTGGTCAGTTCGCTAAAGGTGTTCATGGCTATTTTACATTTCCAAAATTAGAGGGTGAAATTGGCAACAAGATGACCTTCAGAGGAAAGGAATGTTTGGTTTGGTCTGTGAACAACTACCTTGGACTAGCCAATCATCCTGAAGTGCGAAAGGCAGACGCTGATGCTGCCAACCAGTGGGGAATGGCTTATCCTATGGGGGCAAGAATGATGACAGGACAAACTAGTGAACATGAGTTGCTAGAACAAGAACTGTCTGAATTTATGCAGAAAGAAGACACTATTCTTCTAAACTTTGGTTACCAAGGTATGGTCTCAGCGGTTGATTGTTTAGTCGATAGAAACGATGTGATTGTTTACGATAGTGAGTCTCATGCCTGTATCATGGATGGTATGCGATTACATGCAGGAAAGCGCTTCGTTTTTCAGCATAATGACATGGAAAGCTTCGACAAGCAAATGACTAGAGCAACTAGGATAGCTGAACAGCAAAATGGGGGCATTTTAGTGATCACCGAAGGAGTTTTCGGGATGGCAGGTGACCAAGGAAAAATCAAAGAAATCGTAGAATTCAGAAAGTCTGGCAAGTATAATTTCCGTCTGTTCGTAGATGATGCGCATGGTTTTGGAACCATCGGTGAAAAAGGAATGGGAGCAGGCGAAGCACAAGGTGTGCATGAGGAAATCGATGTGTTGTTTGGCACTTTTGCTAAATCAATGGCTTCCATCGGTGCATTTATTTGTTCGGACGAACACATTATTGAATACATGCGCTACAACATGCGTTCTCAGATGTTTGCTAAATCACTACCTATGCCGTTGGTGGTTGGTGCTAGAAAAAGATTGGAGTTGTTGAGAACCAAACCAGAATTAAAAGAAAACCTTTGGACGATTGCAAATGCCTTACAAAAAGGTTTAATTGATGCTGGTTTTGATATTGGAGGAACCAATTCTCCTGTAACACCCGTTTTCATGAAAGGAAATCTAGCTGAGGCAACAAATTTGACATTTGACTTAAGAGAGAATTACAACATCTTCTGTTCAATTGTAATCTATCCAGTGGTTCCTAAAGATGTCATCATGTTGCGATTGATTCCAACAGCTGCGCATACCTTAGAAGACGTGAATTACACTATTGAAACTTTTAAGAAAATTAAAGTGAAATTGGACAATGGTGATTACAAAGCTGAAGAATTGGCTTCTGTTGAAATAGATAAATAACATTTGAATTTTTAAAGTTAAAACCGTTCCTTTGCAGGAGCGGTTTTTTTAATTATGCTCAATCCCGGATCCTCTAAATGGTTAAGTAAGTATTTCGAACTAGTTGAATCGAAAGAAATAAGCTTAAGCATAGATAAGCCAAAAAATATTCGACAACTAGATTTTGTCCACTCTAAACTTTTTCATAGTGGTGTCTCATTTGGCTATCCGATATCTTTTCTATTCACGCCTCAAGAAAATACAGTCTCTTGGACAATTAGTGAAAAGCTAAAAGTCTTATTGCTTGAAAGTTTAATCTTTATCTACCTGCAAAAAAATAAATCTTTTAGCCCAGAACAGTTTGAACGCAGTCTATTAGACTTTTATGCGCAATACCAAGAAAGTAAAAGCGCCAGTGTTTTCAAGTTTTTTGTTCATGACTCCAATCGCAGCAAGCTAGAAAAAGTTTTAAATAAAAGAGTTTATGTTGAGAAGTCATTAACCAACTTATTATGGGTGAATTACCTCAATAATAGTTTGGTGTATTTGGATATTTTAGGATACAAATTATTTCTCGAAAAACAGGAGTCAACACCGCAAACGTATGTAAATTATGTGCATACGGTTATGCGTTTGATTGTAGCAGCGTCTCAATCAGACGGAACAATAGAGCCCACTGAAAAAACTTTGTTTGATGTGTTTTTGGCCTCTTCCAACCTTAACACAAAAGAGAAACAGTATTATACAGATTTACTCCGGAACAATTCAGAAAAAATAAATGTGGCCGACATTATTAAAGTTAGGGAAGCAGAGCCGCTTTTCCATCGTTTTTTATTGGATGTTGCTCTTTTATTGGTCTATTCTGATTTACATGCAATGGAGGATGAGGTGAGCTTTTTGAACGAGCTTTGTAAATATTTAAACTTAAGTCCTGCGCACCTGAGACAAAGCATGGTGTTGGTAGAATCTTTTGTTTTACAGAATAACCACAAAATCAGTTTCTTGCGCGAATCCACATCCTATGATCGACTGTATGAAAGTTTTGCAAAAAAATGGGTAAAAATTTTAGGAAGAAATAGAAAGAAACTAGCTCAAGAGCTATCTCAAAACAAGGAGCTTATTCTTTTAGTGAATAAATCTCTGACCGAAGAGCTAACTAATGAAGAAAAGGATAAGGTCAAAAATCAATTTAAAGATATCATTCGCACGATGCCCGCATTGGCCATTTTTATGTTACCTGGCGGCGCCTTGCTTTTGCCTATCATTTTAAAAATTATTCCTGATTTAGTCCCTACTGCATTTAGAAGTAATGAACTTCGACAAAGAAAAAAGCGATAGGAGAATACTTAACCGGCTCCTTTAAAAGAAACCAAATACGACTTCTTTATTTGAGTTTATTCTTCATATTTCACCTGTTTTTTGTCATTTTTTCCAAAAGCAATAGCTTTCTTTTAGACAAAAATAGCGCCTTTATCCACATTCAAAAAATGATGAAAATCAATAAAATAAATGATTTTATCAGAGGCATTTTTTAAAATCCTAATCTAGAACTCAAAATCGTGTCCTTTTTCCTGTAAAACTGAAATATTTCATAACAATACCTAGTCCATAGTAATATACATTGCCCGTCAATGGTTCGAGTGAATTTTGAAGGTTAGGGTTTAAAACACCAAATTGAAAACGTAACCCGATGTTTGACGAAAAGTTTCCAAAATAACGCTGTTGTTCTTTTCGCTTTTCGCAATTGTCCTTAAAAAAATACCAATCGAGATTGGCTCCAGTAAAAAAGTTACTGCCCTTTACTCTTCTGAAATTTACAGTGTCCCTATCCATATCATCAAAAAACAAACCATTGAAACCGGTATCCTTGTATCCAAAAAACGGAGTAAACTCGATCGATTGTGTTAAAGGAATAGAATAACCCAAGCCTAGACCCATGGAAGTAAAACGCGTTCCTCTACCTTTATAAAACGGAGTGTAAACGCCTTCAAAATCCTGTGTTACTTCTTGCGTTAAAAAACTCATGTGTGTTGAAACCTCGAAATTATTCCAACGTAATTCAAATGTCATAACTGAATTAAATCTTGGACGCAGGTGTTCAGACAAACCATCGGTTAAATTACTTCTTCCAAACCCAGCATGTATAACAAAATCGAGAAGTTGTTTCCATTCTCTGTTATTGTAGTTTCTTGGAAATGCCAAGTGTGTTGAGGTTGGAAACTCATCAGCTAGTTCTTTTGCACTTTTGATAGCTTTTTGTTGTTTGTTATAGTCACATATATCAAATTGATAATCCAAAAAATGAATGTAATACCGTAAAAATACTTTAGGCTCTTGAGAAAGTTCTGATTGGTCTAGTTCATAAAGTAACACATCTTTTTCGCTGAGGAATTTTTGTACTAATGTTCGAGAAAGTGTATCGTTAATTACCGCCGAAACTTCGCTTAGATTTGGATGTTCTACGCTTAGATTTGACTGAACTCGAAACAGACCATCTTTGTGAACATATGCTTCGTGTTCTTTAATTCGTGAAGGAAGTATTTCAAATTTTCGTTGGAAAAGTAGAATCATCTCTTGTTCAATCTTCGTAAGCGATTCTATACCTTTTATGTAAACATTTGATAAATCTATAGCGTCAAACTGTTTGGCTTCCACTAGTCGTAAAACCCTTGTTCGCTCTGTTCTTATCAATTCTCTAGGTGATTGCCCATAAGCTATGCCAAAAAAAAATGTAAAAAATAGAAATGTAAGAACGTCTCTTGACATGTGTTTCTGTTTTTTTCAAAAATAACAGTTTTTATAGTGATTGAACGTATAAAGCGTCTCTTATAGCCTTTAAACTAAATTAAAAACTCGCTAAATTCTCTTACTGACTATTTAACAAGGCGTTTGTTTAGTTGAAGTGGTTTTTTGACGAATTCTACCATAATATATCTCCCTCATCTTCACTTTCCACTGGTTTTATCTGAAAAAAACCAATATTTCTCAAAAACCCTCCTAAGGAGCTGAATTTACGCATTATCTATCGCAATAGGATAATACTCAACGAGCTACTTTAAATTAAACCAAATACTACTTCTTTATTTGAGTTAACTCTTCATATTTTACCTCTTTTTTGGCATTTTTTCCAAAAGCATTAACAAACTCAACAATGGCGGTGTCTTTATTTAGTCCTAGGATGGTTCCTTCCGTAATTACGCCTAACGTATTCCTAAACGTTACTTTATCCCCCGTTTTAAACTCAATATTTTCAGCAACAGACTTAGTCACGTTTTTATTTACGTCAGGAATGCCCCAAACATCTCCTTCCACCTTTACTTTTCGACCGTTTTGTCTGACATAAACACGCACATTTCTCAGAAATTCTCCCTCTGGAACCGACCTTACCGCATTATCAACCGCAATGTTTAAAGCATTTCCCTGATTGGATTTAGCTTTTCCTTTGACATATTTTTCAATGAGCTGGTAGTCTGTTTTACTGTCCACATTTCTTGTTGAAATCATGGTGAGTTCACCAA
>JAFIEX010000123.1 GCA_020832365.1 Crocinitomicaceae bacterium
TCTGTAGAAAGCACAAAATCTTACCTTGATTTTATCTTTGGTGATTGCATAGACCACCCTGCAGATTATAATAGACTCTCAGAATTAGACATGGTTAATGTTTATACCATTCCAGACTGGGTTAAGTCTGCTGCGATATTAAATATCCCAACAATTCTTATTCAGCATGATGTGACTTTTTTGCTTCGCGGTTTGTTTCAAGGTGCTACATTTAAAACGCAAGGATATGTGTTAATTTATAAAGAGTATTTTTTGTTTTGCTTAGTAAAACACAATCAATTGACATTTCTTAATCACTTCGAGTACCAAACGGAAGAAGATATTTTATATTACACCAGCTACACTTTGCAGCAATTGAATTGGATGCAGGAAAAACTGGAGATACATATTATCGCTGGTTTTGATGATGTAAAAGACTCGGTAGTTAAGGTTTTAGATTTTCAAGCGGAAAAAAAAATATTCCCAAGTATGCATTGGATGAATTCGCAGGATTTACTCACTTTATTTGCTGTTAAATGCGCATAGTTGGAGGAAGGTTCAAAGGTTTTCGATTTAATCCACCCAAAGGATTTCCTTCTAGACCAACAACAAATTATGCTAAAGAGGCATTGTTTAATATTCTAGAGCATAAAACAATGATTCCTGGCGCACGGGTTTTGGATCTTTGTGCTGGAACTGGTAATATTAGTTTTGAATTTATTTCGCGCGGTGCAGAGTCAGTAACGGCTGTAGATAAACATTTCAAATGTATAAAGTTTATAAATTTCTTAGCTAAGAAGTTTGAAGTAGAAGATGAAATAAGAATTGTCAAATCTGATGTTCTTCGGTTTCTTCTTCAACATATGATAAAATATGATATTATTTTTTGTGATCCACCATTTGCAGAAGGCTTTCATGAACAAATTGTTAGAACAATACAAGAAAATGGTAATTTAACTGAAGATGGTATTTTGATTATCGAACATGGTCAAGAATGTAGTTTAGATCATATAAAAGGATTTCTTGAGTTAAGAAAGTACGGTAGCGTTTATTTCAGTATTTTTGAATACCATACCTAAAACAAGGATGAGGGTAACATAAAATTGAATTTATGTCTAAAATAGCAGTTTTCCCAGGGTCTTTTGATCCATTTACTAAAGGTCACGAATGTGTGGTGGAAAAAGCTTTGCAGTTATTTGATGAAGTTGTCATAGGAATAGGACAAAATACCTCTAAAAAATATCTCTTTGACTTAGCAAAAAGAAAAGCACATATTCAGTCGATTTTTAAAAATGAACCACGTGTTAGAATAGCCGAATTTAATGGATTAACGGTGAAATTCTGCAAAGAAATTGGAGCTGAATTTATTGTTCGTGGTTTGCGTGATTCTAAAGATTTTGGTTATGAACGATCAATTGCCCAAATGAATTTTGAAATATCTGGCATAGAAAGTGTTTTTTTTATGACTGTACCAGAATATACTGCAATTAATAGCTCTATTGTAAGAGAAATATATAGAAGTGGAGGAAGTATGCAGCTCTTTGTAACCAATGAAGATATTCTCGTTAAATAGTAAAGGAACGAATTTTGCTTTTGTACGGTAAAGAATTACTTTTCAAAGGCCTTCAAAATTACACCATGAAAATTAAGTTGAGTTGTATAGTGTTATTATTGTGTTGTGGTATTATTGCACAAAATAAAATGAACACCATTCAAGGTATAGCCCCAAACTATGCAGGGGAAACGATTGAGGTTTTTGCTATTCAAGATTATTTAACATTAAAAGAAGAAAAATTAGCTACGGCCAATATTAAAGCTGATAGTACTTTTCAACTTTCTTTTTTCAATGATGACTTTCAAAAAGTAAAGGTGCGAGCAAATAAAGATTATTTTTATATTTATTTACAACCAGCCAGCAATTACAACATTTTTATTGAAGGATTACCTCAGAATAATGTATTTCACCCAGATGGCAATGAGGTGAGTTTTTTCTTTACAGATTTAGACACCAGCGATGTTAACTATAAAATTATTCTCTTCGAAAAGGAGCTAATCGATTTTTTAGCTGTCAATTATACCCGAGCTAACCGAGAGTCACTGGCATTTGTTAACTTGTTGAAAGACTTCAAAACGGAAATCAGTGAGCGTATGCAAGCAGAAGCATGTGAATACTTTAAAGTTTATGTTTTTTATGCAGTTGCGGCTCTAGATAATTTGTCATTCAAGGGTAACCGCAATAAATTTGAAAAATATGATTTTTTCATCAAGCCTGAAACCGTGCACTATAACAACGATAGGTACATGGAATATGTTTTGAAATACTATCATCGCTATACTTCAGAAATTAGTAAACAATTAAATCAAGCTTTTTACGAAGGAGTAATTGCAAGAAGTCCTACTCAATTGTTGAATGTTATGGGCAAAGACTACGCCTTAGACAATCTCAGATTACGCGAATTTGTCTTGTTAAAAATGCTGCGTGATGAATATTATAATGGACAATTTCCTCAAACTAATATTATAACGATTCTGGATAGTTTGGCCAATTATGGATTATTTGAGACGAATAGGGCAATTGCAGCTAGACTCTCTGACCGATTATTAGAGTTAGTTCCTGGTTCGCAGATGATTGACTTTGTATTGCAAGGTCCGTTGAAACAATACAGCAAGCCCGACTTTAAAGGAAAGCATCTCTATATTCAATTTGTGCAAAGAAATAGCAGTTTATCACAGCAGGATATCGCGTTGATGCGTCCATTGTATCAAAAATATAATAAATACACGGAGTTTCTAACAGTTGTTCAGAAAGACGAGGAGTTACAGACACCTGAGGAGCAGTTAGCATTTATTCAATCTCAAAATATTGCTTGGCCAGTGGTTTTTGTTGATCCCGAAAATAGTTTTTTAGAGCGGTGTAAGGTAAAATATTTCCCCAGCTATTTATTAATCGATGCTGCAGGGTATGTCGTTGCGGTGCCTGCGCTTTCTCCAAGGCCCAATAACGAGTATGAAACAATTGAAAAATTCTTATTTCAAATTCAAAAAGTGCGCAAGAGAGCAGAAGAGGAACGCAAACGAAATTAACGAATTCCTTTTCTATAAATCATAGTCACCTATTTTTCTCCAATCTTGCAATACTCTATTGAAGTCCTTCCAAACGGTGTAATCTTTTGCGTAAAGTAGGTTCAATTTGTAACGAAGCTGCATATCGTTGGGGTCAGATAAATTAGAAACTGGAGATAAAATACCAACGTTAATCTTCGGAAGTTTTCGCTGTTCTGCAATGGTACTGCTGCTATATCCTACAAGGCTTCGTTTGCCAAAAAGAACTGTAAGTAAATTCCAGACAAATTGCTTTTTGTTCTTTACCCACCAAATATTAATCGGTAATGTCAGGAGTAGGGTAGTGGTTGCTGCAAGATCAAATAATCTCTTGTTTCGCTTATTAGCGGGCGATGAAATTTTATCAATCTGAAAGAAATATAAATCTCCTGAAGTGTCAATAGAGTTACTACCTATTAAATGAAGACTATCTGGTTGCGCAATTTTAAACTCTAATTCATCCGATGCAATTTTAGACATCCATCGAATGATGGTTTCAGCACTATTGTCGCGAGCACAAAAAATCACTTCATCAATGCCATGAATGTAAACAATTTGATCTAGTTGATGAACAGAGCCACTAACATTGTCTTCTGAAACACCTTCTGGAGAGATGTAATGCAGTGCCTGAATTTTATGAACAGAAGATTTTAAGATTTTTTCTACTCTCTTGCGTTCTTCTTGACTTCCAATAATAGCAAAGGTTTTTTTCCTTATCCCACCTAAATCAAATCTTCCTTTAAAAGCTATATGCAGTATAAATCGGCTGATCAGGTAGTGCCCTGCAATACCAATTGTTCCAACTAAAATAAAAAGACGAGAGAACTGTAGTTCCTTCGGAAGAAGCGCATACAAAATTAGGATAAGCGCTGTTCCTGTTATCACTCCTTTCATAAGGTTGAATATTTTTATTGGTCTATCATAGCCTCCAGAAATATAAACACTAATGCACCATAAGAAAGCATAAATGGGTAAATCAATGCGCAGTACCTCCTTAGGAAAAGGGTGCGCTTCTTTCCCCCATAGGAAGGCCATACCATATAAACTCAACAAAATAGCTGTAAAATCAAATACAGGTAGTGTTGATTTTTTGATAAAACGATGTAGAATAGCTAATCCAGCTCTGAAATAGATGGCTAGATTTATTAAGAAAGAAAATGTTCGTGCATGTTTATTTGAAAAATGTTTTTGGGCAAATATTATCATGGCACGATAAAAGACGAATACGTAATTGATACTGCTTTTTTTTGTGCTTTCTCCCTTATAGTGAATGATTTGTGTCTCAGGAAAATAAAAGTTTTTGTATCCTCCTTTCACGATACGGTAAGATAAATCTATGTCTTCACCGTACATAAAAAAAGCCTCGTCTAAGAGTCCAACCTTATCTAATGCAGTTTTTCGCATAAACATATATGCACCTGATAAAACTTCGATTTCATTTGTTTCAAATTCATCCAAGTAACCGAGGTGATAGCGTCCAAACCGTTTGCTACGAGGGAATATTTTAGATAATCCAAAAATTTTATAGAATGCGACACTTGGCGTCGGTAAACCTCTTTTACTTTCTGGTAAAAAATTCCCCTTCCCATCAATCATTCTAACACCGAGCCCCCCTGCATCGGGGTTGGCATCCATAAAGGAGATACACTTTGCAAAAGTATCTTCTTCAACCACCGTATCTGGATTTAGCAGTAAAATGTACGCTCCTTTTGCTATTCGCATAGCTTGATTATTTGCTTTAGAAAAACCAGTGTTTTCTTTGTTGGCAATCAAGTGTACTTGCGGAAATTTCTCTTTAACCATCTCCACCGAATGGTCTATACTATTATTGTCTACAACAAATATCTCTCCTGATATGCCATCCATTGCTTTGAATGCAGCATTCAAACATTGTTCTAGAAAATATTCAACGTTATAGTTGACAATTACTACGGATAATTTTAATTTTTCAGCGTTCAAAAGTGGGAATTCAAATTAGCGATGAGCAATACAAGATATTTCAATTGGTACATCTAATGGTAAACGACTAACCTGAACAGTTTCTCGCGCTGGAGGCAACTCAGGAAAGTAGCTTTCATAAATTTTATTTACAGTACTGAAATCTTCCAAGTTCTTCAGGAAAATAGTGCATTTAACTACATCAGTCAATTGCATGCCAGCTGTTTCAACTAACACCTTAATATTGGTTAAAACTTGGTGTGTCGCCTCCTCTATATTTTTACATTTTAACACCGCCTCCAAAGGGCAAATTGGAACTTGCCCGCTAACATAAAGTGTGTCTCCTGCTAAAATGGCTTGGCTATATGGACCAATAGGAGCAGGCGCGTTCGGAATTTGAATTATTCTTTTCATTTGACTTTTCTTTGGTTATTAAGACAAATCACCCATTATTTCAACGCTAATGCAGAATGAGTTATATGCAGTTGCCCTTTCATTTTTATTTTTAACTCGGTAAAGATGCAAAAAATCTTTGAAATTTCAGAGCGCTTTTTATTCTTATAAAGGACTACTTCTCCTTTCTGTAACTAAGAATAATTAGCCTTAACACATCTATAAACACAGAAAAGAAATTAATTAAGGTGGGATGTTGTAAAAATAATTTAGAAATAATTAATAATAAAATTGATTTATACAAATAAATCAAAGTTCGCATATTGCAACTATATTTGCCAATACAGGTAAGAATTGTGAATTACAGGTAATGACTAAAAATACAGACGCAAAAAACTCCATAACTGTCGGCTTGATTGATAATTTTGATTCTTTCACCTTTAACATAGTACATTATCTAGAGGCCTTGAATTGCGAAGTGCAAGTATTGCGTAATGATGTAGTTTTATCAAATGATATTTCTAAGTGGGATGCTGTTGTAATTTCTCCAGGTCCTGGGCTTCCTCAAGAGGCGGGTGATTTATTAGTCTTTATAAAGCAGAACTTCCAACGACTACCTATTTTAGGCGTCTGTTTGGGGATGCAGGCCATCCAAGTTTTTTTTGGAGGTGAATTATATAATTTAGATCATGCCTACCATGGAGAACAACATGATTTACAGGTTTTACAACCGCACGCACTTTTTAATGCCTGTCCTGCTAATTTTAAAGTAGGACTATATCATAGTTGGGCTGTAAAAAAAGATGCATCGCTGTGTTTTGATATTCTAGCCCAATTGAGTGATGGAACAGTTCAAGCATTTGCTCACAGAAACCTGCCAATATATGGTGTGCAGTTTCACCCTGAATCCATTATGACTTCCCATGGGAAGCAAATCATTGCTAATTTTGTAGCATTGGTTCACCAAAAAAACAGTAAATTAGTTTAAACTTTATCAATGATTCTATTAGACAATGTTTCCAAAACATTTGAGCTTTCAGCGAAGCAACGGAAAGAACGAAACACCAAAGATCGTGAATTACCTGTAGTTAATAAAGTGAGCTTTCAATGTCAACCAGGTAGAGTGTTCTCCTTGTTAGGACCAAATGGGGCAGGTAAAACCACCACTTTAAGGATGATTGCTACCATATTAAAGCCATCTGCAGGTAAGATTGAAATTGGCGGGGTTGACGCAATAAAACAACCCTTGCAAGCACTAAAAAAAATAGGTTTTTTAACTGGTTCAGCTGGTTTATATGAGCGACTAACTCCAGAAGAACTAATCCATTATTTTGCTGACTTATATGGCGTGGATAAAGAGGTTGCTATTAAGCGAAAGTTGGAACTTTATGATATGCTAGAAGTCCATCCATTTAAAAATAAGCGGATTGGTAAGTTAAGCACCGGGATGAAGCAAAAAGTAAGTATTATTCGAACAATGATTCATGACCCTGAAGTTGTGGTATTTGATGAACCAACGAGTGGATTGGATGTAATAACTGCAGAAAACATTATTCGACTCATTCGTAATTGTAAAGAAAGTGGAAAAACCGTCATTTTTTCTTCTCATATTATGAGTGAAGTGGATTTGTTGTGTGATGACTTAGCAATTATTCATCAAGGAAGTTTAATTTTCAATGGAACAATGCAAGCATTTCGTGATGATATGCAGGCTAGTAATTTAACTGAGGAATTTATTAGAATTGTCGAACATGCTAAATCCTAAATTATGATTAGAGTAATTTTTTTTAAAGAGATCAAGGAACTATTGCGTGATAGGCGCACAATGATGGCAATGATGGTTATTCCTATTTTAGTTTTCCCCCTTTTATTGGGGGTGATAATGACGATGACTAAAAATTTTGAAGAGTCTCAAGCTTCTGAAGTCCTTAAAATAGGAGTAGTAGGGGATTTGGCTAATGCGTTTATTCCCAAAATTCAAGCTATTCCAGAGGATGCAGGTCCGAAAATGATTATTCCATTTCAACCAGAAAATATCGAAGAGGTTAAAAGGTTGATTCGTAATGACTCTTTAAATATTGTAATCGTTTTATCGACAGTGACAGATACTTATTCCCTGCAACGGATGGAAGTATTTTTCCAAGGCACAAATCTCGGCTCCCAAAACAGAGTAAAAACGTATCTTGCAATCTTGGAAGAAATTGGAAGAAAGGATAAATTAGCGGAGTTTGGTCTTACACCAGAGCAGATTACGCCATTTGAAGTGGAATACATTAATGTCTCTACTAATGAAGAAATGATTGGGAAAATCGCTGGTGGCTTCTTGCCTTATATTTTTATAATTTTTGGATTTATTGGATGCATGTACCCTGCAATAGATTTGTTTACCGGAGAAAAAGAAAGAAAAACTTTGGAGACTTTATTAACAGCACCTGTTTCAAGATGGAAGATTTTGGTCGGAAAAATGATGGTGGTAGTTACGTCTGGATTATTAGCGGCTGTTTTCGCAATTATTGGACTGTTTTTAGCTATGGAAGTATTTGAGCTGGTGGAGGATCCAGAATTACGAGGGGTTATCAAAAATATTTTAAATCCTGTATTTATTGCTAGCCTGCTCTTGCTGTTGATTCCGCTTACTTTGTTTTTTGCAGGCATTATGATACCAATTACTGTTGGAGCTCAATCTTTTAAAGAGGCTCAAAGTGTGCTTACTCCAATAAATTTTTTGGTTATTTTGCCTGCAATTATAGGTTTGCTTCCGGGCATAGAACTTAATTATATTACTGCCTTTATACCAATTGTTAATGTTGTATTGTCAACAAAGGAGTTAATTGCAGGATCGTTAGATTTGGTTCTAGTTGGTATAAGTTTTGCCACTACAGTCTTCTTTGCAGCTCTATCTGTTTTAGTCTCTTACAAACGCTTTGGTAGCGAAAAGAATATTGTTGGTTAAGTATTGTTATTATTTAATATTATTTGCTTCGAATATTTGTTGAAGTAGTGGTATAACAATTTTTTATTCAAAAAACCTCGAGAAAGGATTCATGTTAAATTTAATGCCGTGCTTTTAATTTAGATTATTCTCACTGAAATTATCTCACCCACGTTAATGATATCCCCTTTAACAATTTTAGCTCTTTTCCGTGTTTCAAGTTTTCCGTTCCTTGACACCAGATCGTCCTCAACTAATAGCTTTGCGTGCCCACCGGTCTGCGCAATTTGTAATACTTTCAATAATTGAATGAGTTCGATGTATTCACCTTTTAATTCAAAAGAAATTTCTTCCATATTTTCAGTCGTTTAATTTACTTAGAATTTTCACAAGCCCAAAATCTTTATTCAGGGTAATGAAATGTATTTTTCACGTTTAATTAAAAACTACTAATTTACAAATATTTTAAAGCGTTCACTTTTTTGTTTGTTCTCTCTTTTGTAATGATCAGCTTCTTTTTTAGTAAATCATTATTTAAAATTGATATTCGAATCTATATATTAGGTGCATATTTTAATAAGCTAATATGCGTTTTATTCTTTATCAATGAAAAAACTACAGGCATTATTAAGTTTAACATCTAATTTTTTTAAAACATAATTTATTGCAGTTGTTTCTTTTACAATGCTTTACGAATTTTTAATAAAAAAAGTTGAAAAAAAAGGATGGAATTCATTGTCAGAATAAAAAAACTATGTATCTTTGCACCCCGCAAACGAGCGGTGATTAGTTTTGAGAGGCGAAAAA
>JAFIEX010000124.1 GCA_020832365.1 Crocinitomicaceae bacterium
TATTTCCTTAAAAAAACACTATATTTGCCCGCAAGCAAAGAAAATTATGTTATGGAAAAAATAGCTCCTTATATACCCAAAAATAAAGTTAGAATTGTTACCGCTGCCTCCCTTTTTGATGGGCATGATGCGGCAATTAATATCATGCGTCGTATCATTCAATCGACAGGTTGTGAGGTGATTCATCTTGGTCACGACAGAAGTGTGGAAGAAGTGGTGGATTGCGCGATTCAAGAAGATGCACAAGCCATTGCGATGACTTCTTATCAAGGTGGACATACGGAGTACTTCAAGTACATGTATGATTTGTTACAGGAAAAAGGAGCGCCGCATATCAAGATTTTTGGTGGTGGTGGTGGTACCATTTTACCAGAGGAAATAGCAGAGTTGCAAGCATACGGAATTACACGAATTTACCATCCAGATGATGGGCGTGAAATGGGCTTGCAAGGGATGATTAACGATTTGGTTCAAAAATCGGACTTCCCTGTGGGGAATGAATTACATGGCGAAATTGAACGCATCAAACAAAAAGATGCACACACTATAGCACGAATCATTTCGGCTGCTGAGAATTTCCCTGACTTGGCTAAGGAAGTTTTTGAAAAAGTGCATGTAATGGCAGCTGAAACAAAAATTCCAGTGCTTGGAATTACAGGTACAGGTGGTGCAGGAAAATCTTCGTTAGTGGATGAATTGGTACGCCGCTTCTTAATTGACTTTGAAGATAAAACGATTGCGGTTGTTTCTGTTGACCCTTCCAAACGTAAAACAGGTGGTGCTTTATTGGGGGACAGAATCCGTATGAATTCGATCAAAAATCCACGTGTTTACATGCGTTCTTTGGCTACACGTCAGTCAAATTTGGCTTTGTCGAAGCATGTAGCAGAGGCGATTAGTGTTTTACGTGCAGCGCAATACGATTTAATTATTTTGGAAACTTCTGGTATTGGCCAATCCGATACGGAAATTTTAGATCACTCTGATGTAAGTTTGTACG
This sequence comes from Crocinitomicaceae bacterium, assembly GCA_020832365.1. Classification (GTDB taxonomy): domain Bacteria; phylum Bacteroidota; class Bacteroidia; order Flavobacteriales_D; family Crocinitomicaceae; genus JAFIEX01. Next base: position 1,001 of record JAFIEX010000124.1, read on the forward strand.
TAATGACTCCAGAATATGGTGCTGCGACGCAGTTAGAGAAAATTGACATGCTCGATTTTGCAGATGTTATTGCATTGAATAAATTCGATAAAAGAGGTGCGCTAGATGCATTGAGAGATGTGCGCAAGCAATACCAACGCAACCATAATTTATGGGATGAAAAAGTAGATGATATGCCAGTGTATGGTACGATCGCTTCTCAATTCAACGACCCAGGAATGAATACCCTTTACAAGGTCTTGATGGATACCTTAAAAACAAAAGCAGGTTCTGTTTTGGATTCAAATTTTGAGGTAACAAAAGAAATGTCAGAAAAGATTTTTGTTATCCCACCGGAAAGAACACGCTACTTGTCTGAGATTTCTGAAAACAATCGTAACTTCGATAATTGGGTAGATAAACAAGTTGAAGTTGCTGATCGTTTGTATGGTATTCAGCGTTCTATGGATGCGATTCAAGATTTAGACGTAGAAGACAAAGACCGCTTATTAAAAGGCTTAGCAGAATCTTTCGAGAAAGAAAAAATGAACTTAAATCCGCACAATTGGGAAGCAATCCAAACCTGGGAGGAGAAAGTAGAAAAATACAAAGCGCCTTTGTATAAATTCATGGTGCGTGATAAAGAATTGAGCATTCAAACGCATACGGAGTCTTTATCACATTTACAAATTCCAAAAGTAGCCTTGCCGAAATTCAAATCTTGGGGAGATATTTTGAAATGGATTTTACAAGAAAACGTACCAGGTGAATTTCCTTACACTTCTGGATTGTTTCCGTTCAAAAGAGAAGGGGAGGACCCAACAAGAATGTTTGCTGGTGAAGGTGGACCTGAAAGAACCAACAAGCGTTTTCATTATGTGAGTTTAGGTATGCCTGCAAAGCGTTTGTCAACGGCTTTTGATTCGGTTACATTGTACGGAAATGACCCTGCCATTCGACCTGATATTTACGGTAAAATTGGTAATTCTGGAGTTTCCATTTGTTGCTTGGATGATGCGAAAAAATTGTATTCTGGTTTTGACTTGAGCGATCCGAAAACGTCGGTTTCGATGACAATTAATGGACCTGCTCCGATGTTGTTGGGCTTCTTTATGAATGCAGCCATTGACCAAAATTGTGAAAAATACATCAAGGCAAATGGTTTGGAAAAAGAAGTTCAAGCGAAAATTGATGCCATTTATAAAGCAAAAGGTACGCAACAACCCAAATACCAAGGAGAATTACCCGAAGGAAACGATGGTTTAGGCCTGTTTTTATTAGGAGTGACAGGAGATCAAGTGTTGCCAGCAGACGTATATGCGCAAATTAAAGCGGATACTTTGAAGGCCGTTCGTGGAACCGTTCAAGCGGATATATTAAAAGAAGATCAAGCGCAGAATACGTGTATTTTTTCTACAGAATTTGCCTTGCGTTTAATGGGAGATGTACAAGAATACTTTATCGAAAAAGCAGTGCGTAATTTCTATTCTGTTTCTATTTCGGGATACCACATTTCAGAAGCAGGAGCGAACCCAATTACACAGTTAGCCTTGACACTTTCCAATGGATTTACATATGTTGAATACTATTTAAGCCGTGGAATGGACATCAATGCTTTTGGTCCGAATTTATCGTTTTTCTTCTCCAATGGAATCGATCCAGAATACGCGGTTATCGGTCGTGTGGCAAGAAGAATTTGGGCAAAAGCGATGCGCGAAAAGTATGGTGCAAACCCACGTGCGCAGATGTTGAAATACCACATTCAAACTTCAGGTCGTTCATTACATGCGCAAGAAATTGATTTCAACGATATTCGTACGACTTTACAAGCATTGTATGCAATTTATGACAACTGTAATTCATTACATACTAATGCCTACGATGAAGCGATTACAACGCCAACAGAAGAGTCTGTGCGTCGTGCAATGGCCATTCAGTTGATCATCAACAGAGAGCTTGGTTTGGCGAAAAACGAAAATCCATTACAAGGTTCATTTATCATTGAGGAATTGACAGATTTAGTGGAAGAAGCAGTACTTACGGAATTTGATAGAATTACTGAAAGGGGAGGAGTACTTGGCGCGATGGAAACCATGTACCAACGCTCGAAAATTCAAGAAGAATCCTTGTATTACGAAACATTAAAGCATACAGGCGAATTTCCAATTATTGGTGTAAATACTTTCCTAAGTTCGAAAGGTTCACCAACAGTATTGCCAAAAGAAGTAATTCGTGCAACAGAAGCCGAAAAGCAATACCAAATTTCGATGTTAGCTGAACTTCATAAGACATATTCATCAGAAGCGGCAAAATGGATAGCAGAAATACAAGAGGCGGCTATTCAGAACGAAAACATGTTTGAAAAGTTGATGGAAGCGTGTAAGTATTGTTCATTAGGACAAATTACGGAAGCTTTGTTTGAAGTAGGAGGGCAGTATAGGAGGAATATGTAGTGGGATGTCAAGTTATTAACTTGTCATTGCCGAAAACTGAAGGATATTAAACAGCGGTTTTTTGAGTATTCATATACTTCGGGCTATCCTATTTGCTTGCTTATCGTTAATGTTTTTCTTTTTAAGAACCTTAGTTAGCTTGTAATTCGTTAAATTGCTAGCCTTATTTTAAAATAGATGAAATTTAAAAATTATCAGATAGATGATCGTTTGAAAGCAAGTATTGCTTTACAAGGCTGGAACCGTCCTTCAGACATTCAATTCAAGGTGATACAGCCTATTCTTGAAGGTCAAGATGTTTTGGCGATTGCGCAAACTGGAACAGGAAAAACTGCAGGGTTTGTAATACCGACTATTCAAATGATTCTTCAAAATAAAACGAAGTACAATAAATCTAAAGCTCCATCTTGTTTGGTTATGGTACCTACAAGGGAGCTAGCAACACAAATATTGGCAGTTTATGAGGCTTTATCTAATCAGTTAAACATTCATTGTATCACCATACATGGAGGAGTGCTGCAAGACCCTCAAATGGAAAAGCTTAAAAAAGGAGTTGATATAGTAATCGCAACGCCAGGTCGGCTTTTTGATTTATGTGCCCAAGGTATGCTGGATTTATCAGCAATTAAAACATTGGTGCTTGATGAAGCCGACCATCTTTTGAAATTAGGTTTTTTAAAAGATATGAAAGATTTGATGCGGCACATTCCACAACGTCGACAAACGCTGTTTTTTTCTGCAACTATTGATAAGGAAATCAAAAAAGTAGCATATGATTTTGTTAGAAATGCTATTCGGATTCAAATATCACCAAAAGACCCTGTTTCTAAGAATGTTACACATGCATATTTGCGTGTTGAAATGGATGATAAGCGTTATTTTCTGGAAAATATTGTAAAAGAAAATGAAGGAAAAAAAATTCTAGTTTTTGTAAGAACTAAAGTGAGGGCGGAACGCGTAAAAAAGGCTATGGAGCGAGTACAAATTGGTTCTAGTGTTTTACATGGTGGAGTGGAGCAAATCGACAGGTTTTCTCTGTTAAATCAATTCAAATCAGGGGAAGTTCAACTGCTTATTGCGACTGATGTGGCAGCTCGTGGAATAGATATTCCAGGGGTAGAAATTGTTATTAATTACGATTTGCCAGAGCAAGCGGAAAACTATGTGCATCGAATTGGGAGAACGGGCAGAGGGCGTGAGAAAGGTGTGGCATTGTCTTTTTGCAGTTCCGAAGAAAAGCAATATTTGCAAGAAATTGAAGAATGGATAGGTAAATCCATACCAGAACACGGATTAACAAAATCAGAATACACACAGATTCTAGCGGATACAGAAGAGGAGTTCGGGGACTGGAAATCATTATTGGCTAAAGAGGAAAACCAACAAAAGAAGCGTAAATCAAAAAAGAAAAAATAGTGCGCAATGGATCTCAACTTCATGTTTGGATAGGCTTGGTTATTGCCTTGTTGCTTTATCAAATATTGGAGCATAATTGGCGAGTTTTTGCTTTTGCTTTTTTAATGATTTATTATTGGATTTCGCAGCCTATACCTATCTATTTGACAGCACTTTTACCATTTATATTTTTACCATTTACCGAATATTTAGACTATTCTGATTTGGCACTGTCTTTCGGGAATAAAATGATTTTCTTATTTCTGGGAGGTTTTATGTTGGCTATAGCAATAGAAAAGTGGCACTTACACCAATATGTAGCTAGGTATGTAATTTCTTTTTTTGGTCAATCAAGTGTGGGATTACTCGGAGGTTTTATGGCGGCTACAGCTTTTTTAAGTATGTGGATTAGCAATACAGCAACAGCTTTGATGATGTTACCTATGGTGCTTGGGGTTTTTGAAGCTATTCCGCGTTCTAAAGCGAAGCGGAAATTACTTGTTGGTGTTTTACTTGGTGTCGCTTTTGCAGCTAACATCGGAGGAACTGCTACAATTATTGGCACACCACCAAATGTGCAAATGGCTGCAATTTTACACGATAATTTTAATATTTCTATAACTTTCTTTGAATGGCTAAAAATTGGCTTTCCGTTCATGCTTATCATGTTGCTTTTAGCTTTTTATGTTTTGAAGCTGTTTTTCATTCCAAAAGAACCTTTGCTTTTTAATTTAAGTAAGCCAATTAAATTATCTGTTAATCAGTTGAATGTATTGATTGTTTTTGGCGTAACCGTTTTTTTATGGATGACGCATCCATTGATTTCAAATTGGACCGGTATTCCCTTGGATGACACATTTATCGCAATATTCGGAGGGCTATTACTTTTTGTGTTTCCCGCTGGAAATAATCGTAGGTTGTTAATTTGGGAAGATATGAAACGCATTCCTTGGGGCATTTTGTTGTTATTTGGTGGTGGAATGGCACTTGCTAAAATGTTGGCTAACGCTGGTGTAATTAAGCAATTAGTACATTTTATCACTGAAAATTCAGATATGACTTTTTGGATGTTACTTTTGATGATTTTAGCTTTGGTTTTATTTGCAACAGAATTAATGTCAAATTTGGCACTTGTTAGTTTGGTTATACCACTAATTGGAGAGATGGCACAAGTTCTTAATATGCCTATTTTATATGTTTGCGCTGGTGTTGCTTTGGTAGCAAGCTGCGCATTCATGTTACCCATTGCAACTCCACCAAACGCCATAATATTTTCATCAAACCGGATTACTGTTCGCACCATGGCCAAGGTGGGCTTCATTCTCAATATAATAACACTTTTCGTGGTATATTTCTGGATCAGCTTTTGGATGAAGTTAGGGTAGCTTTTTTTTGTGATTTTGTTAACGACTCGCAAAGATGATTTTTAGTGTATCATAAATTGATTTTTTTTGTGTTAATATTAAATTTTGATTTTTGGCGGCTTTAACTCTTCTGAAGAATCTTTATTTAGGATTTTCTCGTGTGATTTGCATAGTCGACTTTTAATATGCACCCTAATACATTGCAATTCAGTCGGAATTTTCCTTTCGTCCAATCAGTTATTAAACTATGTTTTATGCTACATCGTGACTTCTTTTAGCCAATTTTTCAACAAGATTTAATCTTTTGAATTGTCAGGCTTGCTCTCTTTTGAAATATGCAATCATTCCCCCAGCAGGGGCAAAGGTGGTGTAAGTAGCTATGGGTTTGCCTGAAATTAAAAAACTCAACCAGCTTAAAACACCAATACCGGCACCTGCCTCATAAGAAGACCAGCTTGTCGCTGTGAAATAGGAAGTTATTGTTTCCATAATAGATTGTTTTTAGATTGTTTGAAGTTACGAGAATTCATATACGCTTCATTAAATGATGAAAAAATAAAATATGGTAACGGTAATAGCTAAAAAGATAACAGTCATTCCACTACCTGCTCTGATATAATCTGCATTGCGATATCCACCCGAGGACATCAGGAAGGCATTCACCTGATGTGTCGGTAAAATAAACGAATTGCCAGCGCAAAGAGCGGCCATTAAAACGAGTGGTCTTGCATCCATATCTGCAATGCTTGCCATGCCAATGACCAAAGGCGCAAGCACTACTACAGCACCAACATTTGTCATAAATAAGGAAAACAATGTAGCTAAGACACACACCATAATGATCATAAAAATAGGGGGTAAGTCAATAACTACATGCATAACTTTTTCTGCCAAAAATAAGGCAGCACCTGTTTTTTGCATGGCTATTCCTAAAGGGATTAATCCTGCTAGCATAAAGACTACCTTCCATTCTATGGCAGCGTAGGCCTGGCTAATATTCATAACGCGCGTCAGCACCATCAGAAGAGCTCCGGTTAAGAATGCCATTGAAATGGAAAATCCAACCATCGCTAATGCTATGGCAAATACAAAACAACCGATAGCAGGCCATGTTTTGGATGTGTCTTTATCATCGAATTTTACATCAGTAAGCAAGATGACATTTTTTGAGCTTTTCAGGTTCTCAATTTCTTTCAATCTACCGTAAATAATCAGGGTGTCACCTGAAGCTATTTGCGTATCAGAAAAATCGCCTTCAATTCTTTCTCCTTTATTAAACAATACAACCGGCTTGACAGCATGCTGTTTTCTGAATGCATAATCTCTGATCGAACTTCCTACCAATTCTGAGTCGGGCGGGATGATAAGCTCTGCAAAACCACTTGATTCAGACTTAAAATCATCATAAAAATAATTGGAAGAAGACACATCCTGTAGCTTACATTCCTCAATAAACTGTTCTATGTTTTCACCTGTACTAAGAACAGCCAGTATTTGTCCCTCTTTCAGTTCAGTTTCCCGCCAAGGGGCAAAAATTTCATCCTTATTTGTTCTTAGGCCAAGCAAATGGATGTTAAATTGTTTCTCTAAGCCCGCTTCTTCAATGGTTTGTCCAACCAGTAGACTATCTGCAGCTATTTTCAGCCGTTTAATAGCGTGTGGCAGGGATAATTTTTCAATCAGTTTTTCCTGTTCTGATTTCCCCGTATTATCCACTTCATTACTAGGTAAAACTTTATCACCCAAAAATAGGAAGTAAAGAATTCCGGAGACTAATAAAATGATACCAATTGGTGTGACGCTTAAAAGATTATAAGCATCATACCCATCATTTTTAAGCATATCATTAACCAGAATTAAATGACCAGAACCAACCATGGTGAGGGCTCCTCCTAGTATGGCTGCATACCCAATAGGCATTATCAATGATGACATAGGTATCTTTGTTTTGCGTGATACCTGTATAATGCCTGGCAGAAAGAGTGCTGCTGCACCAATGTTTTGAATCACGCCAGAAAGTAAGCCAACGGAGGCGGAAAGTAAGCCAATCAAATTTCGCTTGCGGGTACCTGCCTTATCAATGATAAACTGGGAGATTTTATCCATGACTCCGCTGCGTGAAATACCACTGCCCAAAATCATAACGCTGAGCATGGCAATTACTGCATTACTTGAAAATCCTGAAAACATTTCCTGTGTGTCTAATATTCCTGACCAACCCAATACCAACATGCAGCCAATGGCAACAATGTCAATACGGACTAAATCGAGCACGAGCATGATTACCGTTAATCCAAGAATGACTAAAACTGTAATTATTTCTTGTTCCATAACTATTTAGTGTACTTTAAATCATTAATCCCTTTTACTCCAATCAGACCATCCGCCACCATAATTTAATATATTGTCAAAACCATGGGCTGTCAGCAGTGAGTAAGCTATTGCAGAACGGTTTCCGCTGTTGCAATAGATAATCACTTCTTTGTCTTTGGATACTTTATCCAAATTTTCATCCATATCGCCCATGAATACATTTACGGCACCATCTATATGCCCTTCGTTATATTCAGATTTGCCCCTGATGTCAACGATTTGAACATTTTCGTCCGTCATTTTATTTTTCACCGTTGATTTATCGATTGAATCGTAGGTGCTTAGATTTCCTTTTTCAAAATCTGCCAGCTGCTGTGGAGTAATAAATCCGTGAATGTTATCCATACCAATACGCATCAATTTTCTGGTAAGACCTTCCACTTCGCTTTCCTCAGCAATCAGCACGAAAAACTCTTCATAATTCAAAAACCAACCCATCCAGGAAGAAAATGAATTGTCGTTAGGAATATTTAAGGAACCTTTCAAGAAACCATCGGCAAATTGACCTTTAGGCCTTGCGTCAATCATTTTCAACTCCTTACGCTTGGCTTCTTCGTAGGCTTCTTTCGATAGAT
>JAFIEX010000125.1 GCA_020832365.1 Crocinitomicaceae bacterium
TGGTCTGGTAACGAATTGTGCGATAGAGAAACCATCATAGGATTTAATTATTCCTCATTTGATCACTTTCCAGGAACAGCGACTATTTACTATGGTAACGATGGGAATTACTCCGCTGTGAAAACCATTTCAAAAGGACTTAATTATGTAGATCGACTTCCTACAAGTATGGAAAGATGGGGGGACTATTTCGGACTTCAACGCATTTATAATCAAGAAGGTACTGTTGGTTCTTTTGGTTATTGGGCAACAGAGACCCGCGGCAATTCAGGTTACTATGCCACTTTATTCAGTCCTGATACCACTCAATTACAAGCAGAGGTTAACTTTCAAAAAAACGCACCATGTGATTGGCATATTGACCTAACGGTTATCAATGCAGAACAACCAGTTCAGTTTGATTGGCATGAAAACAATAACTTTGTTACTGATAACAAGTTCGGTCCAGTTTGTGCTGGAGACACTATCAATGTAATGGTTTTAGATGAAAGAGGATGTGAAAAACAACTACAAATTATTGTGCCCTTATCTGATCTTAATGAAGGAATAAATGTCTATCCTAATCCAGTAATTGATTTTGTTGCTGTTCAATTTGAATTAAAAAATGATTCGTTCATAAAAGCGGAATTATACGATATGGCTGGAAACAAAGTACATGTACTAACGCAAATGCAAGCAAAAAAAGGTCTAAATGAATTTAGTTTTTCGGCTATTAATTTAGCGCAGGGCGTTTATAATCTCGTCATCAGCTCTGAAAAAGAAATTATTGACACTTTTAAAATCGTGAAGCAGTAGCAGCATAATTTACATTCAAATTTTGGATTTGTAGGGAAGTAGTTTTTTTCGTTTTATATTAGCTTCAAACCAATTCTTTTTCGGTCTGTATCTAAGCTTATTACCTCTACCCTGACCTGTTGCTGCAGTTTTACAACCTCCAGAGGGTGCGCTGTAGCGCCTTCACGTAGCTGTGACTTATGAATTAACCCATTTTCTTTAATTCCTATATTTACAAAAGCACCAAAATCAGTAATATTTGAAATGATTCCATGGAGCTTTTTCCCCAATGAAAGATCAGCCATGGATCGCACGCTAGAATCAAAAGAAAAAACTTTTACCGTTTCCCTAGGATCTCGCCCCGGTTTCTTTAATTCCAAAAGAATATCTTTAAGGGTATAGCTATCTGATAAATTAATTTTATCAGCTAATTCGTCTGTCAAAGCTGCATTGCCAATTAAGTCTTCAACAGCAACACCCATTTTTTTTGCAAAATTAGCTACGACGGGATAGCTTTCAGGATGAATAGCACTGTTGTCAAGTGGATTATCGCCATCTATAATTCTTAAAAATCCTGCACATTGCTCAAAAGCTTTTTCCCCAAGTCGTGGAACACTTAATAATTCATTTCTAGATTTAAAAAATCCATTTTTGGAACGAAAAGCAACAATGTTTTTAGCTAAAACAGGACCAATACCTGCAACATGAGACAGTAAGTGTTCCGATGACGAATTCAAATCCACCCCTACTCGATTCACACAAATCTGAATAACTTGATCCAAGGCATCCTGTAATTGTTGCGCTGGAATATCATGTTGATATTGACCAACCCCCAATGATTTCGGGTCAATTTTAACAAGTTCCGCCATAGGATCCATTAATCTTCTACCGATAGAAATGGCACCACGAACTGTAACATCGAACATCGGAAATTCTTCTCTTCCTACTTTACTGGCACTATAAACAGACGCACCATCTTCTGAAACAATAAATGATTGTACAGAACGATTAAAGGTCATTCTTTTGATTAAATCATCAGTTTCACGACTTGCTGTCCCGTCTCCTATTGCAATGGCATCGATATGATAAGCTTCTACTAATTGACTTATTTTCTTCTGCGCCAGTGCTTTATCGTTTTGGGGTGGATGTGGATAAATCGTTGTGTTTGTTAATGGTTCTCCTTGTTCATCTAAACATACCACTTTACAACCAGTTCTAAAACCAGGGTCTACAGCGAGTACCCGCTTTTTACCATATGGAGGCGACATCAACAATTGCTCCAAATTATCCGAAAATATTTTGATCGACTGACTGTCAGCCTCTTGTTTTTTTAGGTTCAATGCTTCCGTTTGGAGCGAAGGATGCAATACTTTCTTATAGGCCTGCCAAAGCACGCGCTCAATCCATTCCTTGTTGTTTGTGCGATCTTTGATATAAAAGCGTGCCAAAAGATCCTTTACACGATCATTATCAAGTTGTAAAGCAATTTGAAATACCCCTTCATGATAAGCTCTAAAAATTGCCATAAAGCGATGACTTGGACAATTTTTTAACTTGATTTGCAATCCAACATGTGCCCTGTAATTTTCAACGGCATTTTCCTTACCCTTTACTATTTTAGTTACCAACTCTGCGTATTGTAACATCCATTTTCGCAGCTTTGCGCGCAATGCAAGATTTTCACCTACCCATTCCTGAATAATGTTAGCAGCTCCCTCCAAGGCATCAGATGTGTTAGGCACCTGATTATTTACAAATTTTTCGGCTAGCGCCTCAATATCTTGTCCATTTTGAGCCATTATTTGCTTGGCTAAAAGCTCCAAACCCAAAAGTCTTGCTTTCGCTGCTTTAGTAGTTTTTTTTCTCTTGAAAGGTAAATATAAATCTTCCAGTTCCACTTCATCCCAGCATTCGGAAATTTTTTGCGCTAAAGATGGGCTTAAACTATCTTGCTCCTCAATCGATTTTAAAATGGTCGATTTTCTATCGGCCAGCTTCTGGAATTTTTGACAAGCCTTCGCAACAGCGTCAATTTCCAATTCATCTAATCCGCCCGTTTGTTCCTTTCTATACCTAGCAATAAAAGGCAAAGTAGCCCCATCGGCTAACAAAGTGCTCGTTCCAGCAATCTGCTCAGCAGATAATTGAGGTAAAATACCTTTTACAAATTCTACTTGGTTCAAATCTTCAGCATTAAAGCGTTTCCTTCAACCATTTAAAAAACTCATGTTGCCAAACCATTGCATTTTGCGCATTTAAAACCCAATGGTTTTCTTCTGGAAAATAAAGCAAACGACTTTTAATACCTTTAATTCGTGCTGCTTGAAAAGCTTCAAACCCTTGGGATTCTGGCACTCGAAAATCTTTTCCTCCATGAATTACTAAAATTGGAGTGTCCCAATTACTAACCAATTTGTGCGGGCTAAACTCTTCGTAAGATCTTCTGTTAGATTCCCGCCAATAAGGGCCTCCTAATTCCCAGTTGGCAAAAAATAATTCTTCTGTTGTACCATACCAAGAAGTCATGTTAAAAAGTCCACAATGCGAAATGAAACTTTTAAATCTACCTTGATGTATTCCCGCCAACTGATAAACAGAGTAGCCACCGTAAGATGCTCCTACAGCACCAATTCTCTCACCATCAATAAACTTTTCTTTTTTTACTTCATCCACAGCCGCTAAATAATCACGCATTGGTTGCCCCCCCCAATCTTGAGAAATAGCATCGTTCCATTCTTGCCCAAATCCTGGCAGACCTCGTCTATTAGGCGCTATGATAACATAACCTTGCGAAGCCATCAATCGAAAATTCCAACGATAAGAGAAAAACTGACTCACAGCACTTTGCGGACCTCCTTGACAATATAGCAGAGCCGGGTACTTTTGACTTTCTCTGAAATTAGGAGGATAAATCACCCATGTCAACATTTTTTTATTGTCTGAAGTTGTAATCCATCTTTTTTCCACTACTGGCTTTGGTAGGTCTTTTAATAAATCAGCATTAACATTTGTTATCTGCTTGGCTTGACCATCCTTTAAGTCCACTTGATATAAATCAGTAGGCACTAACATGGATTGACGCTGAGCTATGATTGACTTTCCTGCCAAATCTATGCTATTGTAATTGTGAATCCCTTCAGTTAACTGGGTTAAATTAGACTTTTTAAAATCCCATTCAAAAATTTGATAGGTCCCCTCTTTTACTGCTAAAAAGTATATCTTCTTTCCATCTTTTGACCATATGAAGTGGCTTACAGTCAAATCGATATCTGATGTTAGATTAATATCTTGGAAAGTTTTCATATCACGGATGATTATATCATTTTTATCCGATTCAAATCCGTCTCTTTTCATACTTAACCAAGCTAAACGTTCACCTTTTTCGTCAAAAGCGGGATGCGTATCATAGCCTTTATAATCTGTGGTATAGTTGGTCGTGGTCTGGTTCATAATATGAAATGCATATAGATCACTATTAGTTGAAGTAGCAAATTCGATACCTTCCATTTTTTTGGTCGCATAAATCAACCATTCTTCATCTGGAGAAAAAGTAACATCAGACAATCCACTAAACGGGGGCATTACCCCATGATAAGACTCGTTCTTTTGCACTGCTATAGGTGTGCCTTGAATTTTACCATCTACCAAACGATAAACAAACAATTGATTTCTTTCTCCTTCGTCCCATGCATCCCAATGGCGATACATCAAGTCATCATAAATTTTAAAATTCGCATTATTGAATTCTTTATATTGTTCACGGTTTTTAATTGGCAATTGAACACTTTCTAGAGTTACAATATAATTTCTTCTCGGTGACCACTTATAATCCACAACATTTCGAGAAGAAAATCCACCAAAAGACTCTTTTTCACCAGTGTTTAAATCGTATGAAAACAGCTGGGTGGTTGCGGCTGTTTTTTGAACAAAACTTAATTTATCATTGGCATACCATTTTGGGTTTTTAATCGGTGTAGCAGGCGTTCCAATTTCTCTATGATCACCCGTTTGTATTTGTTGAACAATTACACTGGTCTGAACAACATCTTCATTAACATTAAATTTTGTTAAGGTATATAAGATGTTCTTTTCTTCTGGACAAACTATCCCACCCCCCAATCTTTTGAGTTCCCAAAGTGTCTCGGGTGTAAAAGATGGATTTTGTGCAAATAAAGAAATTGCTGTAAAAATAGTGTAAAACACAGCCAAAAATTTATTTCTCATTTTTTTAGTAATTAATAAGTAACTCAAACTTTAATTTCATTTTTATTCAAAATCGCAAGAGATATAGACCGTTAAGCCCCTCCAACTTTCAATCATTTTTTTGTTCAAGGCGTGAATTTAGTAATAAAATCAAAATATCTTTCTAACTTTATCAAAAAGACGGAGATGAAGATTTTATTTTTGGATGTGGTACACGAAATTTTAGCGCAACGCTTAAAGACGCATGGATTTGAATGTGTAGATGGTACCAATTGGGACAGGGCAAAATGCCTAGAAAACATTGCCGATTTTGATGGTATTGTCATTCGTTCAAGGATTAAAATTGATGCTGAATTGCTCAGTGCTGCTAATGAGCTTAAATTTATAGCTAGAAGCGGTGCCGGTATGGAAAATATCGATGAAGATTTTGCTCAAGAAAGAAATATTATATGCTTTAATGCCCCAGAGGGAAATCGGAATGCTGTAGCTGAGCATGCATTAGGAATGATTTTATCACTTTTCAATAAACTTTGTCGTGCTGATAGTGAAGTGCGTAAAGGCATTTGGGAAAGAGAAAACAACCGAGGAATAGAACTGGATGGAAAAATAGTTGGTATCATTGGCTTTGGCAACAACGGAAGTGCTTTTGCCAAGAAACTACGCGGTTTTGATGTAGAAGTACTAGCATATGACAAATACAAGTCCGGATTTAGCAATGACTTTATTAAAGCATGTCAAATGTCTGAAATATTTGAAAAGGCAGATGTTATTTCTTTTCATATTCCACAGAATGAAGAAACAATATATATGGGAAACAGGTCTTTTTTTGATTCCTTTCGCAATAATATTTATGTCATTAACTTATCCCGTGGGAAAATCATTCAAACTGCCGCGCTGGTTGATGCATTAAAAAAAGAAAAAGTCTTAGGAGCATGTTTAGATGTGTTAGAATTCGAAAGCAGCTCTTTTGAAAATATATTCAACGATAGTAATTCAGCTGAATTAGATTATTTACTCCATTCAGATAAAGTTATTTTTTCTCCTCATGTGGGTGGCTGGACAAAAGAAAGTTATTTTAAATTAAGTAATGTACTGGCAGATAAAATACTTTCAACATTTGCATAAGCAATTCAGCAGTTAAATTGCAAACCTGAATTTTATCAGAAACAAAAAAATACGGACTTAATTTTCTTTACTAATCAATAGATTGTTTAATTTTACATGAACCAACACTATGTTTATGAAAGTTTCTTTTTGCACTTCGATTTTACTTTTACTCGTTAATTGGATATTCGCTAACGGCTTCGTTGAAAATAAAGGTCAAGTAATAGACCAAAACGGAAACATCAATAATGAAATCCTTTACATCCATCACCAAGGAGATTTAAAAATCACCTTGCGACAAAATGGATTTTCTTATGAGAAAATAAAAAGTGAATTATCTGAAAAAGAAATTCTTGCCAAAGCAAAAGACCAAAAAAGTGACTTCAAAATACCTATGCAGGTTCATCGCGTAGATTTTGTTTTCCCTCAAAGTCCGAAAAGTGTAACAGCATCGTTACCAAAGCGGCATTTATTGAACTTCTATAAAAATAATAGCACCATTACCGATGTTCAAACTTTTGAAAAAATCACCTATTATGGCGTATCAAGAGGGATAGATGTGGTTTTCAGTATTAATTCTGCGGGACTATTCAAGTATGATATTATTTGTTCACAGCCAGATTATTTAAAGGATTTCAAAATTATAATAAATGGTGCAAATCGATTGATGTTAGCAGAAGATGAACTAAAATTAAACACTTTTTTGGGAGAAATTATAGAAACCATCCCCTACAGTTATGAACTTTTTCCCGATGGTACAAAGCAAAATAAAACAGTGCGCTATCATTTAGTGGAAAACAATTTATTTTTCAAAGTTCAAGAGAATTGGACAAACAAACTTGTTATTGACCCTGAACCAGAGGTGCTTTGGGGAACATACTTTGGAGGAAATGGAACAGATTGGGGGTTAGCACTGGTTTCAGATAAAGACAATAACGTTTTTCAAGGCGGGCTAACCAATAGCTTTAACAATATATCAACAGCTGGAGCGCATCAAGTCAATTTCGCTGGAGACTTAGATGGTTTTGTAAGTAAATTTGATGCTGACGGTAATCTTTTATGGGCAACTTATTATGGAGGTAGTTCTACCGAAAGACCATACGCTATAACTACTGATGCAAACAACAATGTTTATCTAGGTGGCGCTACATTTTCAGAAACAGATATTGCCACACCAGGTACCTATCAGCCTTTTCTGGATGGTGTCGATGATGCTTTTATAGTCAAGTTGAGCCCAAACGGAATTAGAGAATGGGGTACCTATTACGGAGGATCATTGCACGATTTCATGACAGATATGGTTCACCACGATGGGCGAGTTTACTTTGGTGGTCATACTGAATCCACAAGCGGAATAGCAACTTCAGGTGTTTTTGTCTCTCAAATTAATCAAATAGAGTCTGGTTATTTAGCGGCAATAACGGATGATGGAACACAGCGTGTTTGGGGCACATATACAGGAGGCGGCAACAATACCTCCTTGGAAGGAATCGCGATTTGGGGTAATAAAATAGCCATTGGAGGAAGAACGATGTCTCAAATTCAAATTGCCACGAGCAACACCTTTCAACCAACTTTTTTCCAAGGCGCTTTTGTTCAGGCATTTGCGCAAGTTTTTAACGACGATGGAACCATTCATTGGGGAACATACTATGGCGGACAATTCTCTACGCAAGGTACAGCAGTTGCTGTTTGGGATAATCATTTATACTTAGTTGGTAATACAAATTCAGGAAACAATATTGCAACACCGGGTGCTCACCAAGAAACAAGATTCGACGAACATGCTTTTCTCGTTAAGCTTGATGAAAATGGAGACCGTGTTTGGGGAACTTACGTTGGTGGTAACATGGAAGACTACATTAACAGTATAACTGCCTATCAGGATATGCTTTTGGTTGCAGGAGGGACAAGGTCTTCACAATTCATTGCCAGTGCGAACGCTCATCAATCTTCTAATGCAGGTGATATGGATGGATTTATTAATGCTTTTGATACGGATGGTAATTTTTTATGGGGAACCTATTTAGGAGGAGAAAATAAAGATGAAATAAAACGAATTGTTCATTTTGAAAATGGTAGCTTTTTGGTTGGTGGTATAACTGATGGTTCAACAACAGGAATAGCAACTACAGGAACTCACCAAACCAACTTTTTCGGAGGTCCTGATGATGCTTTTATAGTTAAATTTTGTACTGTTCCAGACTTAGAAATTATAGAAGATGATGGCAACCTCATTGCGACTCCTTCATCTAATCTATTAGAGTGGTTTTTTGATGGTGCTCCAACTCAAGTTGTTGGAGGTCTTATTACTCCCTCAGATGAGGGGCAGTACCTTGTGGTTTTCGAGAATAAAGGTAAATGTAGAACCACAGCTACATATGATTTTGTATTGCCCGTAGATGATACAGCAAACATTTATAACATAAAGCATATACCTTTCGAAATCTTTCCCAATCCTTTTGAAGAATATATTACGATTCAATTCCCTTATGAGCCTTCAAAAGATTTGCAGTTATTCATTTATGATCTAACTGGTAAAAAGGTAAGTTATAATCTGGAATATTTAGAAGATCAAAGAATGAAAATATATGTTCCAAATCTATCGCCTGGCACTTATAATTTAATTATTGAAAGTAAACATAAAAAACATCATTATTTAATACAAAAAAGATAACAAAATAGACAACCTGTATCTATATTTGTCGTTAAAAAGAAAACATTATTACTATGCATTATAAACGCTACCCGAGAAACATCCAGAAAGTTTGTTTGACAATCCTCTTGTTTTTTGGTTTTATTTTAACACAAAACGAAGTAAAATCATGCCACGCCTTACCAATTGTTAGTTTTAGTGTAACACCTGTTCAAGGAGGGGTAAATGTAAATGGTTCGTCAAATTCCGCAACCTGCGGGTGTACCAACATATATTGGATGGACATTGAGGTAAGATGTGTTGGGGAGCCATTTGATGGAGCTCCTTTTAATCCTGGATTTTGGGGACCTTTAAC
>JAFIEX010000126.1 GCA_020832365.1 Crocinitomicaceae bacterium
GTATTTTCTCTTCGCAATATGGCATCCCTTTTATAATGGGGTAAAATTTGTTGAATCAAATAATCTTTACCCAAAAGTAATGCGGCTGCTAAGGTATAGCCCTCTTCTCCCGATTTCCAATCTTTTTTCCACAACCCTGCTGAATGCAATAATTGCTCATCAGTCATTTCCATCCAAGGATGTCCAGGACGATTATTATTGGCTAAAACTCTTGCTCGCTGAATTAAATCTCCCCTTAAATCATTGATTTCTATATAAGGGTAAATTGTGTTTTCGCTAAAACTGCCTTGCTTTTTAATATGCAATTGTCGAACCAAATCAGGGTTATCAGAAATGTTAAAATCTCCGTCTTGATTTCTGTCATATATTTTACCTAAATAGCTATGAACTTGAGAACTTTCGGGAACATAACAATAAAGTATGGTTTTGCCTTTAATTGAGCACTCCTCCAAACTCAAATAATATTTTGGAGACAACTGTTTTGGGTTGTTTACAGCAGTTGCAAAGTTGCTTTTCATTTCAGGAATACAAGCTTCTACGACACCTGAAATAGTTCCATCATCTTCAACACCCAGAAAAATATGCCCGCCCGACCTATTTAGCATCGCACAAACGGAGTCATACAACGATTTGGGCAAAGCAAACGAAGCTGTTTTAAACTCTGTTGAGATGCCTTCTCCTTTTTGAATGATATTTTTAAGTGATGCTGTATTCATGCTGTTTTACTTCAACCAAACTAAGGTACTATTATTTTTTCGTTTTATTATTTTCTTTCTCTATCCGCTTCAACAACTCCTCCGCAGGTTCATAATCCGCTTCCTGTTTACACGCTTCAATTTCTTTTTCCGTTAACAATTCTCCTGCAAAAGCTTTTTTCAAAATACTTTGGCGCAAGGCTTCTGCTTTTTTTAGACTTTCGTCTATACTCTTTTCTAATTGGTCACATGCGGTGAAGCGGGTTTCGATTTCGTGGACAATTTGATGTTGTTTGTCTAGCGAAGGAAATGGTAACTCTGTATTTTTTATTAATGTTAAATTTAAATTTGGTTGTACACCTCCACTTGATAGCAAACGAATTTCCTCATAGTTTTTGAGTAAAAAATATTTTAAATAAAGTCGTGAGTCTATATTTTCTTCAAACAAAGTTATTGCTGCTAAAGCCTGGTTAGTTGCTGTATCAATAAACAACTCTGAGCATTTCCCTCTCGTTTTGCCTTCACCGTACATAGCAACAACTAAAGAACCTTTAGGAATTAGTTTACAATTGGTTTCTTTTAAAGCTGTTTCTGTAATGTAATCGGTTGGTTCCGTTACTTTGTTATTATTAACGACAGTACTAGTAATCCATGGAACTGTCCCATTATGCCAAAACTCTTTTTTTCCTTTTTTGGGAGTTGCTCCTGTTCTAACATGAGCAATATCATTTACTCTAACTTTAGTTTTAACTCCTTCAAACGCCTTTTTTAAAACAGCTTGGCGAAACACCGCAATTTTATTTTTGGCCTGTTGGAGGTTTTGGATGCCGTTGTCGAGTTCGGAGAAAAGTTGCTCTATTTTGGAGACGATGGCGCGCTGGATGGGGAGGGGAGGTAATGGAATATTTTCTTTTGAATATATTGAAATCCAATATCTTTTATGTGTGTCACTTCTTACATTTAGTACTTGCATTGAATAAAACACATACTTCATATTAACCAACTCTGATGATGGTTTTAAAATTTTCATTGCAGAAGACTTTACCTTAAAAGGAAAATTAACCAACCTTGAAGCAGTTGTGAAGTCATCAAAAATTATTGTAGGTAAGTCATTGTAAATACCTTCTGTTTCATCTGTATATCCCTTAATAAAAGATTTACCAGGTGTTAAAACAGGTGTTTTAAAATTATCATTATAGTTTATGCTATTGACAATATATTTAGTCGGTTGAATATAATCCAACAGTTTTCCGAGATTTGTTTTTGTACAGTTGTTTTTCATTTTTGTCAAAAAATTAAAAAGGCATGTCAATTTCTATTATATGCTTTTGTAAATTTTGGATTGAAAGATGGTTTTCTAAAAATTTCTTAGCCCCCATATTTTCAAGCTTTATTTGATTCCTATTTGTAACTGATAGTTTGTTTGCTATATCTTCTATTTTACTTTCCTTTTTAGATTTTGTGTTTTGAAATGGTTCTACTACTAAAATTGATTTCTTTTCATCTGTTTTTAATGCTTGACCCAATAAATCATTTAAATATTCATCGCTAAAACTATAACCTATAATTACGATTATTCTACAATCTGGACTTAAACTATATTGTCTGAACTGAAAAACATAAAACAAATAGGGATCTATAGATTTTAATTTCATTTCAGTTCCAAAAATCACTTCTGTGGGCTCTTCTTTAGGGTGAACACATTTTTTTAGTAATCCATCAGAAGAGTTTCTATCCCAATCTATTGAACCGTGCAATTTATATAAAATCAATTCAGCTTCATTATTATGAGCATGTTGTAAAATATCATGATTCCAAATATTACTTTTTTTATCAAACCCAAGCTCTAGATTACAATCACCCCCAAGTATTTGTTCTATACAAAGATCATAGTTTAAAGAAAATATTCTAACACTGTACCCTATTTCCCTCTGAAATTTTAAGAACCCTTCATAATATTTAGCAGCAGTATAGTCGTCTTTTTTAACCCATTTAATAAGTGCATTCATTATTAACTTTCTAAACTTTGACACATTAGAAAAGTCATCACCTCCCAGTTCTACAAGCTTATTGTTCCATGCACCAATGAACGGAAATATCAAATTTTTATCTTTCTTCTCTAGTTCATACAGTACAATTAATAAGTCTTCCACATTAAAAGTGTGATCGAATATCCCAGTAATTCCTTTCGAATAAATGATAGAACTTTTCAAAAAATAATATAACTCCTTAAACTGATTCCATTCTTCTATATCTGAAACAATTTTTTTCTCTATGTCTATAACCATATCATTAGACAATGGAAATTTTGCGTCTTTTGAACACCCTGCACCTATAAAAAATATAACGTTATCTTCCTTCATAAAATGATTTATTTATAGAAACCATGGATGAATATTTTCAAAAAAATCTTCTCCATTATCTTCAAGTTTATCAAATCCTTTCATATATTGAGCCACAATTTGAGCATAATAGATTGAAACAGGTAATTGTTTAGCATTAAATCCTCTCCAATTTGCTCCTGATAAATTAAGAACGTCTTGCATTAATCGTTTTGTATCAGATTCTTTTATTTCCGAAAGAAACTTTAAGTGTACAGGGTCACCAATTTTTTTAAAAACATTTTCCTTTCCATAATTTAGACCTTCAAACCAAACTAAGTATTCATCATTTCCTAAATCAACAACTGTACTTTCGTAAGGGATTTTCGAATTATGCTCGCTAAAACAAATAAAATCAGTTTTATTATTAATTTTGATTATCTCGAAATCAATTGAACTATCAATTTCTTCTATTGCTTTTTTTAATACAATAATTTCTTTTCTTTTTATTTTAAAAGGAAGATGAATTGAAATCTTGTTATAACTTTTATTTTCAGCTATTAACGCTTTTAAGTTAAGAGCGAGACTACTCAAGTAATCATCCTCATTGTCTGAGGAAGCTAATGATGAAACTTTTCTATAAATCCCCGAAGAATCAATACATACGGTATACGCAAAATACTTTTTTATATTTCCATCAACATCAAATTCATGAGAACTTCCTATTCCTAAAATCAAACAGTTTTCATCGCTAGACTCAACAACCCAAGGTATCCCTCCTAATTTTGAAAATAACTGCAAACCAATATTAGAAATTGACCATTTGAGAGTATTATCATCCTTAAGATTCTCATTTGTTACAAATTGTACTGGAATTTGTTTCTTAGTCATTTGGTATTTAAAGTAATAGTATGGTGAGTCTTTTTTGGAGTCTTCATAGTTAGAATATGGTTCAATAAATAAAACAATCGGTTTTTCATTAGTTTTTAACGTAAGTGATTCTATACTCTTTACTACTAAATCCAAGTTTGATTCATCATACCCATCAACAGTAACTCTACAAACATTTTCCTTCGTTATATCAATTCCAAACATTTTTTTTAACCCTGGAAAAGTACCAGGCGAAAAATCCCCAGTTAAACCAGTGTATATCTTGTTTGCAAGGGATTTATAGCGATCTTCAAAAACAAAAATAAACTTAACTTTACTGTCTATTTGTTTGTAAGCTCCAAAATTTTTTATTCCGCCAAATTGAGAACTGTTTTTTTTGTCATCTTTGAATATATATGTTTTTTTATTTAAAAATGAATAATCTATATTATTTAACTTCTCTTCAAGATGGAAGTTGTACCTCTCTAAATATGAATTGATGTTTTTTAATTCATTGTTTATAAAATTGTTTAAAAAAGAAAATTTATCACTATAAAAATATCTGTTGCTTCTATAGTTTTTATCCAAACTTAAACTAAGCTTTTGAATTTCTTTATCGAATATTGCTCCTTCACTTTGAAGGAATTTAAAATTAATCAAAACACCAAATTCCTTTTTTTTATTTAAAAAATATGGTCTTATAGTGATAGATTGACTACCTTTATTTTCGTAATCTTGCACAGTGTAAAAACATTCTTGTTTAAAGTCTCTTTTCGATATTTTATATTTACTATTATTGATAGCGTATCTTTTCAATAATTCATAAATATATGCTTTAGTCAAACTAATATTCCAAAAACTTTTAGCTGAGTACGCTTCAAACTCTTCTTTTTCATCAAATGAAATTAAGTAGCTCCGTTTAATATCATTTTCATCATAGAGATTATAAGTTCTAAGGGTTTCATCTTCTACTTTTGTTTTATTGTCTGTAATTTTTCTCCAAACGGTAATTTCAAAATCACCATTTATTTTTAAAAAATTAAGTTTTAATTGTTGTTTACTTGTTGTCATTCTTTGATTTTTACAATTTCCTTTTAATTCAAATGAATTAGTTCATATTTAAATTCAGGTAATTCACATACCGCCTCCGCCAAATGCTTTCGATGACATTGACATATATCTTTTTCAAAACAGGTAAGTGCGACTCTTTTGTATTTTTGTATTAATTCAACAATAAATTTTTGTTTATCTATCGTTTCGGGAAGAACTGTTTGCTTATAATCTTCAAATAATTCATCATAATCCGATTGTGTTTCTAATTTTTTCCTTTTATCCGAAACAATACCCACTTCTGGGATATGTATAAATTTTATTCCCACTCCTTCACATGCCATCTTTAACTGGGATTTACTAAATCCGTATTTCATGCTAAAGGAGTTTTTACGCACATCGCAAAGTACTTTTATGTTTTCATGTATCAGCTTATTAATGTATTGCTCTATTGAAACGCCTTCATAACCAATCGTAAAGAGTCCGCTTTTTTGGTTTTGATTTACTTTTTCTTTAATGGTTTTTAATTCACTATCTGTAACGTATTTTCTTGCAATTGTACTGTTTAAAGTATAGTAAGGGAAATTGCTGTACGTATATTTAATCAAATCTTCGGATGTTTTTCCAGTAAATTTGTTTTTCAATCTATTTAGCGCAATTCTGTCTGCTTCTTTCAGCTGAGAAACGTAATTTTCATCATTTTTTTTCTGCCATGACTTTTCAGTTTCTTCCACCAATTCATACTTCTTCATAGTAGATAAATCTGCATTTGCCTGAAAGGAAAAACAGCCAAACTTATAAGGTACAAAATAGTAATTCGGCTCTTTTTGAAGTTCACCAAAAAGCATTAACAGTTTTTGCAACTGCAACTTTTCGAGTTCTCCTCCGAAAGCTTCCAATAATGATAATATGACTTTTCTCCTGTAAAACATTTTCTTCTTCTAATGTACAAATTTATATTCTTACTTCGTAATCTATTTACGATCTACGCCACCAACACCTCATTCAATTCCTCCAACACCTTTTTATAATCTTCCTTAAACAACTGATAAAACTTACCAATTCCACCGTATTTGTTAAACGGGTCGTATTCAAAATCTTCTTCGTCAATGTGGAAGCTGGTTGCAATGTGTTCTTTTAACATACGCAGCCATTTCATTTGGTCGTCGTTAAATTTGTTGTGCTGTCCTGCATTTTGTTCAAAGACCCATTTTTTGAAATTAGTATCCACTGTTTTGGTGTAGGGAGTAAGTGCTTCATCAATCTTTGTCACTTTCCGAATTAAAGAAACCAAGGCTACGAGTTCATTTTTGGGGTTATCGCCTTTTACATCTTCCAACTGTTCATAAGCTTCCCAAACGTAATTCGGTGAAAGCAACGGTTTTTCTCGTTTGAGCTTTTCCAATACTTCCTTTATCATTTTAAAGGTGAGTTCACGTCTTTTATAAGGTTGGTCGTAAAAGATGCTCAAAGCGGTAATTTCATTTTTATTCGCTTCGATGTATGTTTTAAAGTCTTCCACTACATTTTTCGCCTTATCCTTAGAAAACGAATCCCATTCGGCACGGATAACTCGGTCTGTATTTAAGGTATCAATAATTTGTTCGTGTACCTTTCTTACGTTTTCTAAGTATTCATTCAACTCTCCTGTAAAAACAGTTGCTGCTTTGTTTCTTAAATCCGTTAGTTGTTGGTTAATTTCTTTTTCAATTTCAATTGGAGCTTCACCTCTTTTGTTCCCTCTTACAGTCGTTTCAATTTGGTCAACAGTATCAGGATCATACGCATTTAACAAGTCTTTTGCAACTCCGTTAATGGTTCTACCGTTTGTCAATTGTTCAAATTGTGCTTTTTCATCGTCGGTTAACTGTTTTTCCAAACGCACCAAACGATTTGCCAGAGAAGTGTATAAATCTTCGTCTTGTGCTCCAAAAGCAATCGCGCCCAATAAATCTTTAAACGGCACTCCTTTTTTACGTTCCAACGGTCGGCTATCTGTTTTCTTCGATTTCGTTGCGCCAACAGCATCCATAATAACGAAGTGGGTTTTGTTGTGGCGAGCAGTACGACTCACTTTTTTCAAATCGTCAAAATTAATGGTTCGCGTTCCACGTCCTTTCATTTGTTCAAAGTAGTTCACACTTTTAACGTCACGCATGAAAAGCAGTACTTCTAGTGGTTTTACATCCGTACCCGTTGCAATCATATCCACCGTAACAGCAATTCTCGGAGCCCATGAATTTCTAAAGCGATTCAACACTGTTTTGGGGTCTTCCTCAATTTTGTAAGTCAGTTTTTTACAAAAATCATTGCCCTCGCCAAATTCTTCACGTACAATTTGTATGATATCGTCCGCATGACTATCGGTTTTGGCAAAAATGAGTGTTTTAGGCACTTCAAACTCCCCATTTTCATCAAATCTATCGGGAAATATCTGAGGAAGCGCATCTTTATACGCTTGAATAATGTTTCTAATCTGAGACATATTCACTACTTTCTTATCCAGTTCATTGGATGCATAGTGAATGTCTTCATCAATTTGTTCCCAACGTTTTCTTCGTGAAAGTTTTTCACGCATATCGACGTATTCCTTTGCTTTAATCAACGAGCCTTCTTGCGTAATCTCTGTTTCAATCGTAAAGACATCGTAGGGAACATTTACACCGTCAACAATAGATTCTTCGTAGGTATATTCACTAACCACATTCTCGTTAAAGAAACCAAAAGTTCGTTTATCGGGAGTTGCGGTTAATCCAATTAAAAAAGCATCGTAATAATCGAGGACTTGTTTCCAAAGGTTGTAAATAGAGCGGTGACATTCATCAATAATGATAAAATCAAATTGTTCTATTGGATTTTTAGGCGTATATTCAACAGGGAGCGCTTCCTTTTTCTTCCAATGATATCCTGATTCATTTGGATTATCTTCTTCGGCTATTTCTTCAATTTCTTCTCCCTTTAAAATGGAATAGAGTCGCTGTATCGTAGAAATACAAATTTGACTATCACTAGCAATATAGCTTGATGAAAGTCGCTGAACATTGTATAATTCCGTAAATTTTCGGTTATCGTCTGTCGGCTGATATTTAAGAAATTCTTGTTCTGCTTGTTCACCTAAATTTTTTGTATCAACTAAAAACAAAATACGCTTTGCATCTGCATGTTTCAATAAACGATAAGCAAATGTACAAGCAGTAAACGTTTTTCCCGAACCTGTCGCCATTTGAATCAATGCTTTCGGTCGGTTGTCTTTAAACGATTTTTCCAGGTTATTAATCGCTTTGATTTGTGCAGGGCGCAAACCTTCTTCATTCAAAGAGGGAATATCCTGTAACCTTGCTCGAAGTGTTTTTTCTTGACTATACCATTCAGCCAATGTTTCAGGTTTGTGAAAGTGAAAAACCGCTCGTGATCTTGGTTTTGGGTCGCGATAATCTGTAAAACGAGTCA
The DNA here is from genome assembly GCA_020832365.1 of Crocinitomicaceae bacterium. GTDB lineage: Bacteria > Bacteroidota > Bacteroidia > Flavobacteriales_D > Crocinitomicaceae > JAFIEX01. The sequence continues at coordinate 8,387 of JAFIEX010000126.1, forward strand.
GCGTTCCTGTACTTTCATAGACAAAAGGCAAAGGGTCATTATCCAAATGCTTTAATTTTCCTTCTGCATAGCTTTTAGACTGGTCTTCGTGCACAGTGATTTTTGTTCCTTCTTCTTCTCTTTTTGCTTCAATAACCCCAACAGGTTTTCTATCCACAAATAATACATAATCAGCTGGTCCAATATCAGTTTGGTATTCTCTTACTGCAATCCCTTTCCCTGCGGATAAATTTACTTGGTTTTTTGATTGTACTATCCACCCTGCTTCGTGAAGCATTGCATCGATTTGGTCGCGTGCAATTTGTTCTGGGTTTTGGTTATTAAGTATAGTCATTTAAGTTGTTTCTTTTCTTATTCCAAATTGAGGAAAACGCATAAATATTTTTTCAATATATAAATTTACTGATTTCAAATATATAAATTATATAGGTTGTATTATTTTGTTACATTTATTCAGATTTATATTGGAACATGATGGAATGCTTTTTATTACTACGTCCATGAAATCGTCACTAAAAGTAAATAAAAGTAGCTAAAAAAAATTCTTTTTGAATAAGTCCTAAGTTTCAAGTTTTTATGTGAAATTAATTATTGTAGATTAAATTTGAAATGTTCATCGTAAAATTCTCCTCCCATCCCAAACGCCTATTTCAAAACGAATTACTATCTTAGCGAA
>JAFIEX010000127.1 GCA_020832365.1 Crocinitomicaceae bacterium
ATGAAGGAGTTTCAGCTTAATGTCCCTTAATTGCTTAATGGTTTAACCCCTAAACCTACTTTCCAAGACCATCAAGCACTGTTTTTGAACCATTAAGATTAACCTTTGGCACTGCTTTCCAAACAAAAAGTCAGTTCAACGATTTTATGAAATCCACTTTATCAACTCCGTCAAGGCTTCAGGCATAACTGAATGCGCGCCATGGTAAGGTAAATATTGGAAATTAAGTTGTTCATTGTTTAAGTGTTCCAGTAATTTTTTCTTTTCTGCATCACCAAAGTATGGGTCATCACTGCCCAACAAAATACAGTTAGCAGAATTAGCATAAGCACTTTCTTGTGATGGCAGCTGTAAATCAGGCGGAAAAACACTCCCCCAAAGCACAAAAAAATCTGCGTTCCAAATACCGAGTTGGTGATACCTCGCTGCTGTTGCACCACCTTGAGAAAAACCCAATAAAATTTTCTTTTTATTTCCAATCTCTGAAGCAAGCGCATCACATAAGGAGTTTAAATAAGTTATATTGTCTTCAATATCATCCATTCTTGCCTCTTTGGTCATCCAAGAAGCACCTACCCTTCCTTGCGTACCTTCCAAATAAAATCGATGCATTCCTTCTGGTGCAATAACATAATGCTCGTCTGGTGAAAGGGTAAAAAACTTGCGAATAAAATAAGCAGGCAACTGACCATAACCATGCAACACCAACCAAACATATTTTGCTGTTTTGGGGTTTCCGTGTGTGTAATAACGCACTGTTTTTGTGATTTTCAAAGTCTTATCCATTTCTGTTTTTCTCTTTTTGAAGCGCGGTATTGTACCACCAAGCGGTAATTTGCTCCATTACTTCCTTTTGATGAGATATATGCGGAGAATGACCACAATCAACTATAAAGCAAGGTGTCGCCAAATCGCCCAAACAACCCACAATTTCGTGCACTTGAGCTGCTGTGCCATATTGGTCCGTATCACCTTGTAAAATCAATGCAGGCACTTCTGTTCCTTTAATATCTTCAGCGATGTTCCAACTCACAAAATCCTCCGATAGCCATGTATCTGCCCAATCGTAAAAAAGCTTTTCTGTTTTTTCCCCGTGGTAGAGCCCCAAATTTTCCAGTTTTCCTGCCTGATATGCAGCAATCACTGGAGTTATTCCCGCCCGTGTTTCTGTTTCATTTTTGATATGTGCAGCCAAGGTTATTACCGCTTTTACTTGATGGGAATAACGAGCGGCATATAACAATGCTTCTGTGCCTCCATCTGAGTGACCTACAAGAATTAGGTCTTGCTGTAAGTTCAGTTTTTCCAAAATAGCGGGTAATATTTCCCACGCGAAATCATGCAAATACCGATTATTCCGCTTTTCACTGACAGCGCTTGAAAAGCCATAACCAGGCATTTCTATGAGCAATCCGGGCAGTTGCATAGCCTGTGATAAATTACCTGGAAAACTTTTCCACTGCGCCATGCCACCCAAAGCTTCATGTAAAAAAACCAGCGTTGGTTGATTCGCTTTCCATTCACCAATTTTACGAATGGCAATGGTATGCGCTCCAGCAACAAGGTACTCGTTTTGCATCGCTGCAATTTGAATTTGAATGTGCCTTGCCACTGCTCTGGGATTTAAAAAACCTATTGGATGTGTCCAATTTGGTATTTCAAAATATTGACCTAAAGGAATGGCATCAACAATAGACATGGTTTCGGCTTTTGTGACCATCTTGTCCTTTCCTCCTCTCGTACAATGAACAGGAACTTCAATTTTGGCAACTGATTCCGCTGTAATCAAGGGGTCGTTTCCTAATTCTTGCATTAATTGCGCCGTGGGAGTGATTAATAACGCCAAATTTTCGCCATGTAGCTCATGAAGATATTTGTAAAAAGCGGGTGCTTTTTCTTGCATAAACGCCAGTTGTAGCATGCTACTTTCTCTCTCTGCAATGGAAACTGACCAATTTAATTTTGTTCCTAAAGTTACTACTCCCAGAATATTTGGACAGTTGTTTTGTGCTAAAGCCATGGCAATGTAACCCCCCATGCTAAAACCAAAAATATAAGCTTCGCCAATAGTATCCAGTAAACTTTCTAAGTCTGCTACAATTGCTTTTAACTGAAATTTAGCCAGTTCATTGGATCGGCTTCCATGACCAGGAAGTGCATAATTAATCACCTCATAATCCTTAGCTAATAAATTTGCTATTTGAACAAGCTCCCGATCGCTGCCCAATGCACCATGAATTAAAACCAATTTTTGCATGTGGCAATATTACCAATTTTGTGCGACGTCGTGCCAGTTTGCCGTATCATTTTCTATCGCTGACGCGCTTAGGTTGAAAGCGAACAACTTCTTTTTGCATAAGATAAGCCAAGTCTGCTGCTTTTTGTTGAACGTGTGCCGGTCCGAGTTTACTTTTATAAATCAACTGTCGGTGACGGTGTGTTTCTGATAATAAATAAATCCCTAATTCACTAATGGTTTGTGTACTTGTATTAACCCCAGTTATGTCCGATGAACGAAAAGAAGTATTGGCTTTAAGGATGGTCAAATAAGGGTATTTTTGTAAAGGAAGCCACTCACCTCTTTTCCATCTGAATATTGCATCATACGTCCTAAATCGTTGATTGACAAGGTCAATTTGAATACCGTGAGCACCTGTTAATAAATACGCGCCTATCATAAAAAATGCCAGACCAATAAAGAAAAATAACAAGTTGAATAAGGACACCAATACCACACCAATGAACATAAAAAAAGCGCCTATCGCTCTTGGGAAGAAAGTAAAATAATAACCAAAAAAATGGTGGATTGTTTTTTTACTGGAAGCATCTATTAGTAATTCGTCGGCTTCATTCATCTTCTGTCCAGTCTAAAAAATCTTCTATCGCACGACGTTCCTTTTTTGTTGGTTTGCCAGTACCAAAGCTTTTGTAAGCACGTTGCGCCGTCTGGTAAGTTTTGTATTTCTCCAGCTCCTCAGTGCTCGTTATGTCTAGAAGATAGTCAGGCACTAGCTTTGCTCCCACCCGATTTTTCAGCAACTGAATGATTTTATACTCAAAATTGGCCACGTTTTTACTAAGCATGATCACATCCCCTTCTTTTACTTCTCTAGCTGGTTTTATGGCCTCGCCATTGATTTTTACTTTCCCTTTTTTCACAAGTTCCGTTGCGACAGAGCGAGTTTTTGCTAGTCTAACACACCATAAAAATTTATCAATTCTAACACTCATATTGGGTAAGCCTTTTTAATTTTTTGCGGAAGACCGCGATAAACCAACTCATAACTATGGTCAATTAATTCTTCTATTAATTTATCGTCTGCATCTTCATTGAAAAGAACCGTGTTCCAATGCTTTTTGTTCATGTGAAAACCCGGTTGAATAGCACAATAATTAGCTCTTAATTCAAGTGCCCTTTCAGGGTCGCATTTCAGGTTGCTCTGATTGGCGGCATCAAGCGGCGTAATGGCAAATATCTTTTGCTGCGCTATTTTAAACACCAAAGTCACCTCATCAAAAGGTAGCTGCTCTGAAACATGAGGCTTCATAAGGCAATACGCTCTAAATTTTTCAACGTCCATTTATATTTGTTTCTTTGGGCTCTGATTGCAAAGATAAACTTACGAAAAAGTAAAAACAAAAAAAGCCACTGATCAACAATGGCTTTCTTAACTAAAAAGGTGTTTTATTAGTTACACTTCCAACCTGTTTCTGCAGCAGCGTTCCATGTATCCTTAGCAGCGTCTAGTTCATCTCCACAAAATTCTTGTGTTTGACCTTCTACACCTAATGCATAAGCGGTACAATCAGCACATTTCTTACAAGATGCCAAAGACATCATTCCGATCGCTGCAACAGCGATAAACATTTTTGTTTTTTTCATAATAACATGATTTAAATTAATTATAGTTCGTCAAACTTAACAAAATTTTTGAAATAAACAAAAACTACATTTTTTGAGGTTTTAGTGAAGACCTTTAATTTTATGTTTAAAAAGTAGTAATCGTGTTTTTATAACAATGAAAAACGAAAATTGCGTTGATTTTCTGTGGTTCTATAGTGTTATTTGTACTGTTTTTTTGCCCTACTGCTAGAAAAAGAACTGTAACCACCTTGCTATATTTACAATAGTTTGTTCAATGTTGCAGCAATATCTTCATCATCAAATTGAAAACCAGTTCCTTTAATTTTAGCGTTGCTTGCTTGCAGGCCATCAAGCAGCACGCTTGCCATTTCTCCAAGTGCTAATTTCAAGACAAACGCCGGGACATTTGGCAGCCATAATGGTTTTTGAAGGGATTGCGCGATTGCTTTTGTTACTTCTTTGTTTGTATTGGTGTTCGCAAGGGCATTGATTGGACCTTCCACCTCATGCTTTACCACATGAGCAAACAAACGCGCTAAATCCGTTATGGTAATCCATGGCATGTGCTGTTTTCCACTTCCAAGTGCAGCGCCTAGTCTCCATTTTACAGGTGCAGCAATTTTTGGTAATGCCCCGCCTTCTTTGGTTAAAACCACAGCAATGCGCACTGTGGTTACCTTACAAATAGCTTGAAAAGCATTCGCTGCTGTTTCCCATTTCTCCACAACGCTAGAGAGAAAATCATCGCCATAAGGGTCTGTTTCCACGTGTTCCCGATTGGGCTGATCATATCCATAACAATTAATGCCTGATGCCGAAATATAGTGCTGGACATTTTGGTTTTTAGCAGCTTCTAGCAGAAAAAGGGCTGGAACAGTGCGAGATGAAATGAGCTTTTCCTTTCTGCTTTGCGTCCATCGTTCATCCGCAATACCTTCGCCCACCAAATTAATGATGACATCAACAGCTACTAATGCTAAAGGGTCTATTTCTTTTTTTTTCGGGTCCCAATGATATTGTTGCTTTTCGATGTTGGTCGGTTTTCTGGTCAGTATGCGGACGTGATGTCCCTCAGCGCGCAGCTGCTCACAAAGTACTTTTCCAATTAAACCGGTTCCTCCTGCAACAATAACATTTTTCGACATGTTCATCTATTTTGTAATTTAAACAACACTTCTCTTTAAAAGTTGAGAAATTCGTGCTTATAAGCTAGCCAAAAATGCATCTAAACTAGCAAACCTATAATCCGCTAGCATTAATTTTTCACTGACTTCATGTGTGCCGTCTGGAATAGCAACCACCGTCATTTTTGCTGCCTTTGCTGCAATGACGCCATTTAATGAGTCTTCAATCACAAGGCACTTATTTGGTGAAACTTTGAGGCTATCAGCGGTGGCTAAGTAAATTTCTGGATGAGGTTTACCAAAAGCCAAAAATTCAGCAGAGTGTACAGCATCAAAATAGGATGCGATTTCAAGTTTTTTTAAGGTCGCGTCAATTAGTCTTTGATAAGAAGAACTCGCTAAGCCTATTTTCATGCCTAGTTGTTTGCAGTAGGCTAAGGTCTCCCTCACGCCCTCCAGTGCCACTCCTTCAGTGTTAATTCTTCGCGCTACGGTAGATACAATCTCATCCACAACTTCCGCATTGGTTTTCCCCTCCCATGGATACTTTGAAAACCAATAATCTACTACCTCATCAATTCGAAGGCCGACTGTTTTAGGGCCACCCACAGCCATGAAATCAATGCCTAATTGACCAAAAACTTCAATTTCAGCCGCTAACCAAAAAGGTTCAGAGTTGATAAGCACGCCATCCATGTCAAAAATGATGGCGTCAAAATCGGAAAGTATAATTTGGTTTTTCATTTAAAAGTCTAATTGATAGAGATGTGCCTTGCCTAAAAATTTATTTTTTTCATCGGTGATAAATAGTTTATCGTTGCAAACAGCGATGCCTTCTTTTTGCGTAAAAGCATCAAATTCAACAATCTTTAAAACTTCAAATTGAAAGTCCTCCGTTAAATGAAACAAATATACTTTACCATAAGTCAAAATATATAGTGAGTCTCCTTGTAGAAAAGCATCTGTAACGCTATCTTCCATCCATGTGGTGGCGGGTAGTTTTAAATCAGGGTAGCGCTTGGCTTTTTGTTTAGCGGATCCATCAACAGCAAGGCCATATACTCGTGCAATTCCGTCAAAAGGAATGGTTCTGTTTTTGGTAATCATAAAAAGGCTATCATTTTTGTAAAACATGGCTTCCGCATCAAAATAAAGCTCATTTTTTTCAGGTGGAAATGCTGATTGATCTGGGTAAAAGAAGGTGGTTTTTTCTGAAGAAACAGCCGTTTTTTGTCTCGCACTATCTAAATTCACTTGGTAGATGGTAAAGCTTTTTCTTTGGTTTTTATTGTTGCCAATGTCTCCGATAAATAACCGTTTATTGCCATCTGTAGCCAATGCCTCCCAGTCAACATTTTTTGCACCTAAAATTTTAGTAGTATGCAAAATAGTGCCTGTTGTATCAAAAAAGTACAGTTCAGCCTCATTACCTGAATCATTTATGGTAATGAATTCTTCGCCAAAGCATAAAAGCGCTGAGGTTTCATTCATTTTTGGGTCTAACTCAGCCATAATTGCTTGTGTCAAGACCATGCCACCAAGTGAGCTAAAATAAACGACGATTAAAATACGCTGTATCATGGGTTAAATTTAGGAAAAAATATCCCTTAAAGGCTTGTGGTGGTGTGATTATTTGGCAGCTTCCTTTGTTAAAAACAGCTGATCATCAGCGTTTGTCATGAAAATTCGGAATATTCTGGTAATCGCAAGGAAGGGGAAGTTTTAAAGATGCATTCTGTTTGGTAATCCAAATATTAAAATCACATTAAAGTTCTTGTAAAAATTAAATTTGCTGGAAAATAATATCCTAAAACCATTATATTTACCAAAACAGCAAGAATGATTAAAAATGACCATCGCAGGGCTGCCAGACTAGCCACACAAGCTATTGAACGACTTTATATCACGATGCGCTATTTATTCAATCGTGGTTATTATAAACCTATGGGTCCTTCAGGAGCAACAATGCGGGAATCTTTATTAGCACTAAAACCGGAAATTTACGGGAGCATTGCAGAAGATAAAGTAGAGTTAAACGGATTAATTTACGTTTTAGAAAGGTTGCCCTATGGTATCGAAGAGTGCAATACCATCAACCTTACTGCTGATGAAGGTGTTCAATCCACTTCTATTCCAGTTATCATTCCTCCCAAAAGAAGAAGGCGCTGCTATCGCATTGATAGCGACCAAATGAACATTGAAATAACAAGGGGAAGGTCGGATATTTATGATATTTTGACGCACTTAACTTTCTTATTCTTAGAGTCCCATAAAATAGCCAAGCGGGTAGTTTTAGATGAAAGCGGAACAATCAGTAAAGAATGGAATAAAATAGAATCTTTTGTCCAACAAGAAGAAGCAACTGAAAAAGAAATTGAAGTAGCGCTCATGCACTTGTCTAATGTTTTAGGCAGAACCTACGATGAAGTAATTATTGCCTATCGAGACTTACAATCAGAGCAGCAGTTACATCGATTTATTCATACTATCTATTGGTTAGGAAAATACGCCATTGATGAGGTGTTGAAAAAGGAAGAAAGAGTAATTTTATTTAGTCCTGTATTAAGAGAGCGGCTTGGACACCATTTACACGGAGAGGTTTGGGCCAATAATATTAAAAAACACTTGTTGGATAATGAGCTATGTCAAAAAAACATTCATATCATTAGTGCTAATATGCACAGCGTTATGAACATGTTGTATGCAAAACAAGCATTAAAGCAAATAGAAAAGCCATCCAAAAAAGCACTTTTTGAACAATTAAGTGAATCAGGAAATCACAAAGAAAGAAAGGTCGTGGTTGATTATGCCTTGAAAAACGGCATGGAGTTACTGAGCGACACATCTGGAACCAACATCGATGTGCAAATTTTCGATTTATCCAAAATAGATTTATCCAAGAGCTTTTTTTCAAATCACGCTGACCACATCAAAGAAAACGATCTCCTTATTGTTATGGATTATGCCTTTGGTGAACAGGCCTTTGAAACACTAGACGAATTATTAAAACCATTAAAAAACGAGCAGCAAGAAGTTGTTTTTAAAATGAAGGTGGCTTCTATATCCATTATGGGAAAGGCTGGTGTGCTGCCCGGTCAAAAAGGAGATATTATGGTGCCAAAAGCACATATTTTTGAAGGTACATCAGACAACTACCCATTTAATAATGAATTAACCATAGAAGACTTTGAAGGTCATGGCGTTGCAGTTTTTGGTGGACACATGATTACCGTTTTGGGTACCTCTTTGCAAAATAGAGAGCTCCTGAAATATTTTAAAACCTCTTCTTGGAAAGTAACTGGTTTAGAAATGGAAGGAGCACATTACCAAAAGGCCATTCAGGCAGCAGCTAAACTGAGAGGTAATATCAGTGAAAATGTCAAACTTCGTTATGCCTATTACGCTTCAGATAATCCACTTGAAACGGGCTCAACTTTGGCCTCTGGAGGACTAGGATTAACAGGGGTAAAACCCACTTACCTCATCACAGAGAAGATTATTGCGCAGATTTTGGAGTGTAAATAATGGGGATTAATTAAAAAATCATCTTAAAATCTAAAGTCCTGAAAGCTTGTCACGCGTCCGTGAACAGTGACGATATTCAGCGCACGAGTCATTTTCATACGACACACTTAGTCCTGAAAGGACGACATTCATCAACATCGGGTGACACCCGATGTTGATGAAAAACCACCCCATCCGAATAGTCCTGAAAGGACGGAATACAAAGCAATAGTCCTCTCTAGCATAAACTTCTTTATCCTAAAACGAATAGATTAATCCCATACATACTTTTCGTTATAATGTCCTCGTATTACCTAATTTACGTTTTTTTATATTGCGCCATTTCAGGGCTAGTTCTTTTGTTTCCATGTTTTTAACGATGGACTGCGTCCGTCGTTATGATATATCATCCTTACAGGGTGGTAACATAGTTTTTATAGCTTAACATTTTTTTGTAAATTAGACGACACATGTTGTTCAGTTCTACTTGTTGAAGCATGA
>JAFIEX010000128.1 GCA_020832365.1 Crocinitomicaceae bacterium
AATCCACAGGGATAGGATGAGCACCTGTTCGACCTGAGGAGGCACGACGAAAGCAGGTCATTAGCAAATATTAACAAATGATTGTAAACAGTGCGTTTTGTTAGTAATGTGCTTAACTATTCTTGTTTGAAATATAATTTTACGCTGATTTTTCAGGTATTAACTGAAAGTTATTGGTAATAATATCAACCAATCTATCCATTGAATCAATTTATATTTTTTCAATATTGGAATAAAATGAAATATATATTTTCAATTAGCCTGTTCCTGTTAGTTGTTATGACGGCGCGAACTCAAGTTGTTTTGGACACCTTGTATACAGAAAACGGTACCATGCTTATATATGCAAATCGCACTTGGGAATACCTAGAAGATCGAGATTTTGACGGCATCATGAATCCATTTATTCATGAGTTTTTGACTTCTTTAGATACTACCCAAAGTTTTGATTTACCGTGGAATCATGATATGTGTTATACATCTAATCGCTCAATTGATTTAACTAAACTTAAAGATACGCTTTGGACATGCGTTGTGGATGCTGATTTTATGGATTATGCTATTCCACATCCCGGAAGAGTAACGTCAAGATATGGATGGAGAAAAGGTAGATATCATAATGGAATTGACATCGCATTAAATACTGGAGATACTGTGGTATCCGCTTTTGATGGTAAAGTGCGTTATGCCGTATACAACGAAGGAGGTTTTGGTAATCTGGTAATTGTGAGACACTATAATGGATTAGAAACATTTTATGCACATTTAAATAAGCACCTTGTTGTGCCAAATCAAGAGGTGAAAGCAGGAGAACCTATTGGTTTAGGTGGGAATACAGGAAGATCTTTTGGAGCACATCTGCATTTTGAAACACGTTTTTATGATGCCCCAATGGATCCAGAGATTATTTTTGACTTTGAAAATCAAACGCTAAGAAGTGAAAACTTATTTATTCATCGTGGGCTATTTAGACCAGGAGCTACTGCCTCAGAGAATTTGGCTGGAATAACATCATCTTCTTCTGCAAATGTTCCGCGGTATCATACTGTCAGAAGTGGTGATACGTTGAGTAAAATTGCAAGAAAACATAATACTTCAATCAACGCGTTGTGTCGATTGAATGGAATTAAACCAACAACAACTCTTCAAATTGGAAAACGTTTAAGGGTAAGTTAATTTTTTTGTTTTTGATTTTATTTACGCGTTAAAGTTTGTTTTGCTAACCCAACATAATACATAACACTAGTCTTTTATTACCCGCAAGACTTCATTCTGTCCTGCTCCTTGTATGGAAATTATATAAACACCAGTAGACAGGTCGTTAAGATCTAAATTTATTGATGTTTTTAAATCTACTTCTATTGTTCTACATACTTTTCCAGATGAATTGATAACCTTACATAATTGCATCGGAAACGGAGTATTGATGACTAAATTTCCATTGGTTGGATTAGGAAAGCAGCTTGTTTGACCAAGTTGAGCTTCTTCCGTGGAGGCATCTAATCCTAAATAGAGATCTCTATAACTGATGCTTGTAATAGTTTCACTACCATTTAGCTCAACCGTGGAGATACTGAAAACTGGCAGTTTTTCCCCTTTGGCCCACCATTCATAAAAATGTCTTCTTGGGACAGTTAAAGGAAACCATGTTGCTCCAAAACCCAAGTCAAAATAAAAAGAATCTACCTCATCAATAACATGATGCATTCTAATGGCATCAAAAGTATTAAACGGTGTAATTAAGGTTCCATGGCCGTCAACAACTGTGTTTCTTTCACGATATTGAATGAAAACACCATCAAAAAACGGATTGAAGTCAGCTTTTGTGTAACCCCTAGATGTGTAACTGTCACCAAAAGTTAATGGTAACGGGTAGGTTACTTCAATTGTGTCTGATCGAAAAGGAATATTGTTGCCTTCCGCGAGAATAGATAAACCTGTAATGAAATTTGAATCGGGACTCAGTGCATGAAACTGGTAAACATTTTCTATGTTGATTGGCAGGAACCCCCCAACTTGATCCAAAGGTAAATCCAAAAAATCTATAAAATAATCTGATTTCCATTTGTTATTGCTGTTAAAAACTATTTCAACAAATAGACCTCCAACTGCTACAGCTTGTGGGCTAACCAATTGTTGACTGCTAGCAATTAAATTAGAAAAGTTCCAAGTCATATTGGGACCACTACTTGCAAAATCTATACTTGGATCCTCTGTAAAGGAAATCCTAACAGTGTCACCCGCAGTCATAAAGTCTTGTTGGTCTATGCTAATTTGACCAAACAAAAAAGTAGAAACAAAAAAGGTAGTAAGCAAGAGCGCTAAAAATTTCATAAACAATATTTTATTCAAATATAGTCAATTTGTAAGAGATAAGAAATAACTAGTCGTATCTTTAAAGTTTAAATTTGATACATCATAAGATCTTAACGCAGCTAAATTAGTTGTGACGAGCAATTCACCAGGAGCAACAACCACATAATTATATTCAGGAGGCCTATATGTAGAACCCGATCCTGACGCAACCCTCCATTTTAACCCAATATACTGGTTAGAAGAACACCTCTAGTCATTTGCATTAGACCATTCCACCCCTCTGACGTTTGCCTTTTATCTTGAAGTTAATACCCTGAACATCATGATTATCTACTTGTAATTTATACGCTTCGCCAATAAAAAAAGTCTTTGCCAAGTTCAAGTATAAAATTCTTCATCTGATTTATAAGACCACGCTGTAATTACTTTTCATTAAAACGCTCAGGTAGATTTGAGAACTCAAAACATGATTACTCATAAATGTATTTGTTAGGTACTGATTATTTTCTCTCAATGCTGTTGAGAGTTTGGATTCTCCTATCATTGTTTGCGCAAAAAGACTAGAAGAAATTTGTCGTTCTAGTTCCCGAAAGCAGTAACTTTCTTTTTTAATATTTTGAAATAAAACGCTCTTTCTTCAATGGACTTGCACTTTGAAAATGTTGCCAAATTATGATATCCACTAATTTCTTTCAAAAGTGTCGAAAATTTTGGAAAGTCTTTGTAAGTTGCTTAAAACGCTTTCATTCGTCATAGATTTTTATAAGAAAACCCTTATATTTCTGGTTTATTTTTTTGAATGTGTTTTGCTAATGCTGTTCCTACAGAGTCAGTCCAATCAGAACGTTTTATCTTTTTTGGGCAACTGGCGTTGCTTAACTTCAATTGAAGTTATTGCATTCTGAATAAATCTTGTTTTGGAACTTGCATAAGACTAAAAGCAAATTATAATTTCACGTTTCTAAATATTCAAATCAAGGAAAATAAATCACTTTATTTGGATTAAGTGCCACAGTAGTTGTGCTCAACTTTTGCCCGTGATAATCAAAAATAATTAGCTTTCCAAGATTTACAAATTGTTGCGCATCACAAACAGCGAACCTATCATCAGCTATAGGAAAAACGCCATAAAGTGTTTTAACATCAGCGCTAGTGATTAGGTTGGCATGGGCTATTTGCCGGGTGTCAATATTTAACAAATGAACCATTGATTGTTGTGTCCCATGGTCAAAATACCAAACGAATAATTCATTTGAACGACCTGATACGCCTATGCCAGAAATTCCTTGAAGCACTACTTCGGTGGAATGGTTGGTGGGGTCTACCCAAATTAATTCACTTGGATCAGTACCGTAATTGCCGCGTTTAATAACAAAAACTCCTTCATTTTCAAGCGCCAAAATATTTCCTGGATTCGCGCCAACAAAAATGGTGTCGGTTATTTTCATAAGATTCAAATTAATGCAAAATACCGTAGAGTCGTAATTGGGGAAATCCAAACCTCCAGAGTTAGCTACATATAAATGATTTTGATAAACGGCTAAACCTTCTGGGTTGCGCCCCACTTTGATTCGTTTGCTTACGGAGAGTGAAGCAGTGTCAATAACGTTGACATAGCCATCAAAGGAGGTAACAAATGCTTTGTTTTGATAAAAAGCTATTTTTCGAGGTTGTTGTGCCTGACCGTTGAATTGCATTGGAATTTGCGCAATACTCTGCATGGAATATTTGTCTAATACTTCAATCGTACTTGAAGCGTTGACAACTAGGTATATTTTTCCACCATAAATGGCCATGTCGTTGGCTGTGTCTCCCAAATAGCGATTGTTTTTGGCTGAAAAAATATCAGTGTAAAAGGAGAATTCGGAAAGGTTCAACCAAGACAGCTTGGAATTATTTTGTTGAAACAGTCCTTCATGCAATATTAACAAGCCATTCGACCATTCGCCGCTAGGAATAGCAGGTTCGGGTTGTTCTTTTTTATTACAACTGATCAAGAGGATGAAAACCAAAAACCATACGCGACTATAAACCTTCATGTTGTTTTGTGTTTTTATTGTGCCATGTATAATTCAACTGCGCAAAATAATTTCTTCCTGGCATCACAAAGAAACGGATAAAATTGTAAGATTGGTCAAATGCGTTTCTCACACCAACTTGCAGTCGCAATTGATGCTGATTGACTTTCGTATTGTACGCCATTGAAAAGTCTGTCAAAAAATAGGCTGCTACCAAGTTGGCTGGTACATTCTGATTCAAGCTGTATCGCTGTCCTACATAATGTAATTGCGTGTAGAAATCAAGTTTTTGGTAATTCAAATGAATAGTGTGATTAGTCGTCCACATCGGTGTATAGGCCAATTGATGTCCAAAACTTGGGCTATTTTGCATCGTATAATCTAGGGCACGTTGATAGGTGAGACTTCCAGATGCGCTAATCAGCAATTTCTCCATTTGATGGGCTAGCTCATATTGTAAATCTGCACCGTAAACATGAACATTTTCGACATTCATAATGGACCATACAAAAAGGTTCTGAGTGGGCAAGGCAATAATTTTATTTTGAATTTGGTTGAAATAAATATTGGGTTGTAAGGAAAAGCTCGTTTGGTTTACTTTTTTATGCCATGCTAATTCTAAACTCAGTTGATGGGCGTCTTCTGGCAGTAGGGCAGTGTTGCCAATTTGGGAATAATACAATTCATTGAAATTAGGTAATCGCATAGTTTGTTTGTAATGTAACCCAATGAAAGTGCTAGCATCGGCAGCTAATGATTTTTGCAGACTGATTTGTGGATTGATTCGAAATACATCTTCAGTATGCGAAATAGATCTGTTTTCATCACTGTAAATTTGTGTTGCAGCAGCTGTGCGTAATTGCCAATTTTTCCAAGCGTTGGTGTATTGGATAACATAATCATTGGAATATCGAATGGGCGCTCCAATATCTGCTCTATTGGTGCTTAAGAATTGCTTTCGAAACTCTCCAGCAAAAGAGAACTTTCCGATTGGAGTTTCCCAAGCCCCATTTCCGCCTAACTGCCAATTATCATTTTGGTATTCATTGAGCAAATACCCTGCTTGATTTAAAAAGGAAGGATCATGATACCGAAGAAATTGGTTTTGATAATTACCAAAAATGCGCCATTTGATGTCTGTTGTTTTACCTATGTAATTGACGCCCAACTGACCGTTTTGCTGCAGTAATGTTTGATTATTATTAGAATTGTATAAAATTACAGCACCTGGTAATTCTTTATCACTATCTGAATATTGCCCAAAGAACTTGATTTGATGTGTAGTTCGATCATTTCTCCACCTTAAACCTGAGCCAGCTGCCAAAAGGTATTCTGTCAAAGCGTTATTTTTTCTGACTTTCTCCATGGATTCATTGCCCATTCTGATAGCGAAAGGATAAGCACCTTCAAAGGATCTTCTTTTCAGCGTTACGCCAGAAAAATAACGATCTTTGGTCATTTTATAGGCACTTGAAACATCCACCTGACCAAAACTACCAACATTGGATTGTCCTCTAAATTCATGGGTTTGGTGACCAAATGAACTTTCAAAAGTGTTGATCTGCACGGTGTTTCCCATAACAATCGCACTTGCGGGTATTTCCAATAAATCGCCATCAATATTGCCAATTTGCACCGATTCAATATTGTCCAAGTGGATTAAACCAAAATCTGTCTGACCGTTTTGCGCATTTTGGATGCTTTGGCCATTCACAATTAATTGATTGTGTTGCGCTCCAAGCCCTCTAAAAGAGAGTGTTTTCATTCCGCCAACACCGCCGTAATCGTGAATGTGTATTCCTGCCCTTTGTTGCAATAAATGACCTAAATCGTGCGGAACTGTTTTTAGAAAGTCTTTGCGTTCTATTTTTTGTAAATTTTGAACTCTTTTTTCCTTTACAACAATCGTATCATAATCTTGGTGGTGATTTGTTTTTTGTTGCCCATAAGCAATAGCGCCAAAAAAGTTTGTAAAACTGCATAAAAAGAGCAGCCTCAGCAAAAATACGCTATGAACAGGATTATCGGACAATGGCGATTTTTTTAACGGTTAATTGTTCTTTCTGCTGCAATTGAATAAAGTAAAATCCACTTGGTAAGTGATGGATGTCTAGTTGAATGTGGTCATGGAATGATTCTGACATAACACTTTTACCACTGCTATTAATGAGTCTTACAACACCAAAACCATTGGCCGAAATATTGATTTTATCCGAAGCAGGATTTGGATAAATACTAATCGTTGCTGCCTCATCTTCACTCAAATTGAGAAAGGGATTGACTTCGCCTTCATGGATTACGCCAATAGCCTCCAAATCAAAACCGCCAGACCAAAAAGGAGTAGGGAAGGGGTCGTTGATGATATTTCCGTTGGCATCGTGCCTTGCCCATAGTGGGTCAATACTTCCTACCACATCTACCAAACGGACAAATTTAATACTGTTCAAATCAATGTTAGTAGAGTCTTTTAAATCTTCTAAATCAAATGGCTGACCAAATCCAACTCTAAATTTTCCTGCTAAATTGTGAATTTTTGTTGCGTCTAAACTTCCAAACCCATCAATTTGTGTTTCTGTTTGTGTTAGTGAAGTACTTGGGAATCTCACATATCTTTCACCGTCAGAACTGACTTCCACGAAAGCTAACTCTAAAAAAGTATCGGAAAATGCATTACTGAAGATACAGAAATCAGCACCGGGTAAATTTCGAATCACCTTATCAAAAGATACCACAATACTTCCGCCATCTCCAAGTGAAATTGCGTCAATTGTAGAACCGCTAGCAGATCCAAGAATATTATTGATGGAACCAAAAGAAGCGTGATTGTCATCATTGAACTCAAACAAAGGGTTTCTAATGTCCACCAAACCTCTTTCAATTACAGCACTTGTTGCCCAGGCCTTTATGATACTGCTATCTCTGTGTATAGCATCAGATCCATGTTGACCAGCAGGAGGGGAAAATTGTGCTATTCCTAGTAAAGGAATGAAAATGACCAATAATTTTTTCATGAGAAGCTGTTTGATTGAAATGGGTTAAGCAAATGACTAACTATAATTTATAAAAAAGTGGGGTGCTTAATGGGCACCCCACTAAAGCTGATTTATATTTTTACTATTCTTCGCGTAATAAAGGTGTTATTCGCAGTGTTGAAATGAATAATATAGGCGCCTTTGTGCAATTGATTCACAGCAACTGGCTGATTTGCAACTACTGAATTTTGCAGCACAATTTTTCCAGTGGCATCATAAATTGTTAACTCACCAGCTTCTGAAACATAAATATTGTCCTGAACTGGATTTGGATAAACACGAATAGCCGCTGTATTTTCTTCATTCGTGTTAATTGTTACTTCTTGATATTTCAAGTTGTCCATAGCAAAATAAACAGGCGTATTTATACCCCAAGGACCAACATCAGATGAAGAAAACTTAAAAGTTAGATGCTGAACCATACCTAAACCATATAGGTCGAAATCTTCCCATGTATCTAATATGTAATGGTTGTTTGTGTCTTCATCACGGAAATCTGCTAGAAAAATTTCCACAGAATCTGTCAATTGCCAGTTTTGATCCCATCCGTAGAGCGTAACAAAAAAGTAGTCCTTTCCTTCGGTTCCATCTTCATCACCGCTAGCGTCAAAAGGACTACCAAACTGCTTTGCAAACATGTCTCCATCTCGCATTGATAATCCAGCATAAGTAGTGTTAGTAAACGCAGCACTTGGTAAAACAACAATATTGTCGAAACTCAAGGTGTCGGTTGGATAAAAAATAACGTAGTTATTCGAACCTTCGGCTCCACTTCCAGGAAATGCACTAAATTGATTGCTTATTCCAGCCGTGGTGTTATCGGTGATGTTAGAATAGGCAAAGCCAGACCACATAAATCCCCAACTAAAAGTTTCAAGGCTATTGGTGAAAGTTACACCATTAGAGGTAAAACTGCCAAGTCCATCATTACCATTGTTAATGTTAAAAGTGTCTGCACTCGGGAGGGTTAAGTCTTCGAAATCAACTGTTACAACTTGTGCTTGTAGGGAAATTGTTACTGTAAAAGACAGTAAACTTAAATAAATTTTCTTCATTTTTTAAATTTTTAAATTAAACATAAAAAACGAAGACAACAGGCGCATTAAACGCAAAAGAATAGCATTATCAATAGTTTATGGTTCATGCAGCAACTCAAATACACAACCAAACCCTATGAGATAAGACCGACTTTAATCTGAAGTCTTCCTTAAACGCGCATGTGGCAAGTCTTCTGACTCACACCCAATTCTAATCGCCTTCCCATTGTAAACAGTGGCCTAATGATTAGAACTTATCGGTGCATACAGCTGCAGATACAGTTCTTGATTCTCACAAGATTCCTTATTAAAGTCGCCTCATTGCTGATTGGACTACCTA
>JAFIEX010000129.1 GCA_020832365.1 Crocinitomicaceae bacterium
GTTAGCAGGAAAGACCGGTACGGCTCAGAATCCCCATGGGGAAGACCACTCAGTATTTATTGCTTTTGCACCATTTGAGAATCCAAAGATTGCCATAGCCGTTTTTATTGAAAATGCTGGTTTTGGAGGAACTTGGGCTGCGCCAATTGCCAGTTTAATGATAGAAAAGTACCTCTTTCGTGAAGTTAAAAACAAGCTAAAGGAAGAGCGCATTTTAGAAAAACACTTTGTGCAACATGAACAACCTTAGTCGTCGAAAATCTCAAACTGATTATTGGACAATACTCCTTGTTGCTGCTTTGCTGATTATCGGTATTACGAATTTATATTCTGCGGCTTATAATGCAGAAAAACCTCATTTGTTTGATTGGAACACCCTTTATGGAAAACAAATCATGTGGATAGGCTTAGGTAGTTTTCTCGGCCTAATTATCTCGTTAATAGATGCTAAATACATACGCAAACTCTCTCCCACTGCATTCTTAGTGGTTTTTGTGTTACTGATTGCTGTTTTATTTACAGAACCAATTAATGGAGCTCGATCATGGCTTGGAATAGGTTCATTTGGTATTCAGCCTTCTGAATTTTCAAAAGTTACAACGGCCTTAATGATAGCCTATTTCATTAGCGAAGGGAGAATCAAAGATGTTTCCACGCAAACAGTGTTGCTTACAAATGCTACTGTACTTGCTGTGATGTTGATGGTGTTAGTGCAAAATGACACTGGAACGTTCCTTGTTTTTTCCGCCTTTTTCTTCGTTATGTATAGAGAAGGAATTACTTTCGACCCTATTCTTTTATTTTTAATCAATGATGTTTTTGGATTTATTTCTTCTAAAGTCTTTGGCGGCAGATTAAAATCTACTTGGGTTGGTGTTCACTTTATCCCTGTTTTATTTATTGTAGTGATTTTTAGTATTCTTACGCTTTACTTTGCAGAAACGGAGCACTCTTTTGCGTTCTTGCCAGGAGTAGAAATGAGCGGTTGGTTTTTGTTATTAATCTGGTTAACAGTTATATTTATTGTTTTTCTAATTTTTACAAGTCAATTACTACGAAGCAGAGCTAAGAAGCGAATTTTAACGATAGGCTTCTTTTCATATTTTTCAGCAATTCTGTTAGTTGGTACGGTGTCTTATGCCTACATCAATGTTTTGCAGTATCATCAAAAAGTTAGAATTGATTTGTGGCTAGGAAAAATTGAAGATAAAGACGGCGAAGACTATAATAGAAATAGAGCACTTGCTGCTGTTGGGTCGGGAGGATTTAAAGGGAATGGTTATCACCAAGCAATTTTAGCCAGTCCCCAAAGTGGTCATGTTCCTGAGAGTGAAACTGATTTTATCTTTTGTGTTTATGCAGAAGAATGGGGATTTATAGGCACCGCCTCACTAATGCTTCTTTACACAGCGCTTTTATTAAGAATTATATTTATTGCAGAGCGGCAGCGGTCTCGCTTTGCTAGAGTCTATGCTTATTCTGTTGCTATGATTTTATTTTACCACATCGGTATCAACATCGGAATGAACATTGGACTAGTTCCTGTCATTGGTATACCACTGCCTTTTCTGAGTTATGGAGGGTCTTCAATGATGGCTTTTCTTGTCATGATTTTTATTCTCTTGAAGCTCGATAGCCAAAGAAAGGAGGTGCTCGCATAAAAACTTTGGAAACTTTTTTAAACAATTTAGTTTCTTAACTGTAATCTGTTTGTACATTTGCACTCCAAATGATAGACGAACAGAAAAAACTAGAAATAGCTGAACGAAGCGCAGAATTATTCATGAAGAGCGGAATAAAGTCCGTTACGATGGATGATTTAGCTAGGCATTTGGGGATGTCAAAAAAAACCATTTATAAATTTTTCAAGGATAAAAAAGAGTTAGTTCGAACAATCATCATGCTGAATGTAGCAGAAGATAAAAAAGTGTGCTTAGAAACAGAGCAAACAGCAGAAAATGCAATAGACCAAATGATATTAATTGCTAAGTTTATTTCCTCCTCTTTTACTGCTGTGCATTCTTCAGTTTTCTATGACCTTCAGAAATACCATAAAGACGCATGGGACATAATGGATGAGCATAAATCTGTTTTTGTAAGGTCTCATATAGAAAAAAATATTGAACGGGGCATACAAGAAGGCTTATATCGTTCTGATATAAAAAGCGACATCATTGCAGTTGCTTATATTGCCTCAATGGACACGATTTTCAATGGCGTTTCATTTCGCAACAAACAGTATAGTGTTAGTGATATTTTTGTTGAGATTATTCGGTTTTTAATCCGTGGAATTACAAATGAAACAGGTCTAGAATATTTAAAAAAACGCATAAAACAAGAAAAAAATGTTTAGAATATTAAGTGCTATAATTTTACTAATTTTTGCCTTTACACCGCTTAAAGCACAACAAGCTTTTTCGCTATTCGAGGCCCAAACACATGCCTTGGAAAACGCTGAAAAAATCAAAAAAGCTCAGGTTGAATACCAAATTGCAAGAAAAAAAGTTATTGAAACTAGAGCGATTGGCTTACCACAGATCAGTGGAGACATCGGATTACAAAATTTTTTAGCTATTCCAGTTCAGGTAGTTGATGGAGCTTTCATAGGCCAACCAGGAGAGTTTGTTAGTTTCCGCGCAGGTACAGAATATATGGCCAATACGGGATTGTCTGTCAATCAATTACTTTTTGACGGGTCCTATATTGTAGCTTTACAGGTGTCACGTTTTTACCAGAAGTTTGTTGCCGATAATATCGAAAAGAGTAAACAAGAAGTACTTTTTGATGTTACTCAGGCTTATGAATTAGCGTTAGTAAGCAGAGAGAACAAGGTGTTTTTAGACTCGCTAGTCGTAAGCTCACAGGAATTACTTGCCAAACAACAACATTTCTTTGATTTGGGTTTGATTCCAGAAGAGGATTTAGACCAAATTAAATATGCATTGTTGCAGGCTAAAACCAATTTATCGTCTGCTAATTATGCCTATGATAACGCCATAGCCCTATTAAAAATGATGATGGCTTTCCCAATGGAGCAAGACATTAGCCTGTCGGAATCTTTGAATGACTTAGTTAAGTCTAGCAGTGTTAGCACTAGCTTAGAAGGATCTATTTATGAAAATATTGATCTACAATTATTAAATAAGCAAAAACAATTAAACGAATATGATTTAAAAAACAAAAAAATGGCCAATCTTCCCAAGCTGAATGCCTCCTTTGGCCACATGTATAACTTCTTCTCTGATGAACTTAGAGACGTTACGAATAGAGACAATTGGTTTGACCAAACTTTTATTGGTTTAAGTCTTAATATTCCGATTTTTTCAAGTGGAATGCGATGGGCACAAGTGCAACAGGCAAAGTTGGTACTTGAACAAGACCAATATAATATTCAGGAACTAGAAAGGGGTCTGAAAATGCAAGAAATTCAGTATCGAAATGATTTTCAAAACGCAAAAGCACAAATAATCTTGCAAAAAGAAAATGTGTCCTTAGCACAAAAAATTTATCAAAACGCTCTGAATAAAGCAGAAATTGGCAAAGAGAATAGTCTTGTTGTGACACAAAAATACCAGCAATTAGTGAGTGCACAAACACAGTATGTGAATGCCATGCTAGATATTTTCAATGCAAAACGCAACCTTGATATACTTTACAACAAATTAAATAAATAGTCTTTTCGAATAACAAACGACATGAAAAATCATAAATTCAAATCCATCCTTTTATTCGGTGCAGTAGCACTGCTTTCTGCATGCGGCGGAAAACCTAGTTCTGACATAGAGGAACTCAAGCAAAAGCGTGCTGCTTTAAAAGCTGAGATGATAAAAATCGACCGCGCAATAGAAGATTTAGATACAACAAGTTTGATATTTGTTCCTTTAGTAGAAACTGAAGAGGTGTTTTTTGGGCCCTTCGAGCATGAAATAACTGTGCAAGGGGAAATTGTCACAGATCAAGAAATTATGATTAACTCAGAAGCGGCTGGAATGATTCAATCTTTGCCGGTTAGGGAAGGTCAATTTGTGAAGAAAGGACAAACACTTGTAGAAATAGATGCGCAAATTTTGCAGAGTAATATCCAAGAGTTAGAAACAGCCATAGATTTTGCGCAATATGCTTACGATAAGCAGGTCGAACTTATGGAAAGAGGAGTTGGAACAGAGTTTGAACTAAAGCAATCAAAAAATCAATTGGCAAGTTTAAAAAGCCAATTAAACACCGCTAAAACTCAAAAAGGAAAAACATTGGTTCAGGCGCCCTTTGATGGTTATATTGATGAAATATTTGTTAGAAGAGGAGAAATGGCTGGAGCACAAAACCCTATTTTAAGATTAGTAAATAACGAAAACATGCGCCTGTCTGCTAATATATCTGAATTTTATTATACAAAAATCAATACCGAAACGGCCATTAGAGCTTATATTCCAACTTTACAAGACACTTTACTTCTCAATGTTACAGCTGTTGGTAATTTTATTCATCCTACAAATAGAACTTTTAGGGTTCAAGCGGATATACCAAAAGAAACGGCAAAATCTCGTAGAATGTTACCCAATATGTTGGCGGAAATGCATATCACAGATTTCACCATAGATTCAGCAATAGTTGTGCCTGCAACAGCCTTGATGAAAACACAAGATAACGAAGATTTTATTTTTCTATTGGTTTCTAAAAACGGAAAAAATACAGTGAAAGAAGTCATGGTAAATATTATCAGCAGACATCGCGGTAAGGTGGCAATTTCAGGAGTAGATTATACTTTTAAAAATGCAGACATTGTGGTCACAGCTGGAAGTAGAGGGGTGACAACAGGAGATATAGTAAGAATTAGATAGTAGCAATACCATGTCAAAAGAAAAAATTAGAGTTTTCGGGCTATCCCGTTGGTCAGTTCAGAATACAAAGACGGTAATATTAGTCTTGTTCATTATTCTTCTTGGTGGAGTTACTTCCTACCAAAATATGCCTAAAGAGAACTTTCCTGAGTTACAAATCCCGGAGATTTATATAGGAATAACCAAGCCAGGCTCATCTCCTTCATTTATGTCTGATAAAATTGCTGAGGCAGTTGAGAAAGAGATCGCAACTATTAAATTAGTAGATGAAATAAATGCCACTTCTTCACATGGTCATACTACCATTAGGGTAAAGTTTGATTTTAAAGCTGATGTCAATAATTCCTTAACAAAGGTAAAAGATGCGGTTGATAAGGCACGTTCGAATGCCAATTTCCCAGATCTACCTGTTGAACCCAACATATTTGAAATCAACCCTAGTGATTTTCCAATTATGAATATCAACCTCAGCGGCAGTAATTCTAAATTGTTAAAAGAAGTAGCTGAGGATTTAGAAGATTTAATTGAAGAACTTCCAGAAATCAATGAAGTCAATATTCGTGGAGTGCAAACTGAAGAAATGCGTATAGACGTTGACAGGTTAAAGGCTGAGGCGGTGAGAGTTTCTTTGTCTGATATTGAACAAGCAGTTCAGGCTGAAAATGTTACAATTTCAGGTGGCGAGATAAGAATGGATGGTTTGAGAAAAACCATTATGATTGACGGGGAGTTTGCGGACGCAGAAGACCTCAAGGAAGTTGTAGTCAAACAAGAAGATTTTATGCCTGTAAAGTTAAAAGATATTGCCGAGGTGTATTTTGGAGATGGCGACACCACATCTTATGCGCGGGAAAACGGCAACCCAGTTGTGATGTTAGACATCATCAAACAAGGCGGTGAAAATCTATTGGTTGCTGCCGAAAAAATTGAAAAAATTATTGCTGAAGCTAAAGAAAGTAAATTGATTCCAGCTAGTGTAAATGTGTCGATTACAAACAATCAATCGACACAAACAAGAGACATGGTGGCTAATCTTGAAAACTCTATCATTTTTGGTATCTTATTGGTAACTGGTGTTTTGCTATTTTTCTTAGGGGCAAGAAATGCCCTTTTCGTAGGAATAGCTATCCCATTGTCTATGTTTATGTCTTTTTTAATTCTTCAGGCAATGGGTGTAACTTTAAACACGATCGTGCTTTTCTCACTAGTACTTGCGCTTGGAATGCTTGTGGACAATGGAATTGTTGTGGTGGAAAACATTTACAGACTTATGGAAGAGGAGGGAATGTCAGCATCGAAAGCAGCGATAAATGGTGTAAGTGAGGTGGCTTGGCCAATTATTGCCTCTACTGCAACTACTCTGGCAGCATTTATTCCACTAGCATTATGGCCCGGTATTTTTGGTGAATTTATGAAATACTTACCAATTACGTTAATGATTGTATTGGGCTCTTCATTGTTCGTTGCGCTTGTAATTAACCCTGTGCTTACTGCTTTATACATGAAAGTTGAGCAAAAAAAACCAAATAGAGGACGGGGGGCTTTATATGCCAGCTTTTTTATTATCGCAGGTGTGGGTATTGTGTTGTTAGGTAAAACAACCATAGGTAATTTAGTTGCTTTAGTTGGAATTATTTCACTCTTGAATATATTTATTTTCTTCCCAGGAACAAATTATTTTCAAAATAGCATGCTGCCTTGGTTGGAAAAGTATTATAATCGATTTTTATCCTTTGCGCTGAGCGGAAAGAAACCTGTGTTTTTTATTCTTGGCACTTTTGTTGCCCTTATTGGTTCAGGAATGCTTATAGGTGTTTTCCAACCTAAAGTTGAGTTTTTCCCAAGTAACGAACCTAAATTTGTAAATGTTTTTGTGAGTCACCCTATTGGTACAGATATTCAAGTTACTAATGCTTCCGTGCTTCAACTAGAAGAACGTATAAGAGAGATTCTTGCACCCTATACGGCGGATACAGTTGGAAAACCAAAGGAACAACATATTGTACAATCCATTATTGCTCAAGTTGGTAAAGGTGCTGGAAGCGAAGGAAGTGTTTCCATGGAGTCCACCCCGCATAAAGGAAAAATTACTATTGATTTTGCAGAGTTTGAATTCAGAGACTCCATTCATGCCACAAGTTATTTACTGAAACAAATTCAAGAAGGAACAAAAGGTTATTTGCCAGCCGATGTGCAAGTTTCAATTCAAAAGAACACCATGGGTCCTCCTCAGCAACCACCAATTAATATTGAGTTGACTAGTTTAACAAAAGGAGATTATAAAGCACTAATTTTAGAAGCAAATAAAATCAAAAACTATTTGGACCGCTCTAAAGTTGCGGGAGTAGATGAGTTAAAGTTGAACGTTGAAGCGACAAGACCTGAGATACCTATTGAGGTGGATCGTGAGCAAGTGCGCAGACTAAATGCCTCTACCAATCAGGTTGGTATGGCCATTCGAAAAGCATTACTTGGAGAAAAAATCAGCACTTATACCCTAAATGAAGAAAACTATGACATTGTTGTTCGCTTTAATGAACGAGGTCGTTTCGATTTGAATGCCTTATTAGACCAAAAACTAATGTTTAGAAACAACCAAGGTACATTATTAAATATCCCCATCAGAAGTGTTATTAAAACCCCTCAAGAAAATATTTCTTACACTGGCGTTGAGCGAAAGAATCAAACTGCCATGGTGGTAATTAGTTCTGATGTGTCTGAAGGATATAATGCTAACGAAGTGGTAGCTGAATTAAAATCAAAAATGCAAGACTTTGAAAGTGATGGCTTACTTACTGCAGGCGTGAACTATAGGTTTACTGGACAGCAGGAGGAACAAGCAACAGAAATGGAGTTCTTAAGTAACGCGCTTGTAATAGCTGTTTTCTTAATTTTATTAATCATAGTAACACAGTTTAATTCCTATTCTACTCCTGCAATAATTCTGTTTGCCGTAGTATTGTCGTTAATTGGTGTGTTTTTAGGCCTGGTAATTAGCGGACAAACATTCGTTATTATAATGACAATGATAGGAATTATATCTCTGGCCGGGGTGGTTGTGAACAATGCAATTGTGCTTATCGATTATACCAATTTGATTCGTAAAGCTAAAAGAATCGACTTGGGGTTGTCAGATGAAGAATTGTTATCAGACGAGGAAGTAGTTAAAGCAACGATTAAAGGAGGAGAAACAAGGTTGAGGCCAGTGTTATTAACTGCTATTACAACTGTTTTAGGGTTGCTTCCACTTGCAATTGGCTTAAACATAGACTTTGTAGGTTTAATCACAAAATATGACGCAAATATTTTCATAGGTGGGGACAATAACATGTTTTTCTCTCCAATGGCTTGGACGATTATCTATGGTTTGACTTTCGCGACTTTTTTAACGCTGGTAATCGTTCCTGCGATGTATTTATCGCTTTACAGATTTAAGGTATGGCTTTACCGTTCGCTAGGATGGAAGCTCAGATCGAATATTTAATCGAGTAAATCAGCAGGGTTCCAAAAAACACTTTTGAAGTCTTGTATTTGGTCGTTAATTACGTCTACACCCTCTGCTTTTAGTGCTTCTTCCATCGCTGTAGGGGAAGAGAAGTGCATCTTTCCAGTAAGTAATCCGTTTCTATTAACAACCCGATGAGCTGGAATGGTGGGGTCATTGTGTGCTGCGTTCATCGCCCAGCCAACCATTCTGCTTGATTTTGGCGTGCCTAATATTTTTGCGATAGCACCATAACTAGTGACTTTTCCATGCGGAATCAACCGAACAATTTCATAAACTTGCTGAAAAAAGTCTTTGTGTTGCGCTGATATTTTCACTGCTTTTT
>JAFIEX010000130.1 GCA_020832365.1 Crocinitomicaceae bacterium
GAAGAATTAAATCATTAGCTGACGCAGCGCGCGAAGGCGGCTTAAAATTTTAGATTATGGCAGTAAATTCAGGAATTAGAGTTAAATCCTCTGAAATTGAACTTAAAGATAAGTTAGTTGCAATCAATCGTGTTACCAAAGTAACCAAAGGTGGTAGAACTTTTAGTTTTTCTGCAATCGTTGTTGTAGGGGATGAAAATGGAATTGTTGGTCATGGCTTAGGCAAGGCTAAAGAAGTTACAGAGGCTATTGCAAAAGGAATCGATGATGCTAAAAAGAATCTGATCAGGGTTCCTATTATCAATCAAACCGTTCCTCATGCACAAAAAGGAAAATATGCAGGCGCTAGAGTCTTTTTAAAACCTGCTTCGAATGGTACTGGTGTTATTGCAGGTGGTGCGATGCGGGCTGTTTTAGAAAGTGTTGGTGTGCATAATGTATTGGCAAAGAGCCAAGGATCTTCTAACCCTCACAACGTTGTTAAAGCTACGTTAGATGCATTGGGTCAAATGAGAGACGCTGTCTCTGTGGCTAAGCAAAGAGGGATAACTTTGGATCAAGTGTTTAACGGATAATAATAAGACAAATGGCTACAATTAAAATTAAGCAAGTAAGAAGTGTTATTAAACGTCCTCAAGTACAAAAAGATACGATTAAAGCACTTGGTTTCAAAAGAGTTAATCAAGTTATTGAGAAGGAAGCTACTCCTCAAATACTTGGTATGGTGAAGAAAGTTCAACACTTAATAGAGGTTGTTGAAGATTAATCCTTTAAAAAGAATAGCGATGAATTTAAATAATTTAACTCCAGCTGAGGGATCCCATAAAAAACAAAGACGTATTGGTCGTGGCCAAGGTTCTGGATATGGTGGAACTTCAACGCGTGGACACAAAGGGGCGAAATCTCGCTCTGGTTACAGTAAGAAGATTGGTTTTGAAGGTGGACAGATGCCACTACAACGTAGGGTTCCAAAGTTTGGCTTCAAAAGTTTGAATAGAACGGAATACAAAGCTGTTAATTTGGATAATATTCAGTATCTTGTAGAAAAGAAAGATATCACGGATATTACACCAGAGGTGCTTAGAGATAACGGACTATTAGGCAACAATGAATTAGTAAAAATCCTTGGAAGAGGAAAACTGGCTGCAAAGGTTAATGTAACGGCTCACAAATTTTCTTCAACTGCAAGAGCAGGTATTGAAGAGCAAGGTGGTGTTTGTTCAGAAATCTAATTATCTTTGCCAACTATTTTTGATCCAATGAAGAAATTAATAACAAATATTCAAAATATCTGGAAAGTTGAGGAGCTAAGGAAAAGGTTGATTGTAACCTTTTCCTTGATTCTTGTTTTTAGAATCGGTAGCTTTGTAGTTTTACCAGGTGTTGATAGTTCTAAACTAGGAACTAGTGCTGATGCAGGAACGCTTGAAGGTCTTTTTGGCCTGCTTTCAGGGGGCGGGTTTACGAATGCCTCCTTTCTTGCTCTTGGTATCATGCCTTATATTTCTGCCTCAATTATTATGCAGTTAATGGGTATGGCTGTTCCTGCTGTTCAAAAAATGCAGCAAGAAGGTGAAAGTGGTAGAAAGCGAATTAATTATTATACCCGTTTGCTTACCATAATCATTTGTGCGGTGCAGGCCCCAGGTTATTTAACACTTTATTTAGGTCAAAAAAATGCAATTCCTGCGGAGTTTATTGATTCTCCTTTGTGGTGGACTCAATCTGTTTTGGTTTTAGTAGCAGGAGCTATGTTTTCTGTTTGGCTTGGTGAAAGAATTACGGATAGAGGTGTAGGTAATGGTATTTCGCTTTTAATAACGGTAGGTATAATTGCTAGTTTGCCCCAAGCTTTTGTTGCTGAGGTAGCAAATAATGCTCCTTTAACTGTAATTATTGAAGTTGTTGTTTTCATGTTAATTGTTATGGCAACAGTTTTAATTGTTCAAGGTGTTAGAAAGATACCAATGAATTATGCAAAACGTGTCGCAGGTGGAGGAAGAGGTTCTGCAGCGACTCAAGGTGCACGTTCTTACCTTCCTATTAAGGTTAATTCCTCAGGTGTAATGCCGATTATTTTTGCACAAGCTATTATGACTGTGCCAGTGATGTTTATGCAAACTTCTTTTGGAATATTCGGTTTTTGGTATAATTTGGTGTTGGCACTGCTTATCATAGTTTTCACTTATTTTTACACGGCGATTATGATAAACCCTAAGAAAATGGCAGATGACCTTAAGCGAAATGGTGGCTTTATTCCTGGTATTAGACCTGGAGATGATACATCGAGCTTTATAGATGATTTGGTTTCAAAGATAACATTGCCGGGTTCTATTTTTTTAGCAGTTATAGCAATTATTCCCGCTATTGCTGTTCAATTTGGGGTTGGTGATGGTTTTGCACTGTTTTTTGGAGGGACATCTCTTTTAATTATGGTTGGAGTTGTCTTAGATACGCTACAACAGATAGAATCGTACTTGTTAAATCGTCATTATGACGGTTTGATGGAAGGTACAAAAATTAGAGGTAGAAGATCGCAAGGAGAATTATCTGGAATGTAATTATGGCAAAACAAGCATCAATAGAGCAAGATGGAACAATAGTAGAGGCTTTGTCCAATGCTATGTTTAGAGTAGAGTTAGAAAATGGACATGTGATTACTGCACATATCTCTGGTAAAATGAGAATGCATTATATCAAAATCTTACCAGGTGATAAGGTGAAAGTAGAGATGTCACCCTATGATTTAACAAAGGGAAGAATAACATTTAGATATAAATAACGGGGTAACCCATAATGAATGTAAAAAATGAAAGTTAGAGCTTCAGTTAAAAAACGATCGGCAGATTGCAAAATCGTTAAAAGAAAAGGAAGGGTTTATGTTATCAACAAAAAGAACCCTAAGTTTAAACAACGTCAAGGTTAATTGTAATTATTAAATTATGGCAAGAATTGCAGGTATAGACTTACCAAAAAACAAAAGAGGAGTTATCGGTTTAACCTACATTTATGGTATCGGTAAAAGCACAGCGCAAAAAATTCTCCTAGAAAATAGTATTGATGAGAATATTAAAGTTCAAGATTGGGATGATGACCAAATTGGTTTGATTCGTAATACCATCAATGCGATTAAAGTGGAAGGTGCATTGCGTTCTGAAATCCAATTAAACATCAAGCGTTTGATGGATATAGGATGTTACAGAGGTGTGCGTCATAGAGCTGGTTTACCATTAAGGGGGCAACGAACCAAAAACAACTCTAGAACAAGAAAAGGTAAGAGAAAAACTGTTGCGAATAAGAAGAAAGCAACAAAATAATAATTGATTTTATAAAATGGCAAAGTCAAATCAGAAAAAGAAGAAGAATGTTAAAGTAGATGCTTTTGGTGAAGCGCATATTCAAGCTACCTTCAACAATATCATTATTTCTTTAACTAATGCTCAAGGTCAAGTAATATCTTGGTCTTCAGCAGGGAAGATGGGTTTTAAAGGTTCTAAAAAGAACACTCCTTATGCTGCGCAAGTTGCTGCAGAAGAGTGTGCCAAAGAAGCTCATGACTTCGGATTACGTAGAGTTAAGGTGTATGTTAAAGGTCCTGGTGCAGGAAGAGAATCTGCAATTCGTTCTATCCACAACAGTGGAATAGAAGTTACAGAAATCATTGATGTAACGCCACTTCCGCATAATGGATGTCGTCCACCTAAAAGAAGAAGAGTTTAATAAATTTTAACCCAAGGGTCTGAAGCTGGCGAAGGAAAAGCCTTAATTCCCAGTGACCCTTAAATATTTTAATTATGGCAAGATATACAGGTCCAAAATCAAAAGTAGCGCGTCGTTTCCGTGAGCCAATATTCGGTCCGGACAAAGCGTTGGAAAGAAGGTCTTACGGTCCAGGGCAGCATGGCCCAAACAAAAGACGTGGAAAACAGTCTGAATACGCGATTCAGCTTGGAGAAAAACAAAAAGCTAAGTACACTTACGGTATTTTAGAGCGTCAGTTTTCTAATTTATTTAAGAAAGCTTCAGCTATGAAAGGTATTACAGGAGAGAATCTTTTGGTACTATGTGAATCACGTTTAGATAACACAGTTTTTAGATTGGGTATTGCTCCGTCTAGAAGAGCAGCAAGACAGCTAGTTTCTCACAGACACATTACTGTGAATGGTAGTATTGTAAATATTCCGTCTTACACTTTAAAAGTTGGTGATGTTGTTTCTGTTCGTGAAAAATCTAGATCGTTACAAGCTATTACTGCTTCCGTGTCATCTAACTCATCTAAGTTTGATTGGTTGGATTGGAATGCATCGGCAATGTCTGGTACAATGATTAGCACTCCTTCACGAGAAATGATTCCTGAAAATATCAAGGAACAACTTATCGTTGAATTATATTCTAAATAAAAATTAAAAGCATGGCTATTTTAGATTTTCAAAAGCCTGACAAGGTTATCATGATAGAGGCGAATGAACACGAAGGTCAATTTGAGTTTCGTCCATTAGAGCCTGGTTATGGAATAACTGTCGGAAATTCTTTGAGAAGAATTTTACTTTCTTCTTTGGAAGGATTTGCGATTGCTTCTGTACGTATTGAAGGTGTTGATCACGAATTTTCTACAATTAAGGGAGTTGTCGAAGATGTTACTGAGATTGTTCTGAATTTAAAACAGGTTCGTTTTAAGCAACAAATCGAAGGACAAGATGATGAAACAGTGGTTGTCTCTATTAGTGGTCAAACGCAATTTACCGCTGGTGACATCGGTAAATACACTTCTGGTTTTCAGGTGTTAAATCCTGACTTGGTAATTTGCAACATGGAATCTTCTGTTAAGTTAGATTTAGAGTTGAAAATTATTAAAGGTAGAGGTTATGTACCTGCTGAAGAAAATAAAACTTCAAATGCTGCGTTTGGTACTATTTTCATTGACTCGATTTTTACGCCTATTAAAAACGTAAAGTATGCAATTGAGAATTTCCGTGTGGAACAAAAGACGGATTACGAAAAGCTAATTCTCGATATAAAAACAGATGGCTCCATTCATCCAAAAGATGCGTTGCAAGAAGCAGCTAAAATTCTGATTCATCATTTTATGTTATTCTCTGATGAGAGAATAACTTTAGATTCTGAAATTAAGTCGGAAACAGAAGAGTTTGATGAAACTTCATTGCACATGAGACAATTGTTAAAGTCTAAATTAGTAGATTTAGATTTGTCTGTTAGAGCATTGAATTGTTTAAAAGCTGCTGACGTTGAGACTCTTGGTGATTTGGTTTCCTACAACAAAAATGATTTATTGAAGTTTAGAAACTTTGGTAAGAAATCATTAACTGAGTTAGAGGACTTAGTGGATTCGAAAGGTCTTTCTTTCGGTATGAATGTGTCTAAATATAAGTTAGACAAGGATTAAGAATTTTGATAAAACATTAAAATGAGACACGGTAAAAAAATAAATCATTTAGGAAGAAAGACTGCGCATAGAAGTGCTATGCTTTCGAATATGGCTTGTTCATTAATTGAACATAAGCGAATTAATACTACTGTGGCAAAGGCAAAAGCGTTAAGAGTATATGTAGAACCTATTTTGACAAAGTCTAAAACGGATTCTACGCACTCTAGAAGAGTTGTTTTTAGCTACTTGCAAAGTAAGGATGCTGTTACTGAATTATTCAGAGAAATAGCCCCTAAAATTGCAGACAGACCAGGTGGTTATACTAGAATCATTCGCACAGGTAATCGTTTAGGTGATAATGCAGAAATGTGCATGATTGAATTAGTCGACTTCAACGAATTGATGTTGAATGACAAGCCAGAGAAGAGAACAAGACGTTCTAGACGAGGAGGTGTGAAAAAAGGTGAATCAACAACTGCTTCGCAAGCAACTGAAGAGGTTGCCGAGGCTAATTCTGAAACTGAAATTGAAGCCACAACTGATGTGGATGCGGCTGAGGAAACTCCTAAGAATGAGGACTCAACTGACAATGATGCTCCTGAAGGAGAGGATAAAAAATAATTCATTGTGAATTAATAATTAAAAGACCGCCATTAGCGGTCTTTTTTTATGCAATTTTGTTTTATGAAACAGGAGTTTAATGTTGCTGTTATTGGTGGCGGTGCAGCTGGTTTTTTTGCTGCCATTCATGTTAAGGAAAATTTTCCTCATGCTGATGTAGTTATTTTAGAAAAGTCTTCAAAAGTATTAGCTAAAGTTAAAGTTTCTGGAGGAGGTCGTTGCAACGTTACTAATGCTGAAGAAAAAATTAGCTCCTTAGTGAAAGCTTATCCTAGAGGAGGGAAGCTTTTAAAGAAATTATTTACAAAATTTAAAACATCCCATACCGTAAAATGGTTTGAAAATAGAAATGTGCCTTTGGTCGTTCAAGAGGATAACTGTATTTTTCCTAAGTCACAAAGTTCTCAATCGATCATTGATTGCTTCTTAAATGAATGTTTACGTTTAAATGTTTCGATTTTAAATGGTTATGCTGTTCAAAGCATACATAAAGCGGGTTGTGTTTTAAAGCTTGAAATTAGAGATCGAAACGCAATGAGTTTCGATTATGTTATAGTGACCACTGGTGGTAGTCCAAAATTAGATGGTTTAAAATGGCTTGCTGAACTTGGACACGATATCGTTTATCCGGTACCGTCTTTATTCACTTTCAATATGCCGAAAGAAAATATAAGCCACTTAATGGGTATAGTAGTTGAAAACGCCATTGCACGAATACCAGGCACAAATTTGGTTGCTAATGGTCCATTGTTGTTTACGCACTGGGGGATGAGTGGTCCTGCTATATTAGTGCTTTCCTCTTTTGGTGCGAGGTTGTTAGCAGAAAAAAATTATCATTTTAATTGTGCGGTTAATTGGGTAAACCAAGAAAATCATGAGATTGTTAGAAAAGAGCTTCATTCGTTAACTGCTTCGTTTGCTAATCACAATGTAGGAAATATTCGTCCGTATTATTTACCAGTTAGACTTTGGCATTATTTGTTGGAAAAAATTGGAATTCCTAAGGATAGGAAGTGGTCGGAGTTAGGAAAAAAAGGAGAAAATAAGCTTTTGGAAGTGCTTACGAATGATCTGTATCAGGTCAATGGTAAGACTACTTTTAAAGAGGAATTCGTAACTGCTGGAGGTGTTAGTTTAAACTCAGTAAATTGGAATTCCATGGAAAGTAAAGTAGTTCCTGGCTTGTTTTTTGCCGGTGAAGTGCTCGATATAGACGCAATCACCGGCGGTTACAATTTTCAAGCAGCTTGGACAACAGCGTTTATTGCGGCAAAATTAGCTCGGAATTAATTGATGCTATCATAGGCTTTTGTTAGCCTTGATTTGACAATGAGTAAGATGCCTGTTCCAACGGCCATTAACCATCCAAGAATTTGAAAAAACAGTAAGGTGCCTTCTTCTGAATGAATTGGGATAAAGAAGGGAAGTGAAATTATGGCAACTTGAAAAATGGATAAGAATAGGTTGAGCCATAAAAAAGTTGGCTGTTTATCAATAACAAGCGGCAACGTAGAAAGGGGAGAAGCAACGAAATTAATAAAAAGCCATGGTGCAATGGCCTGAGAAAGTAATCCCGACATTCTCCATTGTTCACCGAATACCCATTCAAATATTGGTGCACCAAAAAAATAGATAACTACAAAAGGAACAATACCTATTGCCGCAAGACTTAACATGGTTTTAGTTAGTAAGGGGTAAATAGGTTCGCTAAATTTCTTTTTTTCGGCACATTGATTGAAAAATACTTGTCCTATGCTTGTTCCGATTAAAACTAGTGGTAGTTTCAGCATGCGAAAGGAATGGTCATAACTACCAAATACGGCTTCACTAAAGACGAGTATTATAAATATTGCAAGTAGAAATTCTCGAGCTTGATCTACTAATAAATTGGGTAAATTGACCAACGGAAAATCTTTGTAAATTTTTGAAATCGCTCTTAAGCGTCGCTTTGAATTTTGTTGTAGGAAGTCTTTTTTTGCCTTTAAATATGGCGGAATAAAATAAATCGCACTTACCAATAAACCTAAAACAGCACCAAGTAAAATACCAATTTTCCCCCAACTCAATAATCCCGTAAAAATTTTGAAGCCATTACCAAAAGCAGATCCAAAAAAATTACTCAAAGATATTCTTCTATAAGAACTTAGCCTAATAGCCCAGTAAGTGCCAATATTTTTAAAAGTCAACAATATCCCCCCTAATGCGATTAACAAAAGCAGCAAAAAGTTTTCATGATGGTTACTTGCCAATAAGCTATAAATAGCCAGAAATAAGAAGGACAATAGGGCGGTAAACCACATAATGCGCAAAGCAACGCGATACAACGCAAATCCATGTGCCGCCTGATTTGGAAGCGGAATGGCATATTCGTATCTGAGTGTTCCGACAGCTGCTATTAATCCTGCAGCACGAAAGAACAAGCCTAAAGCACCAATCTCTTCAGGGGAATATAAACGCGTTATGATGGGGGT
>JAFIEX010000001.1 GCA_020832365.1 Crocinitomicaceae bacterium
ATCACAAAACAATTGAATTTTTCTATTGGATAATAGGAAGTTGGCAAAATGTTCTCCGTACTCCTCAGCGATATAGGCTTTTATTGGTCGAAAAAAATTATCACTCCAAGCATTGTTGCGTTGTCGTATTTGACTTAGTCTAATTTTCTCATTTTTACTAAGTTTAATTTGTGCACTTTCTTTTGGGTCAATTAGCTTGTTTTCAATTTCCTGACTAACCTCATGCTGCAAGATTAAAAGGTCATTCAAAAATGACTTTTTATCTATTAAACGGTGCAATTGTTGTATAAGCCTATCCTGATTAAATTGCTCATCCTTGGCAAACGAAAGCGCGATATCTTTCCGCAATACGCGATAGGCGGGTCTGTTAATCAAAGCGGCGTGTTTGTCAATAATGGTAAGTAGTTTTGTTAGTCTACTCCATTCAACGGCGTTCATTTCTTTCCTGTATTTTTGAAAATTCGCTGTTGGCTCAACATTGTTATCATAGATTCGGTTGGTAAAAAAATCCATCTCTTGCAGTAACCAATCCTTTCTGTTAAGTTGGTTTAGCGTTGCATCAATACTTTGATATAAGCTGGGTAAATATTGAACATCCTCTGCTGCGTATTGCAACTGTTTTTCTGTTAAGGGCCTTAAGCACCAGTTGCTTTTTTGCTGGCTTTTTTCTTTTGAATCTGTTATTCCAAGCGCAGTATCCAGTGATACTTGTGGCAAGTTAATAATGCTTCTAGCAATGGCGATATCGTATAGGTTTTTAGGAAAACAGCCCAAGTGCTGTAACAGGCGAATATCTTCACCAAAGGCATAGCAAACTTTTAATATGTCTTTGTTTTGAAGTATTTCATAAATAGGCTGAAGACTATCAATAGCCAAGGGGTCGATAAGGTAATTGGTATTTCCATCATTGACTTGGATCAGACAAAGGTTAAATCCAAAATGGTAATGGTTTTTATCAAACTCTAAGTCTATGTAAATGGTTTTTGAAGCACTTAATATTGGAACAATCGCAGACAATTCTGTTTCTAACGTAATATATTTGGTTTTCATCCTATTATTTATCTCGAATGATAAGGTACTTTGCTAACTCCTCCAAAACTTGCTTGTTCTCTGAAGGGATACTAACATTTCTCAATGCTTCCATAGCTTTAATGTAGAACTTATCCATTTCTTTTTTTGTTAATAAAGGGATATCAAGTTCGTTAAATAGTGCTTTGGCTAAACTTATTTTATCCTCTTTATCAGTTGTGTTTTTCATTACTTCAAATCGCTCAATTTGTTCATTATTGCAACAGGAAACAGCTGTCAGCCAAAGAAAAGTTTTTTTATTTGAAAGGATATCTCCTCCAACTTGTTTACCAAATTTATCAGGATCAGCATATAGGTCTAAATAATCATCTTGCAACTGAAAAGCAATACCGATGTTTTCTCCAAATTGATAGAGATGATCAGCATCTGATTGTCCAGCACCGCCAACAATTGCACCCATTTTGAGCGCAGCACCCAATAAAACGGATGTTTTCAAACGTATCATTTCGATGTAAGCTGAGATGGTAACATTATCAGAGCTTTCAAAATCCATATCCATTTGCTGACCTTCACAAACTTCTATTGCAGTTTGAGAAAATACGTTCATTAATTCCTTTAAAACGTTAGCTTCGTATTGCATTAACTGTTTATAAGCTTCCACGAAAAGTACGTCACCAGATAAGATAGCAATATTTGAATTCCATTTTTCATGAACAGTTGCCATGCCTCTTCGCAGAGGTGCTTCGTCCATAATGTCGTCATGAATTAAAGTGAAATTATGAAAAAGCTCAACACTCATGGCGGCAGGAAGAGCCTTTTGATATTCACTGTTAAAGAGTTCACAAGCAAGCAAGGCCAGAACGGGTCTTGTTCTTTTACCTCCGAGTTGTAAAAAGTAATGAAGTGGATCGTAAAGGTTCTTTGGATTATCGGGAAGTTCAAATTGTTGAAGCGCTGTTTCGATTTGAGTAACGTACGGTTTTAAAAATTCCATATTAAACTATTGTTTTGGAGATTAACAACATTTCTTTGATATTGTTAATTTGGGACTTAATTACTTTCATTTGGTTTGTTAGCGTTAGGATTAGCGCTATGGTCCAATTTTGTTTTAGGATCTATTTGTAAATGTTCTAAATCTATATCTTCATGTTCGTCATAAATCGTAATAAATGGTTCACGAAAAGCTTTTGTAGCAATTCGATTTTCTAATGTCAGTAACAAAGAAGGGAGCACAGCTAAATTGGTAAGCATTGCTACTAATAACGTTAATGAAACTAATAAGCCTAGTGCTTTTGTCCCTCCGAATTGAGAAAGTGTAAACATGGAAAAACCGAAAAACAGCACAATAGAAGTGTAAAACATGCTTAGACCAGTTTCTCTCAAGGCATTTAAAACGCAAGAGCGTAAATCATACTGTCTAACTTTTAATTCTTGGCGGTATTTCGCCAAAAAATGTATCGTGTCATCCACAGAAATACCAAAAGCAATGCTAAATACTAAAATAGTAGAAGGCTTGATTGGGATACTAAAAAAGCCCATAATTCCAGCTGTAACTAGCAATGGAATGAAGTTCGGCACTAAGGAAATCAGAACCATTTTCCATGATTGAAATAAAAAGGCCATTAAAATAGCAATGATAAAGACAGCTATTATCAAGCTGGTTAAAAGATTTTTCACAAGGTATTGCGTTCCTTCGGCAGCAACTACTGATGTTCCGGTTATAAAAAACTCAAAATATTCTCGGTCTATTGCACTGCGTAAAAATCCTATAAAATCATCATCAGAAATATAGGACCAAATCAAGTCTGGATCCATGTCGAAATTGTAGCGTAATTCGTCATCATCTCCAGCTATTGCGTGTGTGAGGTTGTTTCGATAACTTGGTGTCAGGTGAAAAATGGAATCCAAATAAGCGGTGTTCCCGGCCTTAAATCGCTCAAAATAGAACTCAGTATTTGTGCGAAGCGGGTTTAAAATACTATCGATTTCTTTTGATAAATCTTGTACTTTGTCTGCCATTTCATAGGAGCCTATGTCTAGTACTTGCAGTCTGATCCGCATAGTTGTATTAGTCGTATCGACTAGTTCTTTCATTTCGAAAGCAAAATTGAACTTAGGGTATTCTGTGCTAATTAATTTTTGAATGATTTTATTGGCTGTTTTATTGCGATATAACTCTTGAATAATAGAGTCTTCAATAAAGGAGCTCTGATTAAGGTCTGAATTGTTTTTGAATAGATCTGGGTAATTGCGAACGAGTGAGTCTATATATCTTGTGTTTCCTGCTTGAAGAGAGTCATTATAACGATGTATTCGCGAAGTTTTAAAAACATCATCTTGGTATTTTTGCACATAATTCCCAAGTCGTCTAAGGTCTTTTCGAGCAATTAATTGGTATTTTTCTGGGTCGTTACCATAATAGGCCATGTTGATGGTTTTCATGAAATCCACCATCGAGATAGATTTACTGAAAAGCGTGTCCTTGGTTAAGAGTTCTTGAACCTGTTCAATTTTATTGAGTAAATTATTACTGAATTTTCTTCCGTCTTCTTTATAATCAATAATAATTTCAAAAGGAATGGCGCCACCGAAGTTTTCCTGAATGAATTCAATGTCTTTTAAAATAGGATCATTGGCGGGCAAATCGCTTGTTAGGTTTCCAGTTGCTTCAATTTTTGTCATTCCAAAAATGGCAAGAGCAACAATAATAATCGCAACAGAATAAACTAATGGTCTTCTAAAATCGGAAAGATAAACAAGTTTTTCGATTACTGCCTTGATGTAATTTTTTTCCAAGTGCTTCAAATGCTTGTTTTTGGGAGTAGGTGCAATAGAAAATACGATTGGTATAATACATATCGAAAGTAAGAACACCATTAATATGTTCAATGAAGCTATGGTTCCAAATTCAATCAGCTTTTCAGAATTAGTAAATATAAAGGTAGAGAAACCAAGCGCAGTGGTCAGGTTTGTCAAGAAAGTGGCATTACCTACTTTTTGAATTACTCGAGATAAAGCCTTGGTTTTATTGCCATGGTCTTTGACTTCTCTGTGAAATTTAGTGAGTAAGAAAATACAGTTCGGTATCCCGATTACAATCATTAATGGCGGTATTAATGCCATAAGAATCGAAAGATTAAAACCAAATAAACCTATAGAGCCAAGCGACCAAATTACAGCTGTAAATACGACAATATTGCAAAAAAGAACAACGCGCAATGAACGGAAAAATAAATAGAGTAATAGGGAGGTAACTAAAATGGCAAGTCCAATGAAAATGTACATTTCATTCACTACTCTTTTGCCAATCACTACACGGATGTGAGGTAATCCTGCAAAATGCATTTTACCAAAATAGGGTTCATATTGTATCGCTAAATCTTCGATATCCAATACGAGGTTGGATTTTTTTTGATCACTGAGGTAATCTTCGTCAATTGAAACCATCATCAAAGAGACATTGGTTGCCTTATTGAATAAGATTTTATCGTATATCGGAATTGATCTTAATTGTTTTTTAATTTCATCTATACTTTTTGATTGAAACGTAGTGTCTTCGAATATGCGATGCGCCTCAAATTTACCTTCTTCAGTATTGTTGTATATCTGAACTAAATCTGATTCATTAATAACTTGTAAAACTCCGGGAAATCCCTGTATTCGACTACTGAGCTCTCGCCATTTCAAAAAGTTTTCTTCCGTATATAATTGGTCGGATTGAACGGCTATAACCAAAGTACCTCCATCTTCCCCGAACATTTCTTTGAATTTCAAATAAGTGGATTGCGCTGGAGACTTTTTGGGAAGCATATTCCCATATTTGTTATCGAGCTTTAAAGAAGTAATAGCAAAATAACCAAAAAAAACAGTGAGCAGTCCTATACCTATCAGTATGGGTAACTTATTACGGAGTATAATTTGTGAAAGCTTAAACCACATTTGTTTTGAAATCCAACCAACAAAGATAGTCTTTTGGACGGTATAAAGAGATTAATTCTTACTGAATGGCATTTTTTAAAGCGAGCCCAAAACGATAAACATCTTCAAAAGAGTTGTAAAGCGGCGCAGGAGCTACTCTAATTACATTTGGCTCCCTCCAATCTGCAACGACACCTTGTGCACTTAGCGCTTCAAAGAGCTTCTTGCCTTGCCCATGTGCGAGAATGGAAAGCTGTGACCCTCGTTTTGAAGGATCTTTAGGTGTAATTATTTCGAAATCTACTTTACTAGTATTGCTAGAGATGTCGGTTATAATGAATTCCAAGTAACCTGTTAAAAGCTCTCTTTTTTTAGAAACAGCTGTCATTCCAGCTTTGTCAAATAAATCAAGAGCTGCGCGATGTGCTGCCATTCCGAGAACTGGAGCATTACTTAATTGCCAGCCTTCTGCACCAGGAATAGGTTGGAAGTTTTTCTCCATTTTAAAGCGCACGGACTTATCATGACCCCACCACCCAGCAAATCTTGGAAGCGCTTTGTTGTGTGCGTGTTTTTCATGTACAAATAATCCCGATACGCCTCCAGGGCTACTGTTAAGGTATTTATAACTGCACCATGCTGCAAAATCCACTTGCCAATCATGTAATTTTAGTTCAACATTACCCGCTGCGTGTGCTAGGTCAAAACCAACAATGGCACCTTGTGCATGACCAGCAGTAGTTATTTTCTCCAAATCAAAAAATTGTCCCGTATAATAATTCACCCCTCCAAACATTACCAATGCTAATTCGTCTCCAGCCTCTTCAATTGCTGAGAGAATATCCTCTTCTCGAATGAGATGTTCTCCTGCTCTTGGCCCAACTTCGATGATTCCATCAGCTGGATCTATACCATGAAAGGCAACTTGAGAGGCGAGGGCATATTGGTCAGAAGGAAATGCTTTTGCCTCACAAATAATTTTATAACGTGTTTCAGTTGGTCGATAAAAGGAAACCATGAGCAGGTGTAAGTTCGTTGTAAGTGAATGGGTAACCACTACCTCAATGGGTTTAGCACCCGCAATTTTAGCTAATTTTTCAGTTAATAGTTCGTGATAGGAGTACCAAGGATTTTTAGCTTCAAAATGCCCTTCTACTCCCCATTTTGCCCAATCATCCAATTCCTGCTGTATGTATTTAGCTGTTTGTCTTGGTTGCAATCCAAGCGAATTACCAGTAAAATAAACCACTTCATTTTCGTGGAAAGTTGGAAAAAGAAATTCCGCTCTAAACTTTCTGAGTGGATCTTCTTTATCCATGTTTTGAGCAAAAGCAAGATTGTTTTGGTATGAATTGGACATAAATTATTTTTTGCGGCTAAATTACAATTTTCTTCAAAACCCAATAATGCCCATTTGCTAATCTTTGTTTCAGACTTGCTGTTATGAAGATCATTTTGTTACACAGTTTTAAGACCACTTTACTTTAAATGTTTAAGACATGATTCACTTCGTTGTGCATTGTGGCATATCCTATAGGTCCTCCACCAATCCATCCCATTCTACAAGATGCATTTTGACCGTTCCAACAGGAA
Organism: Crocinitomicaceae bacterium; assembly: GCA_020832365.1. Taxonomy (GTDB): domain Bacteria; phylum Bacteroidota; class Bacteroidia; order Flavobacteriales_D; family Crocinitomicaceae; genus JAFIEX01. Next base: position 6,541 of record JAFIEX010000001.1, read on the forward strand.
TTTTAGCTTTAACAAGAAGCGGAATTCTGTTTCTATCGTTGGTGACCCAGAATTGCACATCTTCATCATTTTCGAAGTATCGCCCTTCCTGCACCACAGGCACAAATTTCATACACTCAAACTTTCCTTTTCTAATTTTTACCTCTTCAATACCTTCAAATCTAATGTGTAGCGGGTAAACTTCATCGTCCATAAAGCATTTAAAGGTGGTAACATCTCCAGGCTTCATGCTGCCAAAATCCAAGGTGCGGGCATAGTAAAATGAAGATAGCATATCCTGCACGCCCAATGGGACATCAAAGATTTTTTTACCCGTATCAACCTTTTTTTGGTCCTGCATAAAAGTATAGTCTTGACTTTTCTTGTAGCTTCCTTCTTGAACCCTTCGAACAAAATACCAAGGAAAAACACCCTCAGTGTCTAGATAAGATTCATACTTATCACGCACTTTGAAAAAAGCATTAAATGCGCCTAGCGTTCTGCCTATACCCTTAACGTGAATCAACTCTCTAGCGTTAGCACCTTTTTTATGCGTTGCATTGACCGTAAGTATGGCTTCTCCAGCGTCTACAAAGCCATAAGATACTTTATAGCGCAACATTTCACCAACTTGGAAACTCTTAAATTTCGCTTTTGGATAAACCACATGGGATGAGCTGCTCATTAAAAGTAGACTTAAAATCGATAATCCCAATACTGTTACTAATGTTTTCATGGTGAACTATTTGTTGATTAAATTACAATAATTTTGCCAAACTTGGAAAGGTTTTGAGAAATTAATAGAAACATTCTTTAATCATATACTTGTCCGCTGTATTGCTATACTAATCGAAAAAGTAACAAATATTACGTTAGATGAATTTCGGAAAGTTTATCTTTGTATCATGGGATTGAAAGGTAATAGATTATACAGTATTTTCAAAAATCGGTGTCCGGTTTGTCACGAGGGTAAAGTGTTTCAATACAATAAATATTTTCACCCCACAAAATTTGATAAAATGCTTGATCGTTGTTCTGAATGTGGACACAAATATGAGATAGAAACTGGTTTTTTCTACGGGGCGATGTATGTTGCATATGCTTTATCTGTTGCTATTTCTGTGGCGGCGTTTTTGTCGACCTATTTATTATTCCCTGAGACACCTTATTGGGCCTATATCATTATTGTACTGTTGAGTTTAGTTGGGATGGCTCCAATTACTTTTAGAGGTGCACGACTAATTTGGATTAACTTTTTCAGCAGTTATAAGTCAGATGCTATAGATAAATTCAAAAAACAAAATAATGAGTAGTTTTAAGGATATTATCAAAGGTGAAACACCTGTTTTAGTTGATTTTTATGCAACTTGGTGTGGACCTTGCCAAACGATGATGCCAATTATCGATGAGGTAAAATCAGCTTTGGGTGAAGGTGTTCGCGTGTTAAAAGTTGATGTGGATAAGAATCACGAAGCTGCTGCGAAGTATAAAGTTCGTTCAGTACCTACACTGCTCCTTTTCAAAAATGGAGAAATTGTTTATCGCGGAGCTGGTTTGCATTCCAGAAACGATTTGATTAGCTTGATTGAAAAGCACAAGGACTAAAATAAAGGAGGTTTCATATCTATTAAATGTCGTCCTTTTATCCTTTTTATAGATTTACTGACTTATAAATATGTCATTTTGTTCAGTTTTTAACCTTCCTAAATCACAATATATTTAAAGTAAATAATTGAAAATCAAAGTATTAACAATCTTTAACATGACATTTTGTATCGAAATAATGACATGGCGTTAATATTGGTGTGTTATTTTAGAAAATATAAAGGTTATGAAAAATAAATTGCAAGTAGTTTTGTTAGGTGTTTTAGGAGGTTTTTTGCCGTTAATGGGTTATGTCGCGTTTAGTAAAAGCGGTAAGATGTCCCCTGACACTTATTATACAGAAAGAGGAGTTGAGGCACCAGTTCATCAAGTAAATATTCCTCAATTTAATCCTGATTTCACCAATGACTTTGTTACTGCGAGTGCTAAAACAGTTCATTCTGTAGTTCACGTTACTACAAAAGTGGTTAGAACCACCATGCAACGCGATCCATTCTTTGAATTCTTCTATGGTCCAGGTGCTGGCGGGAGAGAGCGCAAACACTATGGGCAAGGTTCTGGTTCGGGAGTTATCGTTTCTGAGGACGGCTACATTGTTACCAATAACCATGTTATAGAAGACGCAAAAGAAATAGAGGTTACTTTGAACGATAATTCTACTTATGCTGCTGAAATTGTAGGAACAGATCCTTCAACAGATTTAGCAATCTTGAAAATTAAGGCCATTGGCTTATCTCCCATAAATTTTGGAAATAGTGATGATATTCAAGTAGGGGAGTGGGTGTTAGCTGTTGGAAATCCATTTAACCTAACCTCTACCGTTACAGCAGGTATTGTATCAGCTAAGGCGAGAAATATCAACATCATTGGGAGTAGAAATAGAGATGTTGTGCCGATTGAATCTTTCATTCAAACAGATGCAGCAGTTAATCCAGGTAATTCAGGAGGGGCGTTAGTTAATACACAAGGTGAGTTAATTGGAATCAACACGGCTATTGCATCTCAAACAGGTAGTTATGCGGGATATGCCTTTGCTGTGCCGTCTAAATTAGTTAGAAAAGTAATGACGGACTTGATAGATTTCGGAATAGTTCAGCGAGGATTTCTTGGTGTTCAAATTATGGAAATCAACCAGAAATTAGTAGACGAGAAAAAGTTGAAAGACACAAGAGGTATTTACGTAGCTGGCGTGAATGAGGATTCCGGAGCCGCTTTAGCAAAAATTAAGGAAGGAGACGTGATCCTTAAAATTGGTTCAAGAGAGGTCAATACGCCATCTCAATTACAAGAGGAAATTGGAAAGCGCAGGCCTGGTGATAAAGTAGCTATTACTATACGAAGAGGAACAGAAGAGTTGGTAAAAGAAGTACTGTTAAAAAACATTGATGGAACTACGGAGCTAATATCTAAGGAGGAATTGGAAAGAAATTCGGCCTTGGGGGCAACATTTGTAGAGCTAACCAAGGAAGAGAGAAAGGAATTGAATACAGACCATGGGGTAAAAATCAGCAGTATATCAACTGGTAAACTAAAAGCTTTGGGCTTAAGAGAAGGCATGGTCATTACGAAAGTAAACAATGATAAAGTGCGCTCAGTTGAGCAGTTAACTACCTTTTTTAAGAATAACCAAAATAAAGGAGTGTTGCTTGAAATTTTGACAGAAAGCGGCAAGAAAGATTATGTAGGTTTTGGACTCTAAAGGTATGTTTGAATTGAAAACCCGTCGAGAGACGGGTTTTTTTATACTTGCTTTTTTCCTTTTATCACAATTTTTACTAATACCCTTAGATAAGCTTGTAACAAATACAATAAATGTATGTTTTAGAAGTTAGTCAAGCGTGCGAAGTTTTCGACGAATGTTAATAAAATATTTTTGTTAGATTAAGAAATTCGAAGTATCTTTGCGCCCACTTTACTCATTAATATTTGATAGCAATTTAAGCATATGAGACAATTAAAGATTACAAAATCAATCACCAACCGCGAAAGTCAATCCCTAGATAAATACTTACAAGATATCGGTAAAGAAGAGTTAATCACTGCCGAGGAAGAAGTAGAGTTAGCAAGAAGAATTAAGGAAGGAGACCAAAGAGCTTTGGAGAAACTTACAAGAGCAAATTTGCGTTTCGTTGTTTCTGTAGCTAAGCAATACCAAAACCAAGGTTTGACCTTACCTGATTTAATCAACGAAGGAAATTTAGGCTTGATCAAAGCAGCACAAAAGTTTGATGAAACAAGAGGTTTTAAATTTATCTCCTATGCTGTTTGGTGGATTCGTCAATCTATTTTACAAGCGTTAGCAGAACAGGCTAGAATCGTGCGTTTACCGCTAAATCAGGTGGGGTCTTTGAATAAAATTAACAAGGCATTTTCTCGTTTGGAGCAGGAGTATGAAAGACCGCCTTCGGCTGAAGAATTAGCTGAAGCACTTGAAGTGCCTGAAGATAAAGTAAAAGAAAGTCTAAACGTAGCAGGAAGACATGTGTCTATGGATGCGCCATTAAGTTCTGCAGAAGACGGAGGTACTTTAATGGATGTTATGACAAACCCAGATTCTCCTAAAGCAGATACTTTGCTAATGTCAGAATCTTTACAAAGAGAAATTGAACGCTCTTTATCTACTTTAACTGACAAAGAGAGAGAAATTATTCGTTTGTTCTTCGGAATTGGAATGAATCATGGTTTGACTTTAGAGGAGATTGGCGCAAAATTCAACCTCACTCGTGAGCGCGTACGCCAAATTAAAGAGAAAGCAATTCGACGTTTAAGACATACGTCACGTAATAAATTATTAAAAGCCTATTTAGGTTAACAGAAATAAAGGCTGCCGGATTGGTGGCCTTTTTTGTTTCGTAAAATCTGTAATTATCAACTATAAATTAAAATCATGAACACTGATTTAGATTATGAAGTACAGCTAGATGCGCATGTTAAGAGAGAACGTGCAGCAGTAAAGCTGGCAAGTAAAACAGGTCAATTATTGTATGACCATGGTGTGGAGCTTGTTTTATTTAGAAACCACCTAGTGAACCTCTCAGTTTCGGAAATTCTTAACCTGCATGAGTATGCAGCAAAAGTAGTGAACAAACCAATCGATGTTTTCACAACTTCAACATTGGCAGAAGAACTTTTGAAGATGGATTTGGCGCCATCTAAAATTGATATTGGGAAACTTACTTTTGAATACTTGGAAGAGCAAAGTAAATTTGCTTCAAAAGCTGACTTTTTAAATGACAAATTGGCTAGCTTTATTGGAAAAGATAAATTCCAACTGGCACCAAGAGATGTGGTTTTGTATGGCTTTGGTCGTATTGGTCGTCTTGCAGCGCGTGAATTAATCAAACAAGCTGGTAAAGGACAGCAGTTGCGTTTAAGAGCAATTGTAACGAGAGACAACTCAGATTTAACTATCACTAAGCGTGCAGCATTGTTTAAAAATGATTCTGTGCACGGAGCTTTTGATGGAACTGTAGACCTGGATTTAGAGAACAAGACACTGACAATTAATGGTCAAACGATTCAAATGATTGCAGCAAAGAATCCTGAGGACATTGATTATACAGCTTATGGTATTAAAAATGCCTTATTAATTGATAATACTGGTGTTTTTACAGATAGAACTGCTTTGAGTCGTCATTTGCAATCAAATGGTGTAGATAAAGTAATTTTAACTGCTCCAGGGAAGGAGATTCCAAATATTGTTTATGGCATTAACCAAGGAGATTTAGATATAGAAAATGAGAAAATATTCTCAGCGGCGTCTTGTACAACAAATGCTATTTCTCCTGTTTTGAAGGTCGTAAATGATGCTTTCGGTATCGAAAAAGGTCATATCGAAACGGTGCATGCGTACACCAATGATCAAAACTTATTGGACAATATGCATAACAAGCCTAGAAGAGGTAGGTCTGCGGCCATCAACATGGTAATTACTTCAACTGGTGCGGGTAAAGCCGTAACAAAGGTTATTCCTGATTTACAAGATAAATTAACGGCAAATGCTGTGCGTGTTCCTACGCCTAATGGTTCTTTAGCTATTTTGTCTTTGGCTTTGCGTTCAGAAACAACTGTGGCAGAAATCAATGAGAAGATTCGTTTTGCTGCGTTAAATGGTAATTTAGTAAATCAAATCTATTATTCGATTGATCCAGAATTAGTATCAAACGATATCATTGGAAATACATGCTGCTCAGTTTATGATGCACCTGCAACAATTGTTTCCCCTGATGGAAAAAATGTAGTGCTTTACACATGGTACGATAATGAGTTTGGTTATACCAAGCAGGTTATTCGATTGGCGAAATATGTAGCCAAGGTGAGAAGAATGATTTATTACTAGTCAATAGATAGTTAATTGTAGCAAAGGCCTCCGAGTTTCGGGGGCTTTTTTTATGCTATTTTTTTAATAACCTTGAGTTAATCCTTAATTAACCTTTAAGCTGTTCTTTTGCAATAAACTTTTAAAAAGATGCGCTTATTTTTTTTTAGCTTAATGGTTATAATCTTGCATGGATGTACCAAAGACAGGGCCATCAATATCCCGCCAATCATGGTTGATGGTGACAGAACTGTTTTAGCTTATTGGGATTTCAACAATGTGCAGCAAGAAGATATATTACTTCCATCAGTGCAAGTAAACACAAGTTTCTTAGCTTATTTAAGTGCCTCTGGTGTTTTGAATTATTGCAGTGGTGCAAACCAGTCTTGTTATGAAACTACTAATGATTTTACAGCGTTAAATCTTTTGGAAGGATTTCAAGCAGGAACGGTACTTCGATTGAGAAATCCAGGAGATGCATTGCTTTTAAATATCGACACTAAAGATTATGCGAACATTAGAATAGATTATGCGGCAAGACGAACAGGAAGCGGTGCAAAACTCAATGAAATTTTTTATTCCGTGGATGGGACCAATTTTTTGAATAGCGGCTTATCCGAGTTTAGTTTTGTTGTTGAAGAAGAGTGGCGTCTGATTACTGTTGATTTATCAAATATTCCTTCGGTGAATAACAATGAAAATTTACGCATTAAAATTGATTTTGCAGACGGAAACAACAATGATTCCGGTAATAATCGCATTGATAATTTATTAATAACTGGACAAAAAATAAATTAAATGAGACAGTTATACTGGATTTTACCTTTTCTTTTCCTGCTTGCTTCTGCTTTTATAGTAAAAAAGGCGACACACATTAAACCTAAAGAAAGCTTTTTTACAAATGTACCTGAGCCTTCAGATATCTGCAATCATCCCAATAACAATAATTACTTCATGGTTAGTGACAATGGTTATTTATTTGAAGTGGATGAAAACGGACAAATTATTAGAAAAGCTGATTTTGAAGGATTTGATTGTGAGGGAGTGCACGCTGATGAAAATTTTGTCTATGTTGTAGAGGAGATGGTGCGAAAAATACGTGTTTTCGATTTGAATACACTAGAATTAGTTCGAACAGTTCATTTGCCTTATCAAGGTGGGAGAAACAAGGGGTATGAGGCGATAACTTTCAATAAAGCAAAAAATAGAATGGTTATATTAACTGAAAAAGACCCTATCTATTTGTTTGAATTGAATGAAGACTTGAGTATTTACAATGAGATTCTTCTTGATGGGATAGCACGGGATATTTCAGCAGCTACTTATCATGCTGATCATCTTTGGTTGTTAAGTGATGAAGACAGAACGGTTTTTAAGTTAGATCCGAATAACTATAAAGTTTTAGCTGCTTGGAAATTTCCAATCATTAACCCCGAAGGGTTAGTCTTTAATAAAAAAGATCAGATGGTGATCGTCTCTGATGATATGGAAAAATTCTTCATTTTTGAAACCCCATTACCATGAGAAAATTAATTCTTGTTGTTTTATTGATTATAGCGTATGTACCAACTAATGCGCAATTATCGCTTGGTAACGGTCAACATGTTTTGGAAATTACAGGAGGAGTTTCTACATACTACAATCAGCGTATTTTGAAAGAAACCAGTGATAATAAGAATAAAGACAGGTTTCGGTTGCGAGATGCGCAGTTGCAGCTAGAGGGACGTTACAAAAATACCATAGCATACGAGCTGCAAGTAGATTTCGTAGATTTAGCCTCGTTTGCTACTGGTGCAATTGACCCAGAGAACCCTGGTTTGATGGATGCTTTTGTAACATACAAAGGCTTAGGTTTTATGGATATTCAAATGGGTTATGGTAAATTGTTTTATTCTCGAAGCTCCTTAGTACCTTTTCAATACACCACATTTTGGCAGCGAGCACAAATTGTAAGAGGGGATATGTTTAGCAGAAGAGATGTTGGAATTACCTTAATGAGTGATTTTTGGAGACAGCGCATCAATCTATATGGTGGCGTTTACACTGGTTTAGGTGAATTAAGTATTCGTGGGGATAATGATGCTAGCGGTCAACCGGAATTTGTAGGTAGAATAGATATTGCTTACCCTTCACGTTTTCGGTATAGAGATATTGATGATAAAATCACGCCAATACCAATGTTTCAACTTGGTGTAAATGGAAGGTATGCCAACAAGCAACTACCTGAGGGAAGATCATTTCCAGCTTTTTCAACTGGCGAGTTCGGTTTAAAGGTTATCAACGGCGAAAGATACCTTTATGGCATGGATGCTGCATTCCAGTACATGGGCTTTTCAGCACAATTTGAAATTCATCAAATGCATGCTATTCCACAATTAGAGAATGATGCACTTTTTCAGGGGTTACCTATTGATCAAACAGATGGGTTTGTGCTAGCTGGAGGTTATGTGACACAATTGAACTACCATTATCGACCATGGAAGTCAATTATATCGTTGCGTTTTGAAGAATTAGACTTGAATGATTTAGTGCCGGGTAATTCACAACGATTATCTATTGGTGCAGCATATCAATTTCGGGGGTTTGATTCCATGTTGAAATTTCAATACTTTAGAATTTTGAGAGAAGAGAGCATAGACCCCATAAGATGGACAGAGCAGTTTAGAATTGGTTGGCAGTATAACTTTAAGTAGCTTCGTTATGCTAAACTGCAATTGGTGAAAATCAATGCACCATCATAATCACTATGTCATTTTGAACTAGCGTAACCATGTTACCTGCATCATTGAGCATTGTTAATTCTAAATCAAACTTTTCTTTCACTTTTTCTGGAACATTCCTTAGGTTGTTTCTCCATTCCAATTGATTTTTCCCAGAGAATGCAGATTGATCCATTTCATCTAATTCCAAAATATTACCATTTGTTGTCCGTACAACAGCTTCTTTAATTTTCCAGTTATTTTCAAATGGCTTTCCATCTGCTCTCCGCATCGCTATAACAACATAAGGTAATTTAGGTGTTTCGGATACCCCAGGCATTACATCAACAAAGCATTCAACAATTAATACAAAGTCTTCGCTTGGAAGGGTTTGCGTTTTGCGTTTTAAAACGCCACAATTTGACAACAAAAAGCCAAATAGAACGATCATTAGAATATAATTAGCCTTCATGGATAAAATTTAGTGTTGGTTTAAAGTTATTATTTTTTCTTGACTTTTGAACTTGTCTTTTTCTTTTTTCCAAAAGCCTCACGAAAAGGATGAATCATTTGACCAACAAATGTGGTTGGGATTTTTGCTTGATCATCCACGCCAAGTTGAGGGGTTTCTTTATTTCTAGGGTAATAGAAATAACCGAAAATGTGATCCCAAACCGTTAGTACCGAAGCGAAATTCACGCCATATTTTCCTGGGATATTTTTAGCATGGTGCCAATAGTGCGTCTCTGGCGTAATGAGTAAATAATTAAGTGGTTTAAAATTAACACGTATGTTGGCATGTGAGAAAAAAGTAAAACTTAGCCCTATCCACAAATAAACAGCGAAAAAGCTTGAAACCGGCACGTTTAAGAGGATAAAAGGAATAAAAAGTAGTGGTTTAAAAACTAAATATTCCATCCAGTGAAAATGCCTAGTTGATGCAAACCCTAATTCTTCTTGGGCATGATGAATTTTATGAAAGTGCCAAAGAAAATCGACGCGGTGCAATAGAAAATGCCCGAACCACTGCATAAAATCTAAAACAAAGAATATAATTAGGAATTGAACTGCGCCATTTAATTGTGTAATATCAAAAATTAAAAAATCTGAAACCCCAAAAATGCCCATGGTTTGGGTGAATATATATTCTACAGCCTTTGCAGCTGCATAAAATCCAAACAGCATCAATAAAAAGTCAATAAAAATCACATAAAAGATGTCCAAGGCAAAACCTTTTCTTCCAACAGGACTGTAAGGCAGCTTTCTTGGAAGTGTGAGTTCCATGATGAAGGTCGCAACACAAATAAAGAATACCATATATAAAGGGTTATTCCAAGCGGGATTCTTTATCATGTAACCAAAATACTGCTTGTAAAAAGCGAAGTTTTCTGCAAATACATCTATAACGGATAAAACCATGACATTTTTTTGTAAAATTAAAGATTATGGTTCAGAAAATAATGGGTTGTTAATGAATTCGTGGTCGGTTAATGTCTTCAGAAAGGCTAATAGTGCTTTTTTTTCTTCCAAACTAAGGTGCAAATTTTTTAATTCTGGTGCTAAAGTTTCAGTGTAAATAATTCCTTCACTGTAATGGTTGATAACATCTTCTAGTGTTTGCATGCGACCATCATGCATGTAGGGCCATGTCAATTCCACATTTCGTAAACTTGGGATTTTAAATTTGCCTAAATCACTTTCTCGATGGGTGATTTCCTTTCTTCCTTCATCATTAAAAACGCTGTCAATGCCATTGTTTGCAAATCCGAAGTTGCTGAATAAAGGTGGAGTGTGGCAGCTTGCGCAATGTTGATTAAATAAATTCAGGCCTTCTTTTTGTTGCGCATTAAATTTACTCTGACCTCTGCGGTATTCGTCATATAAGGATTGATCTGAAATTTTTACTGCCATAAATTGTGTAAGCGCATAAAGAAGCTCTAAACTGGTTATTTCATCAACATCAAAGGCTTCTTTAAATAATTTTTGGTAGCTGGCAATTCCATTAAGCCGATCTAGTAGGTCGTTTAAGGGCATGTTCATTTCGTTCTCATCCGTAATGGGCGCTACGGAAAATATTTCAATGTGATTGACACCACCATCCCAGTTAAAGTGTGGATGCCATGCAAGGTTAAACAAAGGAGGGCTGTTTCTTCTTCCTTGCGCACCATTTACACCTGATGAAAGCGCTTTTCCTGGGTCACTAAATGCGGCATGTTGGAAATGACAAGATGCGCATGAAACGGAGTTGTCTATAGATAAACGTTTGTCATAAAACATTTTGCGGCCAAGCTCAAAGCCCTTTACACTTAAGGAATTATTGGTTTGAAATTGGTAAACAGGTGTTGGGAAATCTGATGGCACCTCAAAATCGATGATGCGATTTTGAGGTGCGTTATCAAATCTTTTTTGGCATGCAACTAAGCTAATTACCAAACAAGCAAGTAGTATTTGAACTACATTTTTCACTAATGTAAATGATCAATTATGAACCCCTCACTAAAGTTTGTTGCCATTGTCTCTGCCATTTGACCTGGCATATGTACTGATGGAGTATTGCTAATTTGAATACCTCCATGCCATAATCTGGCTGCATTAACAAGGAAATGTATTGAGGCACCACCTCCTTTTCTAACGTTCAGTTCCTCACCATTGAATGTTTGGTTATTAATTCGTATGGCGTCTCCACCAACATCTTTACTGAAACCACCAATATGGTATGCGAAAAAGTCCATTGGCGCATCGTTGGAATGGCCTTCTGCTTTAATGAAAATGTATCCTGTTGTCCAAGACCAAAACATGCCATGCGATGGAGATAGTGCTCCAGTTTGCGCTCCAGAAACATTTCTTGTAGAATCTACACCAATCATGTATGAAATTTCTGTATATTTTCCTAAAGGAACTCCTTCTAATACAATTTGTGGAACAGTGTTTTCTGTAACTTTAACTAAGTGGTAGCTTTCGTTTTCTGTCCACCAAGTACCATCAGCATTTTTCAATTTCACATTCGAAATGTAATAATTAAGCGTCGTGAAGTTGATATGGTTTTGCGTGCCTGGATGGGTTAAGTCTTCATTCATTGAAAAAGGCCCCCAAGTGTTACCCCATCTATGGTCAAATTTTAGTGCAACAGTGCTGCCTTCAAAGATGCACGAACCATCATCCTTTTTAGCATCAGGGTTATAGTTGCTTGCATTTTCATCTGTACACCCTTCTTTTTTACATCCTGTTAAAGAAAGGGCTGCTATCGCTACTAAAGCGACAAACATGGGTTGAAATATATTTTTCATAGCTATAATTTTTTTAATTTATATGTTGAGATTAAACTCAGCTTTATTTTTTATTTATGTAACGTTGGCGCAACTGGTTATGTTGCTTTTCACATGGATTGCTTAAACTGTTCATCCATGTTATTTTTTTATGAAAGATGAGGGTTTTTGTTTAAAACACCTAATTAATGTCTTAGCCTTTACAAAGTTGGCAAACAGCTATTGCTGCCTCTACACCAAAACGTTAATTTAAAGTCCCCAGTTGTTTATGTATGTTTTGGAGGATGGTAAATATCCTTTACAATATGAAAGGCATATGTGAAATTATAATACCAATTATGTGACTCGTGGTATTGAAGTATTGTAAATAAATTAGTTGCTTTTTCAGAAGGAATAAACAACGGACCAATCTCGACTTGCGACGAACTAGGCGCAATCGGTTCATTGGGTGATTCTGATGCATCTGTGTTCATTGCTAACTGACATTTTCCATTACATTTTTTCTCTGGAATGTCTTTATTGATACACAGTTCCGTGGCATATTTTTGATAACGAATGCTATAGTCTAACAGAACACCAAACTTGTAACCCGCGGGGAGTATAAGCGTAAAAAGTGTTATGTAAACGAACCATTTCATTGAAATACTACTTAACAGTGACTACTAAATAATTTGAAACCCTCCAAAAAGCGTTTAGGTCGTTGATGATTAATTTGTTTCCATTCCATTCGTAAGAATTGGACGGGTGGTCTGTAATTATTCTTGGTTTATCACCAACAATAGTCAATTGCTTCGTTTTGGTTTTATCCAAACTTTGGAAGTACTTCTGATTAAGGTTGTCTGCAATATTGGTCTTTTTACCTATACCTATAAAACCACCTTCTTTCATTAAAACATTATTTGCGATCAATTCATCTAATGTGCCATAAGCAAAATAAACTTTATTTAATTCTTTCATGACATCAAGTGCTAGTTCAACTTGCTCTTGATATTGATCTAATAAGGCAGCGTATTCCATATCAAGATTAGCAAGCATGTTTTGCAGCGCTACTATTTGTTCGTCACGCGACCGAATATCTAAAGCTAGCCTGTCAATCATGGCTTGTAATTCCACAATTTTTATGCCTTGCTCTTGAATAGTCCCTTGCAGGCTTTTCATCTTTTTAGCATTTTCTTCTCTTAAATAGTTAAGGTTTTGAATTTGCTGTAAAACCCACTCCTTGTCGTCATTTGTTAGCTCGGGATCACTACTTTTTATTCGAATTTGATCTTGTTTCAAAGCTATTTTGGCAAGGTTGTCTTGGATTTCATTAAAAAATGCAATGGATTCATTTAAGACGGAATCTTTAATTGTTTGCTCTAACTCCATTTGCCTAATCTGATTGCGTAAAGCAATGATTTCTGCATTTTCCAGTTCCTCAGACTCTAAGATATTCAAATCCTTATCGTTGGTGCATGATAAAACAACGAAAAATAATATACAAAACACAGAGAACACCCTCATATAATCTATTTCTTATACGAAGATAGCACATTGAGAACAATAATTCTGATTTTTTCTACAAATTCTTTATATAGGTGATAAAAATCAGTTTATTTCGGCTCTAAATCTTGTTGATCTTATGAATTGATTTTCGCTGAGTATTTGCGCTTTCCGCTTTTAAAAGGTAATTGCCGCTAGCAAATGATGAAATATCTATAGGGATTAAGTTGTTCCCTTCTTGAATATTGAACGTTTGGCTGAAAACGTTTTTTCCTTGAGTGTCAAAAATGGCAACTTTCAATGGTTCAGCAATATTATTTGAAGTAATTGAAAGTTGGATTTTATCTTTTGCTGGATTTGGAAAGATAATAATTGAAAAGTTATCAGTATCACAGTGTTCTCCAATGGGGCCAAAAAATTCAAATTCACCATCAAAGTCCTTTTGCAATAATCTGTAATAATTAACTTGTCCTCGGTGCGGTGTATTATCTGTGAAAGAATAATTTGATATTTGATTGGTTGTGCCTTGTGCATCCACTGTTGCTATTGCTTCCCAATCGCTTCCATCTGCACTTCTTTCAATTTTAAAATGCATTGCATTTACTTCTGAAAGTGTTTGCCAATTTATTACGATACTTCCATTATTGGTGCATGTTGTCCAGAAATTGCTCATAATTACAGGGAGGGTGTTGGGAGCAGGAACAAGTTCCCCATCACTTAATAGCATTGCGCCTCCAGCATATCCATCGAAATTGATTTGCGAGAGCTGGGCTGTCGTTAAGGCACTTGAGTTGTTGCCGATATAAATTTTCCCAGCGGTTCCTGAGGTAGCTGCTAATCCTTGCCACCCGAAAATTGTCAATGTTGCCGATGAGTTCCAAGTGATGCCGCTGCTATTGGAGAATCTTAACTCGTGTATATCGTTCTGAAGTTGAATATTGGAGCTGAGGTCTAGCCTTAGGTTGCCCGACGTGTTTATGATGCGATTCGTTGCGATAAAGCTAGTGCTAAGCGTACCACCATTCAAAATAAATGTAGTACTAAGTGAAGTATTTCCTACTGGGTTAAGTTGTATGGTGCCATTGTTAATTTGAGTCGCACCGCTGTAGGTGTTCCCAGCATTGGTGAAAACAGTTATACCTGTTCCATTTTTTGTAATGCTCCCTCCGGTTCCTGTAATTGGACCGTCTAAAGTAAAAATACCAGGGCCATCGAAAACAGCGTTGTTGTTATTCAAAAATAGGTCGCTAGTAAATAACACGTTTCCCGACTGTGCCTGAAAGTCTACATTAGCTCCATCAACACCAAAAGGCACATTGAAAGTTTGTAAATTGGCAGAAGCACTGTAGAAGCCTTTGGATAGGCTTATGCCGCCTCCAGATGCTGCATTATATGTTCTGTTAATTGTTACGGTGCTTTGTATGTTTAAATCTCGTAATTGAAAAAATGCTCCATTAACGGTCATTGGATTGTTATTGTTATGACCAATATAAACATCATTTCTAGTGAAATCATCTGGTCGGGCTCGATTTCCATCGAATTGATAAAACCATGGATTCGCTCCATCCCACCAATTACCAGTACCAGAATTATTCCTATTAAATACATCTTGTTGTGCAGCTAAAAAGTAGGGTACAAAAACTAGCAAAGTCAAACATTTTAACTTTGCTAGTGTAATAGTATTTGGTGGAAATTTCATTTATGGTTATAATTTCAATCCTATCATTTACTTACGATGAATGGCGATACAGCAAATTGACCATCTTGCTCAACATAAAGCAAGTACTTTCCGTTGGTTAGTGCCTGTATATCAATGTGTTGCTTGCCATTTTGTAAGTTGCTTGAAACATTCATAACGATGCTGCCATTGGTATCTAAAACTTTAATTTCAGCATGCTCTTTTTTATTGTTGATAATTAGCGTTATATGATCGGTAGCAGGGTTTGGATAGACTTTCTGAATAATATTGTTAGCATATATTTCAGAAACATTTACCGTTGAAATTATTTCTGGTTGTTCTAGTCTATCTGTCGTCCAAAGTTGATAAGCTCCAGCTTGAAGGTTGATTTGCATATTAACATTGTCCACAAAAAGACTATCGCCTGTGTAATATTCATACCACCAGCCTTCTTGAGTGAATCCTGCAATTGCTTGACTTTCATTCACATTAAAGTTCGTAATGACAATAGCGTCCATATCTGAATGTGTATAAATTATTCTTTTTATCATTCCATTCAGGTTGTAACTGTAATCTCCTTCTAAAAAAGTAGGATGATTTAGACGTAATTTAATACTTGCTGCATAAACATCATAGATTTGTTTCCGTCGTGCTTCGAAGTAATAGTTCCATAAAATGGGTTTGTTACAAACACGACATGGGAAGTTGATGGAAATGTCATAACCCAGTTCACCAAATTGCCAAATCATTTTTGGGCCAGGGGTGAAGAACATCAAAACTGCTGCTGTTTGGGCTCTTGTTAAAGCTACATCTAGCACCCTTACGTTATGGTCTGGGTTCGATTGGTTTCCATTTACTAGGGCTTCGTACATGCCTCTTTCTTCGTCATGGCTTTCGACGTAAGTGATTAAATGTGGATCATTCCATCCTCTTGCTTCATGCACACCGAAAGTTAAATTTGAACTGAATCCTTTAATAGCATTATGGTATTCCCAAGTAATATTCCCCCATAACATCATACCGTAATCAGATAGAATCTTTTCTTCTTCGTTATCACAAAAGTGTTCTAAAATGATATAAGCATCAGGATGAACAGCCCAAATTGTATCAGCCATTCTTTTGAGAATATCGATTCTGGTTTGACTAAATAAATCCGAATTATTTACAAAACCTTTAGTAAAGTCGAAACGGTAACCATCAACCTTATATTCATTTAGCCAATAAAGGTTGATTTGGTCTATGTAATCTTCGACTACTTTTGTTTCGTGATTAATGTCATAGCCCCAACAAAATGGTTCGTGCGGACACTCCTCATTGAACCAAGGACTGTTTGCTGCGGGCCTATTGTTAGCTGCATCCCAATACATCCGAACCATTGGGGCCTGACCAAATAAATGATTTAAAACGACATCTTGTATTACGGCGATACCTCTTTCATGACAAGCGTCAACAAATGCTTTAAAATGCTCTGGTGTACCATAATATTTATCCAATGCCATGTGGAAACTGGGGTTATATCCCCAACTTTCATTATTTTCAAATTCATTTACAGGCATAAGCTCTATGGCATTAACACCAAGCGTTACTAAATAATCTAGGGTATCAACTAAGGTTTGATAGTTGTGACTTGCTATAAAATCTCTAACAAGCAACTCATAAATGATTAAATTTTCTTTTTTGGGTCTAACATAATTGTTGTGCTGCCAATTAAATGGCGCTGGATCAGTTTCAAATAGTGATATAAATCCTGCTGTTTTACCAGATGGATATGGATATGGATTTGGGTAAATGTGCAGTGGAATAGCATCGTCATTAGCTGGGTCTGCTATTAATTCACTTAGTGGGTCAGCAAACGGTTGGTTGTCCACTAAATATTGATAACCATAGCGTATTCCAGGAGAGAGGTTCCCTAATGATATCCACCAGGTAGTAAGGTCTTCAGATAAATTTAGTTGGTATTCTGGTGTAGGAATCCAGTCATTAAAGTCTCCTATAAGATAGATGTTGTCCTTTTCAGGAGCATAAAATTTATAAACAACACTATCTGGTGTTATTCTGTTGAGTCCAAATATTAATCCTTGAGGAGGATCTTGAATCGTTGGGGACTCATTAATGATGATTAATGTACTATCTTCAACTGTTTCAGTAGAAGTATTGCCAATAAACTTAACCCAGTATGAACCTGGATTACTTTCTGTAAAAGTATGAGTAATAATGTCTGTATTGGTTACTTGAGCAATGATTTGATTATCCTGAATAAATACTAGATCGGCATTTTGGTTGGTTTTAGCGACTAATTGAACTGGCTCATTCGGATTAGTTAAAACAAAGCTTTCAGGAGCAAAAAACTTTCCTAAAAAACCTGCATTTGCTGGATAGATTTCATAAAAAATATCTCCGCCATCACTTGCTCTACCAACGATAGTTCCATTTGTATTCCTAAATACAAAAGCAAGTCTTTCAACAACCGTTCCAGCTGGGAAATTGTAAAAACTAGGAATGTCAATGGTTATTTCAAACAGATTATTCCCAAGACTTGTCATGGCAACATTAGGGTCATTTGTGCCCCAATTTCCTCTAACAAATTGCCAATCCGATGGTGAGTTACTTTGGTCAGTTATTACACCAGTGTGTGCGAAAATACTTGTTACGCCTTGTAATACGCCATTTCCTTGTGCTGCATCATAGATAATAGTAATGACATCATTTTGAGTAGGAAATGCAGGGTCTACATTTAAAATTTGCGCTTGTAAACTACCAAAAAACAAGCATAATACAACAACTAACCTTTTCATAACTTTATTTATTAAAAAATGAGGTGCCAAAATCCCTTGACACCTCATTTAATTTTGTTATTTACTGTACATTTAATTTTCCAGTTTTAACTGCCTCGCCTGCTACAACATGATACACATAAGTTCCAGGAGCTAAGCCAGAAATATTCACTTGAATATCATTACCGTTAATCTGGGCAGCTCTAGCAACAACTCTTCCTGATAAATCGTGGATTTGAACAAACGCTGCTTCTTTAGCTTGAACACTGAAATTTACTAAATCCTTAGCTGGATTTGGATAAACGTTAAACGATGAAAATGACGCTTCATTTGTAGATAATTCAGCGCAAGATGTACAGTCGTCCCATTCAAAACAAATCGTTGTGCTTTCTGTAGGAATTACGAAAGTTCTGTTGAAACCTCCTAATCCATCTTCAACTCCGCATTCGTCTAGCGCTGGCGCCCCTTCGTTAGAGCCCCAATCACCATTTACAAATTTAAAAAGTTGTGTTTCACCAGCCGCAGCAGAAGGATAAGTCACTTCGATAGACCAATAATTACCACCAATGTTTGTCATCTCACAAGCGGCATCTGATGGTGTCCAATCTGGAAGTGTGCTGCCAATTTCAGCAAAGTTACCTCCAATTCGAATCCCCTCTGGTGCTAAAGGAATACTTGCATCTAACATTGGTGTAATGTCAACTTGATAGGTGATTGTGATTTGTGCAAAAAGCGCTGATCCTAATATCATGCTACTTAAAAAAGTAAATGTTTTTTTCATAATTAATTAATTTTAAGTTTGTCCAAATTTACAAAAAAAAACTTAGTGTCAAAATGACAATGATATTTTTTTTATATTTGTTGTCGAAACAGTTGCCTTTTTTGTCTCTTTTAATAGGTAGAAATTGTAATATGTGCCATAATCATGACATTCAGAAAGAAGAACATATTCTTATTTATTTCAACATTGCTGGTGTGCAGCTATTTTTTTTCTCAAAACTTACTGCCAAATGGTTCTTTTGAATTGGGTGGCCCAGGCAATGGTTTTGTTGTGGATGGCGCAGGATATAATCTTGTTTCACCTCCTTTTTCTGGTGCTTCTAATAATGGTGATTTTGCTCATGTAACTAACCCCAATGATTTTAATAGTTCCTTCAACATTGGTGCAGACCATACTACAGGAACTGGATTTATGTTGGTTTATGATGGAAATACGACAGGTGGACAGCAACGGTTTTATAAAGCAGGTAATAATGGTGGAGGTATCTGCGGATTAACTGTTGGTCAAAGCTATACTTTTAGTTATTGGATTAAAAGTGTTTCCAATGATGTTACTAATAATGCTACTAGGGCTGATGTTGGTGTGGCATTTAATAATGTTTCAAACTTCCAATTACAATCAGGTATAACATTAGCACCGCTTCCAGCTGATGGTTGGCAGCAGGTTGTTTACTCATTCACCCCTAGTTTTAACTGTGTTAATATTGAGCTTTTTAATAACAATACCAATGGGGCGGGTAACAATTTCGCAATTGATGATTTAGCAGTTTTTGCCCCTACATCTCCTGTGAGTTTGACTTATTCAAAGGTGTTTGGACAATGTGCTTCTTCTGGAGGCTTTATAGCTGGGTATGCATTTAATGGAGAGGCGCCCTTTACATTTTCCCTTAGTGGGCCAACTAATCAGACGAGTAATACAGGATATTTTTCAGGACTGCCAGATGGCACCTATAATTTAACTGTGCAAGATAACCTGGGCGACCAAGAAGTTATTTCTAACATTGTTCTTCAAAGTGTTAATACAGGGGCTTTTTTCTTAAATGCGAATTCCACTATTTGCTTGGGAGACACCTTGATTTTAGAAGCTAGCGGTGGAAATGGGAACTACTCATGGAGCAGTAATCCGAATGACCCAAGCTTTTTATTGATCAATGATTCAATAGCTCAAGTAGCTCCCTCACAAAATACAACATACGCTTTAGGAGGTATAGGCGCTAACAGTAATTTGATTTTTAACCCATCTTTTGGATTGGGTAATAGTGGCTTTTATTCAGATTATTTTATTTCGTCAAGCAATCCATCAGGAGCACAAGGAGTTGTTGGAGTTGCAAGTGATCCAAGTTTGTTTTTTAATCAATTTGACAACTGTACCGATCAAGACGGTAACGATGCGATGCTTGTTGTGGATGGAGCAACATTCAACACGCCAACTGCTATTGTTTGGAAACAAGCTGTTCCGGTTATACCGAATACAACTTATTCGTTTTCTTATTGGGCAACCAGTGTTACAAATAATAATCCGGCAGAGCTTCGCAGCTCCATTAATGGTGTAATTCAAAATACCACCACATTATCTAATACAACTTGCAATTGGCAACAAATAACTTTCAATTGGAACTCTGGTAACGATACAATTGCCATTATTGACATCAACAACCTAAACTTTGAGGCTGCGGGCAATGATTTTGCACTTGATAATTTTAGTTTTACTGGCGCTACGAACTGCAACTTAACAATTGAAGTGGTAACTCCTCAAAATTTAATTATTGCTGCTTCAAATGCTCCAGTTTGCGCGGGTGATTCAATCGTGCTAACAAGTAATGCCCTTGGAACGGCTGATTGGATTTTGCCATCAGGTGCAACACAACAAGCCTCCGATATTACCTTGTCAAATGTCTCCTTGGCTGATCAAGGTCTTTACGAGGTAATTGCCCTGGATTCAAATCAATGTCAAGCACAAGGAACATTTATTTTGGATGTTTTTCAGGGGCCCACAATTACATTAACTACTGAGGATGTTCAGTGTTTTGGAGGGAGCAATGGTGAAGCAGAGGCCACTGTGGTTGGCGCAAACCCTTTTTCCTTTTTGTGGTCTGCAGGAGGCACAGCCAATATCACGCAAGGATTGTCAGCTGGCAGCTATACGCTTGAAGTAACTGACGATAATGGTTGTATATCAAATGCAGCTTTTGAAATAATCGAGCCTGATAGTTTAGTCTTAAATATCATAATAAATGATTCTGACTGTCTAATACCTGATGGATCTGCCGAAGTGATTGTTAATGGAGGAGTTCCTAATTATGAGTTTGATTGGTCAACAGGAGGAACAGGACAGATAGAAACTAGCTTAGGACAGGGGAGTTATGCGCTAACTGTTACCGATGGAAATGGATGTTCGGTGACTGATTCTTTTACCGTTAATGCAGCCAATGCGCCTGATGTGAGCTTAGTGAGTGTTCAAGATGTTTTATGTTTTGGTGATGCAACGGGTAACGCAGAAATTCAAGTGACTGGTGGGCAAACTCCTTATCTTGTTGAATGGTCAGCATCAGGACAATTTGGTAATTTTTTAGAAAATGTGCTTGCTGGAAATTATGTGGCTACGATTACAGATGATAATGGCTGTGAAATAAGTTTTTCAGTTGAAATAACACAACCTAACCCTATTAATCCGACAGTAGAAATTAAAGATTCGGAATGTGGTTTGAATAACGGTCAAATCTCAATTGATTTAGCAGGAGGGACTCCAACTTTTACTTATGAATGGATACCTGCTGTAAGTAATACGAATATGGCAAACAATTTGTCAGCCGATGATTACCAAGTCGTTATTTTGGATGCCAATGATTGCGAAACGATTATCAATGTTACTGTTGGCTTGGTGGGGAATATTCCTCTAAGTATTGCGCCTAATAATGTAACGATTGAGGAGGGAGATAATATACAACTCACAGCAGATATTGGTGGAATAACGCATTTCTCCGTGATTTGGTCACCCGAATCTGGATTGAGTTGCACGGATTGTTTAAATCCGATTGCAAGTCCAACTGAAACCACAACGTATTTAGTCATTATAAATACGCCAGACGGTTGCCAAATACAAGATTCTGTCACGGTTTTTGTTGAAGAAGCTTGTGAGGAGATTCAAGCACCAACAATTTTCTCTCCAAATGGGGATGGCAATAATGATTTTTTTTGCCTATTTGGAACTTGTATCGAAAATTTGGAATTTACCATCTACAATAGATGGGGGGAAGAAATTTTTAAAACCAATGACCCAGTGGTTTGTTGGGATGGAACGTTTAAAGGAGCGCTGTTAAATAGTGGTGTTTATGTCTATCAGGTGATTGCATCTGTCAAAGGACAAAGAGTTGTGCAATCAGGAAATGTTACTTTGGTGAGGTAGCAATTGAATTGAATTAAACGAAAACATAATAGTTAGAAAAATGAGAAAGGTTGTTTTATTTTTTGTTGGGTTGTTTGCTTCGGGACTTTTGTTGGCGCAAGCGGTTAAGCGTATGGAGCCATTGAATTGGTGGGAAGGCATGAATCTTAGCCGGGTAGAGATCATGCTTTATGGTGATGACATTGCCAAATATGATGTAAATGTAGAAGGATTAACCGTTATGCAGCAGCTTAGAACGGAAAATCCCAACTATATTTTCGTCACGGTAGAAACAAGAAACATGCCTGCTGGTATTTATCCGATTCAATTGCGAAATAAAAAAAGAGTCGTTCAAACATTAAATTTTGAATTAAAAGAGCGGCGTCCGGGTTCTGCAAGAAGACCGAGCTTTAATACCTCTGATGTGGTTTATTTGTTAATGCCAGATCGTTTCGCTAATGGTAATCCTGAGAATGACTCTCACCCAGCTGTTACCGAAAAAGCGAACAGGTCTTATCCAGGAGGTCGTCATGGTGGAGATATTGAAGGGATTATTCAACATTTAGATTATATCAAAGAGCTAGGCGCTACAGCTATTTGGTCAACGCCTTTATTGGAGGATAATGATGCAACGTATTCCTACCACACTTACGGTCAAAGTGATTTATATAAAATTGATCCACGTTTTGGCACCAATGAAGATTACTTAAGATTAGTAGAAGAAGCCCATAAACGAGGCATTAAAATTATTAAGGACGTAGTTCCCAACCATTGGGGGGAAGAGCATTGGATGATGCATGATTTACCAACTTATGATTGGTTACATCAATTCCCAGGTTACGGTCAAACGAACTATCGATCATCTACGCAAATCGATCCAAATCGATCTGAAATAGATTTGAAATATTGTGAAGATGGGTGGTTTGTAAAGTCTATGCCAGATTTAAATCAGCGCAATCCGTTGGTGCAAAATTATTTGATTCAAAATACGATTTGGTGGGTGGAGTATGCCAATTTAGATGGGCTTCGCGTAGATACTTATCCGTATAACGACAAAAATAAAATTGCTGAATGGACGAAAGCTATCACGGACGAGTACCCCAACTTTAATATTGTGGGAGAAATTTGGATGCACGACCAAGCGCAAATCAGTTATTGGCAAAAAGATAGTCCTATTGGTGCCATTCAATCTTTTAATTCTCATTTGCCCTCGGTAATGGATTTTACTTTTCATGATGCTGTTGGAGTAGCTTTCGGTGAAACACATGACGGATGGGATGCTGGAATGTATAGATTCTATGAAAACTTGGTGAATGATTTCTTGTATGCTGATCCACAAAATTTATTGATTTTCTTGGAGAATCACGACACTGATAGGTTCAACCATAAATATCCTGACCTGAAAGACTACAAATTGGCTATGACCATTATGGCGACACACAGAGGTATTCCTCAATTGTATTATGGTTCAGAAATAGGAATGGCAGGAGACAAAAGTAAGGGAGATGCATTTATTCGCGAAGATTTCCCTGGTGGTTGGCCCGGAGATGAGCAAAATGCTTTTACGCAAGATGGTAGGACTGAAAAACAAGAAGCTTATCATGCTTTCACAAAGAAAGTACTGAATTGGAGAAAAGGTTCTAAAGCTGTGCATGATGGCCGAACGATTCAATTTTTACCTCACCAAAACATCTATGTTTACTTCAGGTTGTTGGAGGATGAAAAAGTAATGGTAGTGGTCAATAATAGCAAGGAGGAAAGAGAATTGGACTTAAATCGCTTTGATGAGGTACTAAGAACTATTTCAGGTGGTACGGATGTTATTTCTGGTGAAAACATATCTTTTTCGACTGGCAAATGGAATATAGCCCCGAAATCATCTTATATTATTCAATTAGATTTGGTTAAATGATGCTGCGTATATCCTTGCTTTGGTGTGTGTTGCTTTCGGTTGTTCTTGCATGGTCGCAATCAGAGGTTTTATCAATTGTCTCCGATTCAATCGTGCGGGTAAAAACAAATACTGGAAGCTATCACCTTTCAGCTTATGGCGAAAATGTTATAGCTGTGGATTATTATCCTAATGAAGCTGGTCATCACCTAGAAAGTTTTGCTTTAATTGCAGAGATGGGTAGGTTTGATAAAGTGGAGGAAGATGATGAAAAACTACTGCTGCAAAATGGATTATTAACATGTGTTATACAAAAAGCATCTTTTTCTTTGAATTTTGAAAGCCCAAATGAACACTTGTTTAGCCAGAAACCCTTTGGTTTATCCAAGGACGATTCCGTAAAAATTGCCTTAAATATATCTTCTGAAGATGTTTTGTATGGTGGTGGAGCAAGAGCAGTTGGGATGAATAGAAGAGGTCATCGTTTAGAGCTCTATAATAAAGCCCATTATGGTTACGAAGAATATTCAGATTGGATGAATTATACTTTGCCCTTGGTTTTTAGTTCAAAGCGTTATTTCGTTCATTTTGATAACCCCACAAAAGGCATCTTGGATTTAGACCACGAAAAAGTCGATACAGTGCGCTTTGAAGCTGAGAGCGGTGCGCATCGCTATCAAGTTGCTTATGCTCAAAATTGGGATGATTTACTGCATGACTTCACCTTAGTCTTTGGTAGACAACCTCTGCCACCAATGTGGGTATTGGGTAATTTCTCAAGTAGATTTGGTTATCGCTCTGCTGAGGAGGTCAGAAACGTAGTGCAACTTTATGAGCAGATGAACATCCCTGTAGATGCTTTGATTTTAGATTTGTACTGGTTTGGAAAAACCATTCAAGGCACGATGGGTAATTTGCGTTTCGATATAGACTCTTTTCCTAATCCAACTGGTTTGTTACAAGAATTACAAGCGAAAAAAATTCAGCCGATATTAATTACAGAGCCTTTTATTTTATCTACAAGCGATAGATGGGAAGAAGCTTTAGCAGCCGATGTGTTAGCAAAAGATGCTGACGGCAAACCTTATCTATTTGATTTTTACTTTGGCAATACAGGCTTAATTGATATTTTTTCTCCAAAAGCCAAAGCATGGTTTTGGGATATTTATAAGGAGCTCCGAGAAATGGGGGCTATCGGAGTTTGGGGTGATTTAGGTGAGCCAGAAGTACATCCTGCTGGTATTATGCACCACGGCGGGAGAACAGCAAATGAACTGCACAATGTTTATGGGCATGAATGGGCGAGACTTGTTTATGAGGGCTATGCCAACGATTTTCCAGAAGAAAGACTCTTCAATTTGATGCGTGCAGGTGCGACAGGCTCTCAGCGATATGGTTTAGTTCCTTGGTCTGGCGATGTAAATAGGACATGGGGAGGATTGAAATCACAAGTGGAGATCGCCCTACAAATGGGAATGCAAGGTTTGGCTTATATGCATTCTGATTTAGGTGGATTTGCGGGGGATTATGATGACCCAGAACTATATGTTCGATGGCTGCAATATGGTGTTTTTCAACCAGTTTTTAGACCACATGCTCAAGAAGAAGTGCCCAGTGAACCAGTTTTTAAGGACGCTGAAACAAGAGCCATTGCCGCAAATGCCATTCAATTGCGTTACCAATTGTTACCTTACAATTATGCATTGGTTTACGAGAATAGTTTGAAAGGTAGGCCATTGATGAGACCATTATTTTTTGACTTCCCTATTGACAGTTTAGCACAAATTACCAATTCATCTTTTCTATGGGGGAAGTCTTTTTTGATTACTCCGGTGGTTGAAAAGTCACTGAGTGCGGTGGAAATAGTTGTGCCACCACATTCTACTTGGGTCGATTTTTACTCTGGAGAATTGATTCAAAACCTAACTGCAAAAAGTAAATTAATTGCTAAACCTATAAATGAAAATCAAATTCCAACCTTGGTAAAGTCTGGTAGTATTATTCCGTTTCATCAACCTATGCAGAGAACATCAGAATATGATTTAGCAAAAATTGATTGGTTAATTTTTCTGGATAATGCCATAGCCTCTTGTGATGCGACGATTTATTTTGATAACGGACTCCCTATGTCTCATATTAACTTTCAAGTTGATGAATACAATTTACGTTATCAATGGAGGAGCAATACCTTATTATTGGAATTTACTAAAAACGGGATGCCCTCTGATGAATTGACAATCGAAAAGTTGAAGTTTAAAGGAAAAATAGCGCCTAAAAAAATAAAAATTAACGGGAAAAAGGCGACAAAACAATAAAATATAACCTTCTTTGGAAAAATATCTTAGTGTCTTTTTGACGTTTAACAATAATTAATATATATTTGAGGTTCAGAAATGATTTTGATAAAGCAAATGTAAAACCATGAAACAAACACTTTTACTATTTACAGTCGTATTTTCATTAAGTTTCTCAATGGCTCAAACTAGCGCTATTAAGGGTAAAGTAATCGACGAAGAAGGTAATCCTATATTTAATGCAGCTATTGTAGTTGAAGGAGAAGGAAAGGGTGCCTACACTAATATGAATGGAGATTATGAGGTAGCTGGTTTAACGCCAGGTGAATACACAGTCTCTTTTAGAAGTAGTGAGTTTAAAAACAAACAAGAAACGGTTACACTAGGTGCAGGTGAGACATTAGTTCTTGATGTCATCATGTCTACTTCTCAGGATTTAGAGGAAGTCATGGTAATCGGCTATGGAACCATGCGGACTTCTGATTTAACGGGTGCAGCAACTGTGATTAAAGAAGATAAGTTTTTCAAGGGGAATGTTGGTACACCAGAGCAGTTGATTATGGGTAAAGCTGCTGGTCTTAGGGTTAATACCAATGATGGGTCTCCTGGAGGAGGGAGTACGATTCGTTTACGTGGAGGAACTTCTTTGAATGCTAGCAATGATCCTTTGATTGTGGTGGATGGTGTGCCTTTAGATAATGGTGGTATTGCTGGTTCGCCAAACGCTTTGTCATTAATAAATCCGAATGACATTGAATCTTTCGTGATTTTGAGAGATGCTTCAGCAACTGCTATTTACGGTTCTAGAGGTGCAAATGGTGTGATTTTAATTACCACCAAGAAAGGGACGAAAAAGAACAAACTCAATGTTAATGTGCAGTCTATTCATAATGTAATGACAGTTGCTCGCTATGCGGATGTCCTTTCTGCTGATGAATTCAGAGAGTTGGTTACTACAAACGGAACACCTGCTCAGGCTGCCTTATTGGGAGAAGCCAATACAGATTGGCAACGTGAAGTTTTCAGGACAGCCTACACCGCAGACAATAACGTGTCTGTTACTGGAGGGATTAACAATTTACCTTACAGGCTTTCTTTTGGTAATAGATATGAAAATGGTTTGTTGCAAAATGATAGATTTATTAGAAACTCCTTGGCTTTGTCTTTAACGCCTCAGTTTTTGGATGGTGATTTGCAAATTCAATTCAACAATAGGCTTGCCCATACTTCAAATGTGTTTGCTGATAGAGGAGCCTTAGGCGCTGCCTATTTTGATCCTACACAACCAGTTTTTGTCGATAGTGAGGACTTTGGTGGTTATTTCGAGTGGTTGGAAAATAACGGTGCGCCAAATCAACTTTCTCCGCGAAATCCAGTTGGATTAATCAATCAAAGAGATGACCGAAGTTCAGTGTTGCGATATATTGGTAATTTAAAGGCTACTTATCGACTACCTTTTTGGAGAGAGGTAAGAACAACTGTAAATGTTGGTACGGATAGAGCAGAAAGTTCAGGTTCCGTAACTACAGCTGCATCATCTGCTGCAGGATTTTTCTCGCAAGGAAGTTTCAATGAGTATTTTCAAAGACGAGGGAATCAGTTGTTTGAGGCATTTGTTAACTATAATAATGGTGAAAATGATTCTCGTCATTTAATTGATTTTACTGGAGGTTGGACAGCTCAAGATTGGTTTACAATTAGTCCTAATTTGCCAATTTTCAATGAAGCTCAGGATTCTATTATTCAACCTGCTGCTGCCAATCCTTTTGATACCAGAAACGCTTTGCTTTCCTATTTTGGTAGGGGAATTTATACTTTTGATGACAGATATGTGCTCAACCTTTCGGTGCGTCGCGATGGGTCTTCACGCTTCAGCCCTGAAACGAGATGGGGAACTTTCCCTTCTGCATCTGCTGCATGGTTAATTTCAAGAGAAAACTTCATGAAAGATCTTAAATGGATGAGCATGATGAAAGTAAGAGCTGGATGGGGTGTGACTGGTCAGCAGGATGGTATTGGTGATTACGCCTATATCCCTAATTATTTCCCAGGTTCAGAAACAGCTCAGTATGGTTTTGGTGGTGTTTTCTACCCTGTACTTCGACCTGATGGTTTTGATGCGAATCTGCGCTGGGAAACAACATCGAGTATCAACATTGGTGTAGATTTTGGATTTTTTAAAGATAGGATTAACGGTTCAATTGATATTTATTCTAGAGATACCAGAGATTTATTGGCAGTAGTTCCGGTACCTGCTGGTTCTAACTTTACTAATCAAATTTTAACCAACGTTGGTGCAATGCGCAATGAAGGTATTGAATTCATGTTAAATGCGGCTGTAATCTCCAAAAAAGACACAAGATTGGATATTTCCGGTAATGCGGCATATAATTTTAATACCGTATTACAGTTGACGCAAATTGAAGACCCTAATTCTCCAGGTGTTTTAGTAGGGGGAATAGCCGGTGGAATAGGTAATACAATTCAAGTTCATCAAATTGGGTCGCCAACATTTTCTTTCTTTGTCTATGAACAGCAGTATGATGCTGATGGTATGCCAATTGAAGTAGGTGCGCCTAATCCTGCGGGAGGAACTTATACAGAATTAGATGCCTTTGTGGATAGAAATGGAGACGGTGTTATTAATATTGAAGATAGATATGTACTTGGTCAAGCGGCACCACTCTGGTTTTTAGGTCTTTCTTTCGACTATTCCTATAAAAAGTGGTTTGCTTCATTAGGCGTTAGGGCTGAATTGGGTGGTTATATTTATAATAACATTCATTCGAACAATGGAACTTTTATGGGGATTAACGGTACACAAGGTTTCTTGAATAACTTGACGGATTTATATTTTGAAGAGGAGTTTCAAACAACAACTGAACGTCAGTTGTTAAGTGATCACTACGTTGAAAGAGCAGATTTCCTTAGGTTAGATTATATTAGTGTTGGTTATGACTTTGGTAGATTAAAAGCTTTTAAAGAAAGAGTAACTTTCAGAGCTGCTCTGACGGTGAATAATGTTGCCGTGCTTACCCAATACAAAGGATTAGACCCCGAAATTGTAGGTGGAATTGATAATAATATTTATCCAAGACCAAGAGTGTTCTCATTGAATTTGTCATTTGGATTTTAAAGAAATAGTGTTATGAAGATGAATTGGAAAATTTTAGTAGTTGGTTTGATGGCCATGAGTTTTGGACTCTTCGGATGTCGCAAGTACCTGAATCAAACCCCAAAATACGGTTTAAATGCGGAGGCCGTTTTTAGTGATCCGAATAATTATATTAATGTTTTGGCAAACCTTTACTCTGGTTTGTCAATGACAGGCTTGGAAGGTCCCGCTGGAAATGGTGACATTGCTGGGATCGATGAAGGTTTTTCAGCATACATTCGTGTGCTTTATAACCTACAAGTGCTTCCAACGGATGAGGTGGTTTGTGGATGGAATGACCCAGGTATTCCAGAGTTGAATAACATGCAATGGTCAGCGGAAAGTCCTTTCGTCTTGGGAATGTATTACAGAATTTACTATCAAGTGATGTTGTGTAATGAGTTTATTCGTCAAGCTAGCGAAGAGCAAATGGAAAACAGAGGATTTAGTGAAGCTGATAGAACAAAAATCAGGAGGTTTAGACAAGAGGCGAGATTCTTGCGTGCACTTAGTTATTACCACGCTTTGGATTTGTTTGGTAATGTTCCATTTGTGACAGAAGAGAATTTGGTTGGTGCATTTCAGCCAGAGCGTATTCGCAGAGCTGAGCTTTTTGATTATATTGAATCGGAAATTTTGGATATTGTTAATGATCTTCCGTTACCTTCTCCAGCAATTTATGGGCACGCAACGCAAGATGCAGCGAGAACTTTGTTGGCTAGATTGTATTTGAATGCGGAGGTTTACACTGGTGTTCCTAGGTATGCAGATTGTGCAACGCAATGTTCTCAGGTGATTAATTCGGGTGCTTATGCTTTACAAACGAATTATCCAGACCTTTTCAAAGCTGACAATAAATTATCTAATGAAATAATATTTCCTGTTGTGTTTGATGGTTTATATGCGCAGACTTGGGGTGGAACAACTTTCCTTGTGTGTGCTGCACTCGGAGGAACAATGAACGCAGCCGATTTTGGTGTGAATGGTGCTTGGGCTGGTTTGCGTGTAACACCACAATTTGTAGATAAATTCCCAGACTCTACACTAGATAGCAGATACCAATTCTGGACGGATGGTCAACAAAAGGAAATTACCTCATTGACTACTTTTTCTCACGGATATGGCTTACCGAAATATAAAAATATTCGTTCCACAGGGCAAGTAGGTTCAAACAATGGAAACACGGCGTTTGTGGATATTGACTTTCCTATGTTCCGCTTAGCAGATGTTTACTTAATGTATGCTGAATGTGCAGTTCGTGGTGCAGCTGACCCAGGTCTTGGGGCCAATTATTTTAACCAAGTGCGCGAAAGAGCCTATGGAAATGCAAGTTTCAATATCGCCAGTCCAACACTACAAGATATTTTGGATGAAAGAGGTAGAGAGTTACATTGGGAATGTGTTAGAAGAACAGATTTAATTCGTTTTAACTTGTTCACTGAAGGAGACTATTTATGGACATTTAAAGGAGGACCTGTAAATGGTCAAGCTGTATCTTCACATCGGAACCTTTATCCGTTGCCAACAGCTGATCTTGTTTTGAATCCTAATTTGATACAAAATACTGGTTATTAGTTTTTATCGCTGAATTAGACATCTTTTTTGTTTTATTTTTTGTTTTATCTCTCAGTTTAATTTCAGCAGTCCCTCACCTTTGGTGGGGGATATTTTTTTAATATTGATCATGAAACATCTATTAATCATCAGAATTATTCCGGAAACAATGCCCTCATGCATCAAAACAAAAAAAACGCCCTTAAAAGGACGTTTTTCGCTAATTTAGTTGCTTATATTGTTATTTCAGCATCCAGCTTCCGCCAACTGCTAGTACGTTTTTTAAGGCAAGGAAATCTTTGTGGTTACCTGCGTTTAGTCCGCCTGTTGGACAGAAGCTACATTGGCTGAATACTTGTCCATAAGTTTGAAGTGTCGCTATGCCACCAAATAGATTAGCAGGAAAAAACTTGAAGATTGAAACGCCATTTCCCATTCCACTAATAATTTCACTTGGCGTTACAGCGCCCGGTAAATAAGCAATACCACTGTTCTCCATTGCTTTCAACAGTTCAGGGGTGCTCCCGGGGGAAACCATAAACGAGACCGCCAAATCTTGGAGCGCTGCGATTTGATTTTTGTCGACAACAGTGCCTACACCAATTGAAATTTCTGGATAATTTACTTTCATGAATTGAATCCCCTCCAATGCATATTCCGTTCTTAAAGTGACTTCTGCACAAGAGATATTGGATTGGGCTAGCTTCTTCGCCACAGTATGCACGTCACTTTCTTGTTGTAAAGTAACCACTGGTATGATTGGATGTTGAAGTAAGATTTCTTTAATGCCGTTTTGTGTCATGAATGTGTTTTTAAAATATGAAACTTGCGCCTTCCTCGCTATTGGTTACTACCTTTCTTGCAATTTGGAATAGCTCTCTTCCTACACCGTAAACATTATCATTGTCTTTCGTGCGTGCAGGTCTATTTTCAACCCCCTCTGTTAAACAAGTTAATTCTCCTGTAACACCATCCAATCGGATCAGATCTCCAGTTTGAATTTTTCCAATAACGCCACCATCACGTGCCTCAGGCCAAATATGTATTGCAGAAGCTACTTTTCCAGAAGCGCCAGACATTCTTCCATCTGTAACTAAGCCAACTTTGTAACCGCGTTTTTGAAGAATCGTTAAAGAAGGGGTTAGCTGATGCAACTCAGGCATGCCATTTTGTTTAGGTCCTTGAAATGGAATAACAGCAATGAAATCTTTGTTGAGCTCATTGTTTTTGAACGCTTTAATAAAGTCTTCTTGCTCGTCGAATACTATGGCAGGTGCTTCGATAATGCGATTTTCTTCTTCAACAGCTGAGATCTTTATGACACCTCTACCTATATTTCCTTGCATACGTTTGATACCTCCTTCTGCTTGAAAAGGTTCAGTTGCTGAGCGCAATATTGAAGTATTTAGACTTTCAGATGGTCCATTTGCCCACTTGATACCCTTTTCTCCAATCTTTGGCTCTTGAGTGTATAAATTTAGGCCATGCCCGAAAATTGTATTTACATCATCGTGTAACAGTCCATTTTCTAAAAGTGTACGGATAACATATCCCATTCCTCCAGCTGCATGAAAGTGATTGACATCCGCTGCTCCGTTTGGGTAAACACGCGTAATCAATGGAATGACAGCTGATAAATCAGAAAAATCATCCCAGTTGATGATGATGCCTGCAGCTGCTGCAATTGCAATTAAATGAATGGTGTGGTTCGTGGATCCTCCTGTAGCCAATAAACCAATGATACCATTTACCACTGTTTTTTCACTCACTACATGGGAAATGCTGTTTTCTATGTTGCCAGATTTGATATTTTGTAACAAAACTTTTACACCTTCCTCGTTTAACAATTCACGCAAAGGAGTGCCTGGATTAACAAAACTAGATCCGGGTAACTGCAACCCCATGATTTCCATGAGCATTTGATTACTATTGGCTGTTCCGTAAAATGTACATGTTCCTGGAGAATGGTAGGAATCTGATTCACCTTTCAAGAGTGCGGCACGGTCAATCTTTCCTTCAGCAAAATCTTGTCGGATGCGCGCTTTTTCTTCATTGCTAATTCCTGAAGGCATAGGCCCCCCAGGCAAGAAGATAGTTGGTAAATGACCAAACTTGAGAGATGCTATCATCATCCCAGGTACAATTTTATCACAAATACCTAAATTAATGACTCCGTCATACATATTGTGTGAAAGTGAAACAGCAGCCGACATGGCGATGACATCCCTGCTAAATAAAGAGAGTTCCATACCGACCTGCCCTTGTGTTACACCGTCACACATCGCAGGTACACCACCAGCGACTTGTGCAGCAGCCTCATACTTATTGGCGTACTTTCTGATCATCTGCGGATAATCTTCGTAAGGCTTATGCGCTGAAAGCATGTCATTGTATGCTGTAACAATTGCAATATTCGGTAAAATATCCTCCGCAAGTATGTTCTTATCCACTGACCCACACCCTGCAAAGCCATGCGCTAAATTTCCACAACTTAACTTGCCTCTTTTTGGTCCGGCGTCAAACTGGGCTTTTATGCGGTCAAAATATATTTTTCGATGTGCAGCACTGCGTGTTGTTATTCTATCGGTAACTTTTTGAATAATCTCATTCATAACTAAAGGTTTTAACAGTAAAATACATAAAAATTCCTAAGGTCTTTGGTTAATTGGTAGATGGGATAGTTTTTTTGTTTAGCTTCATCAAATACGGCTTTTTTATCAGCGCCAGTAAAAAGTAGAAAAGTATGCGCGGCACTGCGCAACAACCCACTAGAACATGTAATTCTATGTTTAGGATGACTCGGCGAAGTAGCGTAAATTAATTGAAGCTCGTTCTTTGTTAAGTCATCTAGAGCAACTTGATCACCTGGAAAAAGAGAAGCCGTGTGACCATCATTGCCCATTCCTAAAAAAGAAACATCTAATCGCTCTATAAATGGCGCATAATTAGAATTCGCTTTTAGCAGATTTTGCGCTCTATTTTCAGTATCATTCACCATTGGATATAAATTGACTCCTGCCTCAATCGCCTTTTGCATGGCTTTCTTCAAATTTCGAAAGTTGCTGTTTTCGTCCGTTTCAGGAACAAAGCGCTCATCAACTAAACCGATATGGACATTTTTCCAGTCCAAGTCTGATTGAGCTAGTAGTTCGTACACGCCAAATGGTGTGCTCCCTCCAGATAAAAGCAATCTGGTGTCACCAAACAAATCTATAGCTTGACGGGCTAATTCCACGATAGTATTAGCCAATT
This sequence comes from Crocinitomicaceae bacterium, assembly GCA_020832365.1. GTDB lineage: Bacteria > Bacteroidota > Bacteroidia > Flavobacteriales_D > Crocinitomicaceae > JAFIEX01. The sequence goes on from JAFIEX010000001.1 coordinate 40,652, forward strand.
TTATTTCTAAATCACTTTTGTTTTGGAACGGATACAATTTCATAAATACTTGTTTTTGACCATTTTTCGTTTCCATCCATTACTAAATCGCCAGGGCCCCAAGTACCTGCTTCATAAAGGATGTTTTTTTGATTCGTTTTTTTCCAATTGTTGGTAATCGACTCTACCCAGATCCATGCTGCTTCTAACTCATCTTGGCGCATGAATAAGGTTTGGTTGCCTCTTAACATATCAATGAACAAACGCTCATAAGCTTCTGGAAATTTTTCGTTAAATGAATCTGAGAAGTCTAATTTTAGCGCAACTGGTTTGTAACGATAACCCCCAGGACCTGGCAGTTTAGACATTTGCACAAGCTCTATTCGCTCCTCAGGTTGCAGGCGAATAATGAGTTTGTTACCTGGGATTTCTTCATTGCCATTGAATACGTTATAAGCAACGGGCTTGAAGTTTATAATAATCTCTGAGTATCGCTTGGGCATTCTTTTACCGGTTCTAAGAAAAAACGGAACGCCTTTCCATCGCCAATTATCTACAAATGCCTTGATAGCTACAAATGTTTCTGTGTTAGACGAAAACTTATCGATATCTTCAAGGTAAGAATTAATAGATACACCATCTTTTTCACCTCGTGTGTATTGTCCTCGTGCAGTATGTGTCTTTACCGTGTTTTCATCCAATAAACGGAGGGCATGAATAACTTTCAATTTTTCATCTCTCACGAAATTAGCTTCCATTCTAACGGGGGGCTCCATAGCAATAAGGCAGAGCAACTGCATTAAGTGGTTTTGCACCATGTCAAGAAGTGCACCACTTTGGTCATAATAGTCGCCCCGCTCCTCGACACCTAAACTTTCTGCTACTGTAATTTGAACAGATTCAACGTGATTACTGTTCCAAGCATTTTCAAACAAATGATTCGCAAATCGCAATACCATCAAGTTTTGCACTGTTTCTTTCCCCAAGTAATGGTCAATGCGATAAATTTGATCTTCCGTAAAAACTTGTGTGATACTATCATTGATGGACTGCGAAGAAGCTAAACTATTGCCTAATGGCTTTTCAAGTACTACTTTGCTCAGTTGATTAACTAGTCCATGATTTTTAAGTGATTCACAAATCGGACCGAAAGCATTGGAAGGGGTAGATAAATAAAATAGCGTTTGGTAATCTTTATTTGCATCTAATTGAACTTTTAATTGTAAATACCCCTCATCGTTATCTCCAGGTACGACAGTAAGCAACATTTTTTCTAAAAAAGCATCAATTTTTGTTTCATCTACTTGGAATTTAATTGAATCCTTAATAAACTGTTTTACGGTAGGAAAAAAGTTGGCATGTTTCTTATCTGACCTTGTTATGGCAAAAACTTTGAAGTCGACATTTAGCTGTCCGTCTAAATACCTTCTGCATATCGCCGGATAAATTTTTCTTATCGCCAAATCCCCATCACCGCCAAAAATCACAGCATGAAAAGGTTGTATTTGCGTTTTTGTTTTTCTATATTTACGATTACTCATCTTTGTCAATTTTACATCTTACTCACAAATATAACACTTTGTGTCAATAAAACACTAAGTGAATTGTTAAAAATTCTGGCTTAACAAAAGATTAATGTATTGGAAACATATTTTTACGATTGAGTAATCTAGGGCTAGAGACCACTAAAAACCAAAATTATCATAACCTTCTTCAACTAATCGCTGATAGTTTTCTTCATTGAATTTATAAATGAGAGAAGGTTTATGTGGGACGCCTGTTTGTTTTTTATTGAGACTTTCAACAATGCCTAGCTTGTTTATTTTTCTGCGAAAGTTTCTTTTATCTAATGGTCTACCCAAAATAGATTCGTATAGTTTGTGCAAGTCGGAAAGTACAAATTGTGCGGGTAACAGGTTGAATCCCACTGGCTGAGTTTTTATTTTTGAGCGGAGCTGTTTTAATGCGGCTTTCAAGATTTCAAAATGATCAAATGCGAGTGTTGTTACCTCCGACACAGGCACCCAAACTGCACTTTGTGCAAACGATGAGGCTTGAGGCTTGTAAAGATTCTTGTTTACAAGAGAGTAATAAGCAATAGTTATTACTCGTTCATCTGGGTACTGTCGAACTGATTCGAGCCATTTCTTGTCCTCTGGTTTGCTTAGTCTATCTGGAGAGCCAAAAGCACCGATTTGCTCGAGAAAAATGTCTGATAGGCCTGTGAGCTCTTTCAGAACACGCTGTGCAGCATCGTCTAAATCTTCGTCGTCGTAAATTAAATCACCAGGCAAAGCATTGTTTTCCTCCCTATCTGATACTGGTTTTCGTTCTATTAAAAGGACTTGTAAACCTTCGTTGTCAAAGCCGAAAATAACGCAATCCGTGGAGATTTTCGGGTTAATTTGATGATTTTTATTTAAACTCATGTGCGAAATTAAAAAGATTTTCATAATTTAGCAAAGTGTAATTGTGACACCAAGGATATTTTAATCGAATTTTACTTATGATAATCATTGTTGAAAGTGGCTCTACAAAGAGTGATTGGGTAGTGCTAAAAAAGGAGGAAGCAGCGTATTATGAAACAATTGGGTTGAATCCATATTTTCATTCTGAGCAGGAGGTTAGCGCAGCAATTATGCAAAACGAATTGCTTTGTAATTTGGCAAGTGATGTGACTAAAATATTTTTCTACGGAGCGGGTTGTTCTGCTCAACATTTGAATGAAATAATTAGAAAAGGGATTGCTGCTGTTTTCCCTTATGCTTCGGTTCATGTAGATCATGATATGAAGGCTGCTGCTTACGCTACCTTCAATGGGGTGCCTGCAATTGCTTGTATTCTTGGAACAGGTTCAAATTCTTGTTTTTTTGATGGTGAAAATGTTGTAGAGGCCGTACCAGCTTTGGGTTATATTTTAGGAGATGAGGGGAGTGGTTCCTATTTTGGTAAACAAGTTTTGACAGATTTTTTATACAATCGACTACCTTTTGCCATGCAAGAGGGTTTAGTTGATTTGGGATGGAATAAAGACAAAATAATTGAATCGGTTTACAGAAAGCCGCATGCTAATGTGTTTTTAGCCTCGTTTATGCCTTTTATTGTTTCGCACAAAACACAACCGTATGTCATGGAAATGGTTAAAAACGGTTTTGCTAACTTTTTGAAATATCATGTGCTAAGCTTTTCAAATGGGAAAGATGTTCCTGTTAATTTCGTTGGCTCTGTAGCCCATTTCTTTCAAGAGGAGTTGAAGCTTGTTTGTGAATCAGAAGGTGTTCAATTTGGTGAAGTTGTGCGCCGTCCAATTGATGGTTTAGTGAGATTTCATTCCAAAAACATTATTAAAGTTTAAGATATGAGAAAGTTGAAATTGCTGTTCCTATTTTTTATTTTGGTCATTAGCCAACTATTATTTGCGCAAAGTAATCAGCCTGAGTGGGCAAAAAATGCAACGATCTATGAAGTCAATATTCGGCAATATACCAAAGAAGGAACATTTAAAGCGTTTGCTGAGCATTTGCCAAGACTAAAAGAAATGGGAGTTGATATCCTTTGGCTGATGCCTATTCACCCAATTGGAGTAAAAAATCGCAAAGGAGAGTTAGGTAGTTATTATGCTGTGCGTGATTATAAAGGAATTAATCCAGAATTTGGAACAGCTAAAGATTTTAGACGATTGATCAAGCAAATTCATGACTTAGACATGAAAATCATTCTGGATTGGGTCGCTAATCATAGTGCTCCAGATAATGTTTGGTTAGACCAATGCAGACAACATTGGTACACGCTAGATTCAGCAGGCTATTTACAGCCAACTTTAGGAACTGATTGGTGGGATGTTGCGGATTTGAATTACAACAATCCCGAAATGCGAAAAGAAATGATTAACTCTTTATCCTTTTGGGTGAAGGAATTTGATATCGATGGTTTTCGTTGTGATGTTGCAGATTATGTTCCAACAGATTTTTGGGTAGATGCTCGCAAGGCTTTGGATGAAATTAAGCCAGTGTTTATGCTTGCTGAGGCTGAAAACCCAGAACATCATGATTTTGCTTTTGAAATGTCCTACGCTTGGGAATTTCATCACATTATGAATGGTTTAGCAAGCGGAGAGAAAAGCTTGAGAGATGTACATGAGTATTTCAGAAATAACAGGTTTAAACCTGTTGATTTTCGCATGCAATTTACATCTAATCATGATGAAAATTCTTGGAATGGTACAGAGCACGAAAGATATGGCGACCAAAGACTAATGTATGCGGCATTGGCTGCTACTATTGAAGGAATGCCATTGATCTATTCTGGCCAGGAAGCAGATTTCAATCGAAGACTGAAGTTTTTCGATAAAGATGAAATTGATTGGAGTGATTTTTCCTTAGTACCTTTCTACACCAAATTGTTTCAATTAAATAAAAACAATCAAGCACTTTGGAATGGCGAGCATGGCGGACAAGTTCGTTTTGAATCGAGCTCTGATGAGCCTAATGTGTTAGTTTTTGTTAGAGAAAAGAATGGAGACAAGGTTGTTGGTTTGTTTAATTTCTCAAGCGAAGCGCAAGAATATGTTGTGACAAAAGAATTTACTACTGGAAACTACAAGTCGCTTTTTGAGGACGATAAGTCAGTAACGATAGAACGGGCACAAATCCTATCGTTGCAGCCTTATGAATTTCAAATCTACTACAAATAAAGAGGATAATGCAAAAGGCAAAACTTTCATTTTGGCAAATATGGAACATGAGTTTCGGTTTTCTCGGAATTCAGTTTGGTTTTGCCTTGCAGAATGCTAATACATCAAGAATTTTTGAAACGCTCGGTGCAGAGGTTGAGTCTATTCCAATTCTTTGGATTGCAGCTCCTGTTACTGGTCTTATTGTTCAGCCAATTGTTGGTTATTTTAGTGATAAAACATGGACAAGGTTAGGGCGGCGAAGACCCTATTTTTTAATAGGTGCTATTCTTTCCTCAATTGCTTTGTGCGTTATGCCAAACTCACCAACTTTATGGGTTGCGGCTGGAACACTTTGGATCATGGATGCCTCGATTAATATCTCTATGGAACCTTTCCGTGCATTTGTCGGAGATAACTTACCAGAGAGTCAGCGAACAAAAGGTTTTGCCATGCAAAGCTTCTTTATTGGCACCGGCGCAGTAGTTGGTTCAATGATGCCTTACATTTTTACGAACTATTTTGGAATTAGTAATGTTGCTCCAGAAGGGGTTATACCAGACTCTGTTAAATGGTCGTTTTATGTGGGAGCAGTTGTGTTCTTTTTATCAGTTTTATGGACGGTTATTAGTTCCAAAGAGTATTCTCCAGAACAGTTAGCACAATTTGAGGAAAATAAAGCACAGTTTCACCCTGTAATTACGCCAGAAGAAAACATCAGAAGAATTAAGCGTTTGATGCGAATAGGTCTTGCTTTTTTTGCAGTGGGTGGGGTTTCAACGCTTATCTTATTTTTGGTTGACTTAGAAAAAGAGCTGTTTGTTTTATCCATTGGTTTATGGATTACCGGATTACTCTTTATCTTGGCCTCACTAATCCGTAAGGCAAAGGGTAGAACGGGTTTTGTAATTATGATGACAGACTTGATATACATGCCAAACACAATGAAACAGCTAGCTTGGGTGCAGTTCTTTTCATGGTTTGCGCTCTTTTCCATGTGGATTTATACGACTCAAGCTGTCACATCGCACACTTATGGCGTCTCAGACACTACCTCTAAAATCTATAATGACGCTGCTGACTGGGTTACAGTGCTTTTTGGCGTTTACAATGGAGTTGCCGCATTAGTTGCCTTTTTGATTCCAGTTGTTGCCAAGAGGATTACACGTAAAGTGACACACTTTTTATCCTTAACTTTAGGCGGATTTGGTTTGATTTCAATATTTTTTATAATGGACCCCATATTTTTGGTGTTCTCCATGATTGGTATTGGAGTAGCATGGTCGAGTATCCTTTCAATTCCATATGCCATGCTTGCTGGAGCGCTTCCTGCTAATAAAATGGGATATTACATGGGGGTGTTTAATTTTTTTATTGTCATACCACAGATGATTGCAGCCACAATTTTAGGATTCTTAGTAGCTAAGTTTTTCAATGGGATGCCAATTTATGCTTTGATACTTGGAGGGGTTGCAATGATTATTGCGGGATTACTCACTTTGAGAGTGAGTGACGGAGCAACCATTGAATTGAAAGAAGAAACAGTTTGAAAAAAATGAGAAAAGCAAAAGCATTAATATTTGATTTGGACGGCGTCGTTGTAACCACAGAACATAATCACTTTGTTGCATGGAAGAGAACAGCGGATCGCTTGGGGATTAATTTTTCTGAAAGAGAAAATGAAGCACTTAAGGGTCTTAGCCGCGTAGATTCGCTTCGTAAAATACTGGAAATTGGTAATAAGCAAATTGAAGAAAATTATTTTGAAGAGCTTTTGGTTGAGAAAAATAATTTTTACAAGGCTTCTATTGCTCAATTAGACAGATCTGCGTGTCTACCTGGTGTGTTAAATTTACTATCAAAAGCCAAAGAAGAGGGTATTCCCATGGCTGTCGGTTCTTCTAGCAAGAATGCAAAGTTTATTTTAGATCGTTTAAATCTTTCGGATTATTTCCAAATCATAGTGGATGGTAATATGGTTGAACACCCAAAACCCCACCCTGAGGTGTTTTTACAAGCCGCCGAAGCGATGAAGGTAGTGCCTAGTGAAAGCATTGTCTTTGAAGATGCAGAAAGCGGGATTAAGGCAGCTAAAGCAGGTGGATTTTATGCTATCGCAGTTGGTAATCCAAATATTGCAGCGCTAGCAGATGAGTTTTTAGAAAGTTTAGAAGAATTTAAGATATAGTTTATGCGAAATTTATTTGATATCCACGATTGGAAAATTGTAGAAACTTCTTTCGATCCGAAAAAGCAGATGCAAGCTGAAAGTATCTTCAGCATTGGTAATGGGAGTTTTGGGCAACGCGCTAATTTCGAAGAGCGCTATTCTGGTGAATCACTGCAAGGAAGTTATGTTGGTGGGGTTTATTACCCAGATAAAACAAGAGTGGGTTGGTGGAAAAATGGCTATCCGGAATATTTTGCAAAGGTATTAAATGCTTGTAATTGGATAGGTATTGACATCGAAATTCAAGGAGAGTCAGTTGATTTAAACCATGCAACGGTGCTGTCTTTCTATCGCGAGCTGGACATGCAAAGTAGCACTTTATCTCGGAAAGTGACTCTCCGATTGAAAAGCGGGAAAGAATTAGAGATTAACTCAATTCGTTTTTGCTCTATGCATCGTAATGAAATAGCTGCAATTTCTTATTCCGTTAAGCCCCTAAATTTTAGTGGTAATGTCAAATTCACACCTTATTTGGATAATAACGTCTCTAATGATGATGCCAATTATGATGAGTTTTTCTGGGAAGAAGAGAGCCAAAAAGCAGGAAATAAAAAAGCTTTTGTTTGCAGCAAAACCAAAAAGACCAATTTCCATGTGGCAACTGCCATGCGTATTTCTTTTTGGAAAGAAAAAGAATTGCAAGAAATCCATCCGAATTTTGCAACAAAATCTCTATATGCCGAGAATAGTTTTGAAACTTACTTAGAGATAGGAACAACTTACACTTTAAAAAAATATGTGGCGGTAGCTTCTACTTTGAACCACTCTGAGTTTTCCCTAGTTACGCATGCCATTAACCAAGTAAAATCGGCTTATTTAACTGGCTTTGATGATCTACTAGAAGAACATAAGGTTGCATGGTCAAATATTTGGGAAAATGCCGATATTCAAATTGATGGAGATGTTGCGGCACAACAAGGTATTCGTTTTAATATCTTTCACCTCTATCAAACTTATACTGGTACAAATGAAAAACTGAACATCGGTCCCAAAGGCTTTACAGGTGAAAAGTACGGGGGCGCTACTTATTGGGACACAGAGGCCTATTGTTTGCCTTTTTACTTAAAAACTGCTGATCCCAAAATTGCTAGACAATTGTTGATTTATCGTTATAATCAACTGGATAAAGCAATTGAAAATGCCGAGAAATTAGGCTTTGTAAATGGTGCAGCATTGTATCCTATGGTAACGATGAATGGAGAAGAGTGTCACAATGAATGGGAAATCACTTTTGAAGAAATTCACCGAAATGGTGCTATCGCTTTTGCCATTTACAATTATGTAAGACACACAGGAGACCATGAATATTTAAAAGACTATGGACGCCCGGTGTTAAACGCCATTGCCCGTTTTTGGTTCCAAAGATTTAATTGGTCGAAGGCCAAACAAGCCTATGTGATGTTAGGTGTAACCGGACCAAATGAGTATGAAAACAACGTCAATAACAATTGGTATACCAATTATATTGCAAAATGGTGTTTGAGTTATGCTTTGGAAGTGGAAGAGTCATGGGCGAAAAAAGACAAGGCATTACTTTCAAATCAAGAGTTGTTCCAATGGAAAGAAATGTTGGATAAAATTTACTTCCCAAAACTAGAAGGTACGAATATTTTCTTGCAACAAGATGGATTCTTAGATAAAGAATTACTCAACGCAAGCGATATTCCTGATGCGCAACGACCAATTAATCAGCATTGGTCATGGGATAGAATTTTGCGCTCTGTATTTATAAAACAAGCTGATGTTTTGCAGGGGATTTACTTGTTTGAAGACCATTTTGATTTGGATGTCATCAGAGATAATTTTGATTTCTATGAACCTAAAACTGTTCATGAATCCTCTTTATCGCCATGTGTACACGCTATTATCGCTGCTAAAATTGGTAACCTAGATAAAGCTTATGAAATGTATTTGCGCACAGCCAGATTGGACTTAGATGATTATAATCATGAAGCAGACGAAGGATTACATATAACAAGTATGGCAGGAACTTGGATGAGCATGGTTGAAGGTCTTGCAGGAGTTCGAGTTTATGAAGACCATGTTTTAATTGACCCGAAAATTCCGGCCACTTGGAAAAGTTACAGTTTTAAAATTAGATTTAGAAATAATCCTATTCAAGTGACTGTTAATCAAGAGGGCTATGTGTTGGAAAATTTCGGCAATGATAGTATTACTTATACTTACAAGGGAAAGAAAATTGAATTATGTGCTAATCAAACATCTAATTCTTTACAATTAATAGTTTAGTTATGAAAAGAATTTGTTTTTTACTCGTTTTCTTCGTTTTCGGATACGTTAATTCCCAAATCGGAATGGTTGGAACTTTCAACAATTGGCAAAATGATGTTTTCTTGCAGACAACGGATGGCATCAATTGGTCAGTGAATCACACCTTTAACACTTCGGCATTAGTGAAGTTTCGAGAGGATGGTGATTGGGCAGTTAATTGGGGTGCTCCAGACTTTCCAACGGGTGTTGGTTTTCAAGGTGGACCAGATATTCCGGTAGCTGCTGGTGTATATGACATCTTTTTTAATAGTCAGACTGGCGCTTACGAGTTTGATTTAATTGATCCCATTCAAGAGGTTTATATTAATCCTACAAATAGGCAGGTACTATTGCAGGGATTTTGGTGGGATTACCATAATGATAATTATCCTAGTGGATGGTCAAATTATTTAGCAGAACTGGCGCCGAGATTGAGAGAACTTGGTATTGATGCGGTTTGGATTCCGCCTTCAATCAAAAATACAGGTACCAACAGTGTTGGTTATGCTCCTTTCGACCATTACGATTTGGGAGATAAATTCCAGAAAGGCAATGTCAGAACTAGACTTGGTGATAAGGATGAGTTATTAAGAATGACTGCTGTGCTCAAAGCAAATGGTATGGATGTAATTCAGGATATAGTGCTTAACCACTTAATGGGTGCAGGAAGCAGCACAGGAGCTGGTGGTATTGATCCCGCGGCTATGGATGATGGGTCAACTGGAAGATTTAAAAACTTCCGTTACAATTCGTATGCCTCTCCAGCGGTAAATCAAACTGCGGCTGATTATTTGGCAAGATCTGGAAGATTCCCAAAGAATTGGCAAAATTTTTACCCTAATCCTGGAAATCCTTGTTGTACAAACGATATTAATTCTCCTTTTTGGGGTCCAGATATTTCTTATGAAATGAATGCCTTTGGTCAAAGTAGCAATGCTATTTATAATCCACCTCAGTCAGAGGGTCATATGCGAAATGGAATGAGAGAGTGGATCATTTGGTACAAAAAGCAAGCAGGATGGGATGGTGTTAGGATTGATGCAGTGAAACACTTTCCGAATGAAGTAACTGAAGATTATTTGTGGAACTTGCAAAATAATGCGGGATGGGCAAGTGGAGGAGACGAAATGTTTGCTGTTGGCGAGTGGGTAGATTTTAATGCAGGAATATTGGATTGGTGGGCCAATGAAATGCAAAACCGAGCGGGAACATTTGACTTTGCATTGAGAGATGGATTGTATGGAATTATCACAGGGCAAGGTGGCTATAATTTGGGTGCTATTCCAAGTACACAACAAAACAATCGGCTAAGAACTGTGCCTTTTGTTAATAATCACGACACCTTTCGTCCTGATTTAGATAGCGATGGAAATTACATAGGTTGGGGGAGTGCTTTAGCGCCAAGAATTGAACCGAATGATGGTAGACTAAGTGTAATTTATGCGATCATGATGGCTGTAGATGGGGCTCCACAGATTTTCTTTGAAGATTTATTTGACATTGGTTATAATAGCAATCGTTTTAATCACGACCCAAAAGACCCTGACCAACTGCCAATGCGCAGTGATATAGCCAATATTATATGGTGTCACCAAAACTTGCATTTCAAAGCTGGACCTTACCTTGTTAGATGGCAAGCGCAAGATGCATTGGTTATTGAAAGAGGGGAGAAGGCGCTAATTGCTGTTACTGATCATTGGACAGATTGGCAAAACCTACAAGGTGTCCAAACACAATGGCCTGACGGAACCGTGCTTCAAGATTATTCTGGTGCTAATAGTAATACCGTTACAGTTTATGGAGGAGGTTTAGTCGATATTTCAATCCCTCCATGTAATGGAAGTGCACCGAACGGTCGAAGAGGATATTCAATATGGGCGCCAGAAGGGATTACTCAAAATTATGCGCAACCTATTAAAAGAGTAACGCAAGAATGGGAAATGGCCAATGACATTGGAGATAGCCACATCAGCTCTTTACAGCAAGGAGGCGCTTTGCCAGATAATAACGATAATTGTCGTGCGGTTGGAAAAATATTTGTTCAAGCCGATGAGGAAATTATCCTAGAACTCTTCCCCGAAAATAGTGATTTATCTGTCACCTTATTTATTGAAGAAAGCGAATGTAATTTCTTAGATTCTGTTGCTGGCACTGGAATGTTAACATTAACTTATACGCCTTCGACTTCTGGTTGGATCAATATGAAAGTGAAAAATACAACACCGAACCAACTTGGACAGCGTGTTTGGGTAAAAGCAAACTACGTCGCCCCGCAAGTGGTGCAAACGAATGTTCCAAAATTCCGTTGTGCTTGTCCGCTAGACAATCTTGCTAACAATGAATTAGAACTCGATAAAATTAGAATTTATCCAAACCCGACTAGGGAAATACTAAATATCGACTGGGCGACTGCTAAAAACAATTATGATGCTTTCGAAGTTCGAAGCTTAGACGGTAGATTGGTTTTAAGCGGACAAATGGAAAACAGTTTACACCAGATTGAAGTAAGTGCACTTCAAAAGGGCGCTTACCTTTTGATTGTAAAGTCTTCTCATTTAAACGAACGCATTGTTAAGAAATTTGTCAAAGACTAATGGTACTTCTTCTGTTTTGAACAGAAGTGGTAATCAGTGTTCAAAAAGCTCCTCCAACGAGGAGTTTTTTTCGTTTAAAAAAAAGTTAAAACACTAAGCGTTTAATAGACACTAACTTTTTTATTCGTATTTTAGACCAAACTTTGATATAATGAGAATAGGAATTAATGGTTTTGGAAGAATTGGAAGGCTCGTTGCACGCTTAGCTTTGCAAAGGCCAGATGTTGAGCTAGTAGCGATTAATGACTTGCAAGAACCGGCATATTTAGCTTATTTATTTCAGTATGATTCTACGCATGGAGGTTTAGGACATGCGGTGACAGTTGACGGGAATTTCATAGTCGTTAATGGCAAAAATATTGCAGTTACCGCAGAAAGAGACCCGGTGAATATTCCATGGGAAAATGTGGATGTAGTGATTGAATGCACAGGCATTTTCTTAACTCAAGCTACTGCTAAAGCACACCTCAAAGGGAGTGTGAAAAAAGTTATTCTTTCTGCTCCTGCAAAAGACGATACACCAACTTTTGTTATGGGGGTTAATGACCATCTTGTAGGCGCGCATCATACTATTTTGTCCAATGCCTCTTGCACTACAAACTGTCTAGCGCCACTGGCAAAAGTTGTAAATGATAATTTTGAAATAATTGAAGGCCTCATGACAACAGTTCATGCTGTAACTGCAACACAGGCTACAGTTGACGCGCCATCTCCTAAAAATTGGAGAATTGGAAGAGGAGCCTACCAAAATATAATCCCTTCTTCAACAGGTGCGGCTAAGGCTGTAGGGCTAGTTATACCCGAATTAAAAGGGAAATTAACAGGTATGTCCTTTCGTGTTCCTGTCCCCAATGTGTCCGTTGTTGATCTGACTATACGTGTGGCAAAAAAAACATCCTACGAAGAACTTTGTGAAGTAATTAAAAAAAGCAGTGAAAATGAGCTAAAGGATATTTTGGGTTACACGGACCACGAAGTTGTCTCAAGCGATTTTATTGGTGACGTTAGAACCAGCATTTTTGATAGCAACGCAGGTATTGCTTTATCGGATCAGTTTTTTAAATTGGTCGCATGGTATGACAATGAATGGGGCTATTCCTGCAAGTTACTCGACTTAGCTGAAAAAGCTTTTAAGGCAGAATAGAAACAAATCCATCAGCTATTAAACACAAAAAATCGGTATTTATCTCTAATGGATTACCCCTTTTTTGTTTTTTTCACTTTTGTATAGCCTTAGTTTTTGCATATTTGTCTCGGAATTAAATGAATGATGATTAATGCTACTTATGTAACGTGTTTTTCCAGTCGTTCGAAGCAATTAATGAAATACCATGAATAAATTTTTGTCTTTAGCAGTTGGTTTAATATTAGCGGGGCTTTCGTTCTCTCAAAAAATTAGTCATGAACTTTCCATGCCTAATCCAGAAACACATTATTTTCATGTAGAGGTAACTTTAGAGGATTTTTCAGAAGATACAATTACTTTAGCGCTACCCGTGTGGGCGCCTGGTTCTTATTTGGTGAGAGAATTTTCAAGACACATTGATGTGGTTAGGGCTGCTGACATAAATGGTGAAGCATTAAAAGTATATAAAACCCGAAAAAACCATTGGGTAATTGTTAAAGGGAACTCGAGTAGGGTTACCGTAAACTATGAAGTTTATGCATTTGATTTAACTGTTCGCACGAGCTTTTTGGATCGTTCGCATGGTTTCGTAAATGGTAGTAATGTTTTTATGTACCCCATAGGATATAAAAATCTAGGTGGTGAACTTAGTATTCAAAAAGGTATTTTCAGTAGGATATCAACTATCTTGCCTCCTAAACCGGAAGGAGTTGCCAACGACGGTCAAGAAACATTCATGTTTTCAGATTATGATGAATTAGCAGATTCCCCCATAGAAATTGGCAATCATGAAGAGTTTACGTTTGAAGCTGCGGGCGCTTTACACAGGGTTGCCATGTATGGTAGTGGAAATTACCATATTCCAACGCTTCAAAAGGACATGGCTCGAATTGTTGAAGTTTGTGTCAATGTTTTTAAAGGGGATAATCCCAACAAAGAATATTTATTCATCATTCACAACACCCACACAGGAAGTGGCGGATTAGAACACATGGCATCGACGGTGCTTAATGTTAACAGATGGACTTACGAAGGCCCCGCATACAATAGATTTTTATCCTTAGTGGCCCATGAGTATTTTCATTTATGGTTGGTTAAAAGATTACGCCCAATTCAACTTGGTCCTTTCGATTACGACAGAGAAAATTATACCGATTTATTATGGGTTATGGAGGGTTTTACTTCTTATTATGATGACTTATTGATGCGCAGGGCTGGCTTTTATTCTGAGCAAGAATACCTCAATAAAATTCAAGGAACAATGAATTTTGTTGAAAATACCCATGGAAATTCTGTTCATCCTGTAGCACATTCTTCCTTTGATGCTTGGATAAAATTATACAGACCAGATGAAAACACAAGAAATTCCAGAATCTCCTATTATTCTAAAGGACATTTAGTGGCAGCAACAATTGATGCAATGATTATGGAACAGTATAAAGGCAAGAAAAGTATGGACGATTTCTTGTTAATGTTGTATAACAAGTATTACAAAGAGCTTGATCGAGGCTTTTCAGAAGCAGAATTTAAGGAAGAACTAGAAAAATTCTTAAAAAGAGACCTTACAAAGTTCTTTGAGGATCATATTTATGATAGCAAGACCATTGATTATCCGAAATATTTTAAGCCCCTTGGTATCGATTTAAGAAAGGATGAATTACAAAAAGTTCAATTTGGAATAACTACTGCAATGGAAAACGGTAAGTTGATAGTTAAAAATGTTGATTTATTGAGTGCGGCTAAAAGAGCAGGCTTAAGTCCTAATGACGAAATAATTGCCTTCAACAGTTTTAGAGTGGATCAAACTGCTTTAAACAACTTTATGGGTGGTTTAAATCCAGGCGACCCATTCGTGTTAATCGTTTCACGAGATCATGAGTTGATGGTTATCCAAGCGGAAATGGGAACCATGGATCAAGTAAGGTATGTTTTTGATACAACCCATAAAAATAAAATAGGTCAATATTGGCTACGAACAGATGAGCCTTAAATTGTTTTAGTTTTTGGTAAAACTATAGAGATGTTTCAAAATTGTAGGTTTTTTCTCCTTTATTGTATTATCGGGATGTTAATCCTAAGTGCTTGTGGAACACCTTTCAGAATTATTGAAATTCAAAAATCAGAAGAAAGCACCTATGCTTTTGCGCAAACCGAACCTAGTATTGCAATAGATCCAAATGACCCAATGGTTATGGTGGCGGGAACAGTAATGAACGATTATTATTTCTCCAATAATGGTGGGAAAAAGTGGCATAGTACCGTGTTAAAAAGTCCTTTTGGTGTAAACGGAGACCCAGTTTTACACATTAGTCAAAATGGTAGGATTTACTATTTTCACTTATCTAATCCAGAAAATGGCCACCGATTAGACAGGATCGCTTGTGCTCATTCTGACTTTTACAATGGTAAATCTTGGGAGTATTCTGCTACGGCTGTAAACAGTACCAAAGTTCAAGATAAACCCTGGGTAGCAGAATGTCCAGTCACTGGAAATCTATACCTTACATGGACGCAATTTGATGCTTATAAATCGCCAGACCCAAAAGACTCATCATTTATTTTTTTTGCTAAAAGCACAGATGAAGGTAAGACTTGGTCTAATCCTATTCGCATTTCAAAACTTGGAGGCGACTGTATGGATGGTAACCAAACCGTAGAAGGGGCAGTGCCAGCAGTAGACAATCAGGGAAATCTTTTTGTAGTGTGGACAGGACCTCATGGTTTAAGAATGAATTATTCCATGGATGAAGGTGAAACATGGTTGGAAGAGGAATTATTTGTGACCGATCATCCCGGAGGATGGTCATTTGATGTGCCAGGCATTTATCGTTGTAACGGTTTGCCGATTATTAAAATTGACCGTTCAAAAGGTGAGCAAAGAGGCAGGATTTACATTAATTGGTCCGATCAAAGCAATGGTGAAAATCAGACGGATGTTTGGTTAGTTCATTCTGATGATCAGGGAAAAACTTGGACAGCGCCCAAGAGAGTCAATCAAAATAAAGAAGCAAGTCACCAATTTTTTACTTGGATGGACATCGATCAAGCCTCAGGCTATCTTTATTTTGTTTACTATGATAGGCGGAATCATCCAGATAATTTTACTGATGTGTTTTTAGCTGCTTCTTTTGATGGTGGAGAAACATTCGCTGATATGAAAATTTCGAAAGAGGCATTTTTACCATCCGAGAATATTTTCTTTGGCGATTACACCAACATAGCTGCGGTTAAAGGAGTGATAAGACCCATTTGGACCACCATGCATTTTGGTAAAATTGGACTCAATACAGCCTTGATCAATGAAAGGAAATTGAAAAGAAAATTAAAGTAGTTGATTAAAGGAGTTAGGCGATAGAAGTAGGGTTTTTTATAAAAGTAATGCGGCACGGTCTCTTTCCTCAAAAGCCGAAATATCTATAGGTTTTGTCGAAGGGAAGTTCCTCATAGTGATTGTTGAGATCATGAAAGCTAATCAACTATTTTTATCTCCAAACAATGCCGACTCGATATAAAGAATCAAGCTATGAATGACCTTAATATGAATTTCTTGCGCTCTATCGGCGTAATCAGAAAATGGAGCTCTAATTTCTATATCACATAAATCTGCCATTGCTCCACCAGACTTTCCGGTCAAACCAACGATCATCATGCCTTTCGCTTTTGCGGCTTTAATGGCTGCGATAACATTTTTGGAGTTCCCACTTGTTGAAAT
This sequence comes from Crocinitomicaceae bacterium, assembly GCA_020832365.1. Classification (GTDB taxonomy): domain Bacteria; phylum Bacteroidota; class Bacteroidia; order Flavobacteriales_D; family Crocinitomicaceae; genus JAFIEX01. The sequence continues at coordinate 57,236 of JAFIEX010000001.1, forward strand.
AGCCAATAAGACATCACCTTCTTGTCCGACAGCTTCTACATACCTTGAAAAAATAGCATCGAATCCATAATCATTGCCAACACAAGTAATATGGCTTGGGTCAGAGATAGCAATGGCTGCAAGACCAGGTCGGTTATCCCTAAATCTACCAGATAATTCTTCCGCAAAATGCATTGCGTCACACATCGAGCCTCCGTTACCACAAGAAATTATTTTCTTTTTCCCTTTTAAAGCCGATGCCATTAGTTCACCTGCGGCACATATTTTTTCGAAATTCTCTGGGTTTTTGTTAAATTTTAGCAAAATTTCTGCTGCTTCCTGAAATTGGTCTGTTATTTGTTTCATGTTCACCAGTTGAATGAATGCATAAAATTAGATGGATTCTTGGAAATAACAGCTCTAAAAATCAATTTTTAAAAAAAGCGCGCAACTTTTTTGCAGAAATAAATGTTTTGTTCGACACAACTTTAGTATATTTGGAAACTTCGAGCTTGCTCATAAATTATAATAAAATGAAAAAAATAGCCGTACTTCTATTGTTATCCTTAGGTTTTGTTTTTGAATCAAAGAGCCAAGAAGGGTGTTATGATCGTCTAGAAAAAGCCTTTAAAGAAAGAGGGTCGTATACAATATCTGACGATATTCACAGAAATGTAATCGTCGTATTTTTTGATAAAAATAATGAATCTACTTGCGTTAAAGGTAAAGCAAGAGTAGAAAATGGGGCTATTTCTTCAATATTTATATACTACGATGACAATACCTCTGAATTGTATGATAAAAAATTTCATAATGAGAAGCGTCAACCGCCTAGAATTGCTGATGGTATCTCTGAGATGATCTTCACAACGGATGGTGAAAGAATTAAGGTTGTTTTCGTAGATAAAATTAAACCTAGAAAAAAACAATTCAAAGAAGCAGTTATTCCAGACGATTTATAAGAATTTTTAAGAAAGTAAAAGGTTATCCTCTTTTAGGATAACTTTTTTTATTTTATCTTGTAACCAAATTCTAAATCCGATACAATGTTGAAAATTGATATGCATACCCATATTATTCCTAAGCACCTTCCGAATTGGACGGAGCGTTTTGGGTATGGCAATTTTATTGATTTAGTCCATCGGCAGGACGGGAAAGCCGATATGATGCAAGGAGGTAAGTTTTTTAGGACTATTGATGAAAACTGCTGGGATGAGAAAGTTCGCATGCAAGAATATGACGATTTTAGCACCCAAGTTCAGGTTGTATGCACTATTCCAGTTTTATTTTCCTATTGGGCCAAAGCAAAGGACACCCTTGCGCTAAGTGAGTTTTTAAATGATCATATCGCGGATTTAGTGCAACGTTATCCAAAGCATTACATTGGTTTGGGAACTGTGCCCATGCAAGACCCAGCATTAGCTGTGCAAGAACTGGAAAGAATAAAAAAAATCGGATTAGTTGGTATTCAAATTGGTTCCAATATCAATGATGAAAATTTGAGTGAACAGAAATTTTTTCCAATTTTTGAGGCCTGCGAGCGACTTGGATTAGCCATCATGATTCACCCTTGGCAAATGATGGGGTTTGATCAAATGAAAAAATATTGGCTTCCTTGGTTAGTGGGGATGCCAGCCGAAACATCAAGAGCAGCTTGTTCATTGATTTTCGGAGGAGTACTGGAAAGATTACCCAATTTACGTGTTTGTTTATCGCACGCTGGTGGTTCTTTTTTGCCAACTTTAGGAAGAATTGAACATGGTTTTAATTGCAGACCTGACTTAGTAGCGATTGACAACCCAACAAACCCAAGAGAATATGTCGGTAAGTTTTGGGTGGATTGTATCACGCATGATATTGATTTACTGAAATATATACTCAAACTTCAAGGCAGTGAAAGGGTATGCTTAGGCACGGATTATCCTTTCCCACTTGGTGACCTAGAGATAGGCAAGTTCATAGAAGAAAGTGATTTGAGTCTATCTGTAATTGAAGATATTTTCTGTAATGCTACTTTAGCATGGTTGAATATAGATAAACAACTGTTTTTAGATGAATTAAATTAAATTAGAATATGCGAAATACAAAAGTGATATCAGTAATATTTTTATCGATGCTTTTATTTAGCTGTGGTAATAAAAAAAACGCTATAAATTTTAATGAGGCTGAGGCAATGGCTAAACATGCAAAAGTTGAAAATCCTGACTTTTCCGCAAAGCTCGAAGATAAAGGAGTTTACTTCGATGTGCAATTCAATGAGAAGTTGGTTTTAACAATTAAGGAGAAAAAGTTTCAAATTTATACTACTGATGCAGCGCCTCTTGTAGCAGCAGGCACAGATATTCTGCAATATTCTTTTACCACAGATCAAGCTAGTGTTACCGTAATTATTGATGTTCAAACTTGTAAAGAGGGTGGTCAAAAAGTGGATATTTCTTATACAGATAAGTCATCAATGAATATAACTAATTATTCACTTTGTGGAAACTATACTCCAAATAAATCTTTATTGTACAAATGGCAATTACAAAGTATAAACGACATAGAAGTTAACCCTAAACTATTTGAAAATGAACAACCATTTATAACTTTTTCAGAAGAAAAGGGTGGCACTATCGGAGGTTTTGGTGGCTGTAATAGGTTTGGCGGAAATTTTAACTTTACTTTTAATGGAATTCATCCTTCTGAAGTGATGGCTACAAAAATGTATTGTGAAAACACATCAGATTTGGAGCAAGCCTTTTTAGCTATTTTTAATGCTAAATTTGTGAAATACCATTTCGATGAAGAAGGTGGCTTAATGCTTGAGTCAATGAATGGGTCAGCTTATTTTATTAAATAATATATGGAGAAGAAAGAAAAAAGTAAGCAACAGGATAGCGATAAGCCAAATGCTATTATTGCGTTTTTGAAGAAATACCCCTTGCAGGTAATTTTGTCTTTACTACTTGTAATTGTGTTATTTTGGAGTAATATCAATGGTAAAAGAATAGCACGAGAGTTAAATGCTGCACACCATAAAGAAATGACTAGCTTCAAGGAACAGTTTGGACTTCAATTAGGATCCGCTTTTGCGCTTGCCATTCGCAGTGAGTTTACAAGAGGAAATAAGGAGAATGCTAATCAGTACATGATAGAATTATTAAGAAGCGAGGAGGTTACGAAAGTTCAATTCGTTGATAGAGCTTCAGCAACGATAGCTATTTCTACCGATAGCAATGATGAGGGCAAACTTGTTGAAGATGATTTTATTCTCTCTGCGACAAAAGTAGCTACAGAATTAAAAGAGGAAACGCAAAGGGTTGTAGCCCCGATTTTTGGTGTGTCTGACCAATTTGGTTGGGTAGTGATTTTTATGAATTGGTAGTGATATCTGGCATTGTTTTTGCTTTAAACATTGTAGAAATTATATTTTGCCGTTTAAAAAAAAAGTAGGATATTAGTAAAATATTTGAATTGCTTTTTTGTAAATAGGAAAGGTAAGAAAAGTAAAATAGAGAATTAATAAAATTGAAATCATGAAAAAAATTGTATTGTTGTTCATTTTGTTCTTGGGGGCATATGGTTTGAATGCTCAAACTGCGAGTATCAGCGGTGATGCTGAGTCAATGGCAAGGCAGGTTGAAAAAGGTGTATTTGAAATTGTTATGCCATCTACTGTAACTGCTGAAGAGGCTGAAAAAACCGCTGGTTATTACACAGAGTACTTCACTGTAGATTTTAATGCGACAACTAAAGTGGCCAAAATTACTATGGTGGATAATTCGCAATTAGGTAGAAGAGTAATCACAAGATTTTTACTTTCTAATGAAGTTAGAGAATTAAAGTTTAATGGTAACAATTATACGCTAAGTGACTTTTTCATGAAGTACTGGCAATAGAGTTACTGAAATTTATTTCGAGCGCACAGTCTTGTGCGCTTTTTTTTGTGATTCTTTTTAAGCTTTAAAAGTAAAATTTACAATAATGTGTTCCGAAATTCATTTTTTATTGGTGAGACTGATTCGTTTTTTTACTTCTCGAAGCATTTTCGGAATACAAATTTATTAAGAACGACAGCGAGAATGGGTGTGAGTTGGAGCGTG
>JAFIEX010000131.1 GCA_020832365.1 Crocinitomicaceae bacterium
TCCAAATGCCAGTCAATTTTTTACAAATCACACCAATCCTGAAGGACTAGAATATGGACAGCGTTTTCAAAATGGCTTTAACTTCTTTGGTAATCCGCAAGGAAATATATCACGCAGAAGATTTAATGGCAATATGTTCTTATTTACTGGGACTTGGGCTACCAATGTTTCCAATACCTTGTCTGAAAACAATTTAAATGTTCGATTACAATCTGTTTTCAACTATTACGAGAGCACAGGCGGTGGATTTTTACATGTGTGGGCAGAAAAAATTAACAACATCACCGCACCTATCAACTTGGTTTGTTATGTCATTCGTGATTCCATTGTAGATTGGCAAGTAATGCCAGATAATTCATACAATCCAGATTATGTGCATACGAATACGCACATGGGAAGCATTGACAATAGAGCTTGGGGCGTACCGCTCTTCGAGGCCACAGCATCCATTGGAACTGTTGATATTAAAGATTATTCCTATAAAATACCCGAAAACCTTGATGCGAATAATATGCATTTCTTAATTTATGCATACAACCGAGAGACATATGAGGTTTACCAAGTAATTCGACAAAACATTCAATGATTTAGAAATTTTAACAAAGATCATCCAACAAAAATAGTTTGGGACTGTTTTATAGATGTTAGGTTTCATAAGTAGTGTTATTGTGAAGGGAGACTCGGCTACGAGTCTCTCTTTTCATTTGAAGTCAATAAAAGAGATATTCGAAGGGGTCATTGTTGATTGGCAATGATTATATTGATAAATTTGAACGAAAAATTTTTGAGAAGATATGAATAAGGCAATTATAGTCATCGTTATCCTAATTATTGGTGTGGCAACGGCCTATTTTATGACAAAAAACAGTCAGGATGTCAAACAATTGCCTATCATCCAACCTAAAGATATAAAAAAAGAAATGGTTGACCCATCTTTACTAGAAAAAGGTATTGGTCACCGAATTGGGGAATTTAACTTAATCAATCAAGATGGCGAAAATATTACACTAGCTGATGTGAAAGGCAAGGTATTCGTTGCAGAATATTTCTTCACCACTTGCATGACGATTTGTCCAAAAATGACTGAGCAAATGACACGCGTACAAGCTGCATTTCGCAATAATGAAAATGTAAAAATGCTTAGTTTTACAGTAAACCCCGATTACGATGATGTGGATATATTAAAAGAATATAGCGAAAAATATAATGCATTAGCGGGGCAATGGCATTTTCTTACAGGGACAAAAGAGGAATTATATGGTTTAGCAAGGAAATCCTTTTTTGTTTTAAAACCAGCAGAAGCAGCAAACTTGGGGGATGCTGGATCGGACTTCATTCACACTAATAATTTCGTTTTAGTGGATCGTCAACTGCGCATCAGAGGCTATTATGATGGGACAAGCCCCGATGAAGTTTCTGAACTTATAGCAGATATTCAATTATTACTAAAGGAAGCCTAATGCAAATACAAAAGTCAATCATTTTACAATTATTTATTATACTTTTATCAATAAGCGCCGTTAAGTCCCAAAAAAACTATTTGGTTTCGTACCTCGATTTACAGATGGATTTTATCAAAGATTCACTGGTTAATGAACTCAAACAAGTAGATGAGTTTTTGGTAAATTTTAACGCTTCAAAAACAAAAATCACCGTTACTGAAAATGCCCGTATTGCCAAATGGGAAGAGGGTGAATCCATTACAGCAGAAGAAGAACTGTTAAAAAAAATGGTGGCCTTAGTTGAGCATGACATTTTCAGGTTTCCCTTTACATTTTCCATTGCTCAGCTGTATAAGGGCAATACGCAGTTGCTCAATTTAGGAGACTATCAAGACTCAATAGAATTTGCCGCGGCTAGAACGGTCAGTTTATTTGCACCACACCTAGAAATGGATAATAAAATGCAAAAGCAGGTTACCAAACAACTTGTGGAATACTTCGAACACAAAGAGCAAAAAATCATAGATAAATTCGCCAATGCTGCCCTTCAACTCCTCTACCCTACTGTTTATCTAGAAAAAATTGCAGCAAAACAAAATGAGGAAAAAGCAGAAAAAGAGGAAGGCGATCTCAATGAAGAAGAAAATGAGCTAAAAGAAACGAAGAAGCAAGCAAAAGAATTAGCGCAATGGACTATGGATACCACTACCGTATTTCTGCCAGTTTTTAACGAGACCCTGTTTCATCCGATACCCGTTCAACTGAATGCTATTCAACAAATAAAAGAAAACAAAACAGTTTGGACTATTACCAAAACCTACGAAATTGAAGAATTACTGAAACAAGCCAAACTAGTTCAACCATTATTTCAAAACCTTTCCAAAGATGAACTCGTTTTATTGGAAAAATTAGAAATTACCCTTTCTGATAGTTTCCTTTATGAAAAATATGCCCATGAGCAATTTTTTAATATTCCAGGAATGAAAATTATTCAGGTAAAAACCATTTATGTGCAAGAAATAGATTCTTTGGAAGGTAAAAACGATTAGACAAAGCAAGTTTTTTTCATATTTAACGTTTTACACCTGAAAAGCAATTAAATTCGCATTGACAAAGTAGGATGATATACATTAAAAAATATGGTATTCAAGGGATTGTATTCTTGGTATTAACCTTAGGCTTAACCTTGCATTCAGGGTGCCGTAAAGATCTAATACTATCCTCAGATTTCCTGGCTTTTTCTCAAGACACCGTTGTTTTTGATACGGTCTTTACAACAGTGGGATCTTCAACAAGGCGTTTTAAAATTTACAATCCTTCGAATAGACAAGTAAATGTATCAAAAGTGTACCTCGGTGGAGGAGAAAAATCTCCCTTTAGAATGAACCTGAATGGTATAAGTGGCACTTCGTTTGAAAATGTATCCATTCCAGGAAACGACAGTTTGTTCTGTTTTGTAGAAGTAACCTTGGATATTAATGATCAAAATTACCCAATGATTATTGAGGATTCAATCGTGTTTTTTACCAATGGAAAGGAGCAAAGGGTAATTCTAGCCGTTTGGGGGCAAGATGCACATTTCTATTTTAGTCAATTTGTAGAGGGTGTATGGACTAATGACAAACCACACGTGATATACAATGTAGCTGCTATTGATTCCGCTAAATCCCTCACCATTGAAGCAGGAACAAGGGTACACTTGCACAATCAATCATTACTTTATGTTAGAAAAGGAGCACTGCATATTCAAGGAACATCGGAAAACCCTGTAATTTTTCAAGGAGACCGACTAGAGCCATTTTATCAAAATGTGAGGGGTCAATACTATGGAATATATTTTGAAAAAGCCCTACACTCTACAATCAATCATGCCGTGCTAAAAAATGGAACTGTCGGTATCCATGTGTTTTCTGAGGCACCATCGAATACTGGCTACACAGTGGACATTCGAAACACTAAAATTTACAATCAAGCAAGATACGGTATTTTCAATTATGACGGTAGCAAAATTTACGGTGAAAACTTATTAGTTTACGATTACGATTTATACAGTTTTTTCCAATTAGAAGGAGGTAGTTACAACTTCCGACAGTGCAACTTTTTGAGCTATGGTACCGATGGTTCGCAACCAGCAATCGCTATTCGAAATTACTTTACACGAGGTGATGGTATTACCTATATCGGTAGTATTCCAGAAGGAAATATTTACAATTCTGTGTTGTATGGTAGTGGAACCAATCAAATTGCCTATGATACAATTACACAGGGAGGGGCTGTAACCATCAATTATTTATATCGTAACAACCTTATTCGGTTAGATGAAAACAGAGATGCTGAACAAGGTTTTGAACAAAACTTTTGGAATATAGATCCAGAATTTAAAAGTATTGAAGACCGAGATTTTTTATTTGAAAGCAATTCTATATTAAGAAACAATGCCGACCCATCCTTCACAACCATAAATGATATCCGTGGCATCACCCGAAATCCTGCCAATCCAGATATAGGTTGTTATGAAGCTGACTAACATTAGTTTCTTTTTGAAATGGTCAATAGTTGGATGGTTTTGTGCCCCATTCTTGTTATTCAGTCAGCGATGGGAACAAAATAACTTTGGACTAAGATGCGGAGTCTCTTATCAATTTGGCAGCCATCAAGATAAAATTGAAAGTCAAATTGGAGTTTATTACCTTCAAGAATACTTTCAAATCAACGCAAGTGCGAGCTATTCCTTTAACTTCAGAGATTGGGGAAATGAAAAACATACACACCTTGCTCAATTTGTCATAGGTGGCTTCGGATTAATTGGAGAAAAGCGACTAACTGAAAACCCTTTTATTTTGGTCAACTACCACCAATCAGATCGACCATTTGCCTTGGGATATTTACACCACTTTTACTTAACTAGCAATGGGACCAGTCAACGAACGGGCAGTCTTAATCTGCACCTCGATCGCCTTGGATTAATCATAGAAAATGACTTTCTCGCAGGCCAAGGAAAAGACCGTTACAGAACCAGTTTTGTTGGGGTTCATTATCGGAATGAAAACACCGTTTATCAATTAGAGAACCTGCTCTGGACTGGAGAAACAGCTGGGGCTATACAATTCAATAATAGTACCAAAGAAATACCCAAAGGGTGGAAAGATCTTTCCGATAATCACCTTGGGACAACAAGTCATGGTGTAATGCGTATGGGGATGATGCATTATATGGGTTGGGGAAATCATGTGCAGCTGCAACTGGGTTGGGATAGCGAATTAATTCGTCATCAGATTCAAAACAAATGGATGCATAATAAGAATTTTATTCCTAAAGCATGGCGAAACCCAAATAGACACTTTCCCATGTTAGATGAATATGGGAAACCAGTATTTGAAGCCACAGAGAGAAAACCTGACCGTTTCTTTTTTAGTGGGGGTTGGAATGGATTGTTGGGATATTGAATAGGACAACATCAATTTCTATCTAATTTTTCTATTTTTGTAAGAAAAAATTGGAGCTAATACATAAATATTTCCCTCATCTCACGGAGTTACAAATAGCGCAATTTAAAGCACTTGAAGAAACCTATAAATTTTGGAATGATCAAATCAACGTAATCAGCCGTAAAGATTTTGACCATTTTTATGAACGCCACGTTTTACATTCTTTAGGCATTGCTAAAATTATGTCTTTCAAAGATGAATCGCGTATTTTAGACATTGGCACTGGTGGTGGTTTCCCGGGGATTCCATTGGCTATACTATTTCCGAACTGTCATTTCCACTTAGTCGATTCCATTGGTAAAAAAATCAAGGTTGTAGAAGAAGTTAGCACTGCTATTGGACTAGATAATGTGACCGCCACCCAGGAACGCGCTGAAAAAGTTAATGGGCAATATGATTTTATCGTAAGTCGCGCCGTAACACAGATGCCTACTTTTTTAAGTTGGATAAAAGGAAAAATTAAAAAGGAGCAAAAAAATATTTTACCAAATGGCGTTCTTTATTTAAAAGGCGGTGACCTCTCTGAAGAAATGAAAGGCATCAAAAATTACTTTGAAATACACGCGCTGTCTGATATTTTTGAAGAAGCATTTTTTGAAACTAAAAAGGTTGTGTACTTACAACCCCAATAAAGAATTGATCATGAAAAAAATAATGTTGTTAGGCTCAGGAGAGCTAGGAAAAGAATTAGTAATTGCGCTAAAAAGATATGGGCAATATGTAATTGCTGTGGATGCTTATGCCAATGCCCCTGCCATGCAAGTTGCAGACACTTTTGAAGTAATTAACATGTTAGATGGCGAAGCACTGCAAAAAATCGTTGATCACCATCAACCAGATATTATAGTTCCAGAAATCGAAGCAATTAGAACAGAGCGATTATATGATTTCGAGGCCAACGGCATTCAGGTGGTTCCATCTGCCAAAGCAGCTAATTTCACTATGAACAGAAAACAAATCAGGGATTTAGCCGCTAAAGAACTCCAATTAAAAACAGCAGCATATCGTTATGCTACTTCGCTAGAAGAACTAAAAACAGCAGTAAAGGCAATAGGAATGCCTTGTGTGGTAAAACCATTAATGTCTTCATCTGGTAAAGGTCAGAGCGTAATTAAAACGGAGAATGATATTGCCATTGCATGGGAAAATGCGCAAACCAAAGGTAGAGGCGATCAATTAGAGGTAATTGTAGAAGCTTTTATTGATTTCGAATATGAAATCACTTTACTTACAGTTACCCAGCAAAATGGAAAAACACTTTTTTGTCCGCCGATTGGTCACAGACAAGAACGCGGTGACTATCAAGAAAGCTGGCAGCCGCAGCCGATGCACCCAGATCGACTGCAAGAGGCACAAGCGATGGCACAAAAAATCACTGCTGCACTAACTGGAGCAGGAATTTGGGGAGTAGAGTTTTTTATTGGTAAGGATAAAGTTTATTTTTCAGAGTTATCTCCTAGACCACATGATACAGGAATGGTCACTTTGGCTGGCACGCAAAACTGGAATGAATTTGAATTGCACGCAAGAGCAATTTTGGGTTGGGATATCCCGAATGTTTCACAAGAAAGAGCAGGTGCCAACGCCGTAATTTTATCAAAAATAGCAGAAGAGAGACAGCCTACATATAAAGGTGTGGAGTCTATTGCATCGGAAGAAAAGTCAGATATTAGAATATTTGGCAAACCCTTTACACGACTATACAGGAGAATGGGAATAGTACTTTGTTACGACCATTTAGATGCATCAACAGATGATTTAAGAGAAAAAGCGCAACGTTTGGCTGGGCAGATTGAGGTTGGAGAAAAAATTTAGGGTTGGAGAATAGATGTTAAACGAGAGGTTTTAGACGATTTTATAGCGTTAGTCTGGATAACGGGTTGATAAGATGTCACGTTATTAGGACTAATGCCAATTCAAAAAGTGTCGTAAAATACATTCCGTGAGGTTCGTTCTCAAAAAAAGTCATTCACATAGATTTAAAGTAAAATTAAACCACAAAGTTTGGATGGTTGATTTACAAACTTGACCTTTGTAAAAAAATAGCATTTGAAAACTATACTTGTTGCATTCTTTTTGACTTTAAGCTCCATTGGTTTAGGACAATGTTTTCAAATTGAAAGTATTTTGGTTGACGCTTGCGGAACTCCAGAAGGACCTAACGAAATGCTGCGCTTCAAAGTCGGTAATTCTGCCCTATTGGTAAGTGACATGCAAGTCACTTGGCCAAACAACCCTTTTTTAGGATTTTGTCAAAATGCCAATACCGCTAGCAAAGTGCAACAATTGAATCAAACCATAGTAACATGCGGACATTTTCTCGAGCCTACAAGTGGTATTTTACCAGCAAATGCACTAGTTTTAATCATTACAAGTGAAGATTTTGATCCAACAGCACACAATTATGCTGGTTTACAAGATACGATGTATGTACTTTTTCAATGCACAGGCAATACATCTGGGCATTTCGCCAATTGGGTAAATAATTGCGACCCTTCCACTGGTGACCGCACCACGACGATTTCCTTTGGGGTTGGCTGTACACAGACCGTTACTTACAACCGCTGCTTTTTAACCAATCAATTTGGCGGAATTGGTGGTTCTCCAGCAGATCGCGATGGTGCGCGTGCCGACTTCGATGTGAATGGTAATGTGTCCTATCCAAATGATGGTTGTGTGATCCCTTACATCCCTATCGAAGTTACAATTTCAGCACTACCTAACAACGGTGCAATTTGTTTTGGTGACACAGTCAACGTTTCAGGAGCGACCAACGGCAATGTTAACAGTGTACAATGGTCTTCTAACTTTGGCACATTTTCTAATCAGAACAGTAATTCCAGTAGTTATTTCCCTAACGACACAACCAATCATTTCATCTATTTTTCTGGTTTAAATGCTTGTGGTGATTTAACCGTCGATTCCGCAGCGGTCATTATACATCCAAATCAACCTGAATACACCGTTCTTTATAACGATTCCACAACATTATGTGACCTATCAGAGGCAACAATTACGATTCAAACAAATGATCACATTACTTGGTCGAATGGAAGTAATAATGCTAGCTTTACCCCAAGCCAAACTGGCTGGCATCATTTTACAGTTAGTAATTCTTGTAATATAGTATCAGACTCGGTGCTCGTATCGATACAAGCCACAGTGAATTGTAATATACTTCCACATTCCAGTGTACTCTGCGAAGAAGAGTCGACAACAATAGTAGCAGTAGTGAATAATGCCAATTTATTCGGTTGGGATGGTAATATGAATAACCAATCAGATATTACGATAACACAACCAGGCACCTATCAATTTCTTGCCAGCAACGATTGTGGCAGTTGTTTACAAAATGTCACGATTGAAAGCAGCAATTTTGAAGCTAGTTTTATAGGCAGCCCTGAGCAAGGTAGCGCTCCGTTAGCTGTTCAAATCACCAACAATACCAATAACGCTGTCACAGAGGAATGGCTTCTAAATGGCGTCCCAA
>JAFIEX010000132.1 GCA_020832365.1 Crocinitomicaceae bacterium
TACCAATGGCGGCAGCCAAGAATCCCCACTTGAAGTCTGCAGGAGCTCCTGTGTCTCCTAACCCGCCACAAACAAGTGGAGCGATTAGTGCACCAGCATTTATACCCATATAAAATATGGTGTAAGCGGAATCTACCCGGCTGTCACCTTGAGGATACAAAGAACCAACCATAGAGGAAATATTTGGCTTAAAAAAACCATTTCCAAAAATCAAAAACCCTAAGGCGACATACATTATTAAAGTAGCTGTCGATGGTACAGCAAACATAGATGCACTGACGAACATTAATAACTGTGCGATTGCCATTAAGATCCCCCCAACTAGTATTGAGCGCCGGTTACCCCAGTACCTATCGGCAATATACCCTCCTAAAAGCGGTGTAGCATATACCAATGAGGTGTAGATACCAAATATAGAACCTGCTTGTTTTGTATCTATTAAAAGTGCTTTTGTTAAAAACAGAATAAAAATAGCGCGCATACCGTAATAACTGAAACGCTCCCACATCTCTACTGTAAATAATAAAAACAATCCCTTGGGATGTCCCATTATTGCGCCCGAATCTTTCCCTTTCGTAGAACTCATTTTTTACATTTTAATTAGTGCCGTCGAAAATAGTTAAAAAAATTAAATAGGACCATTCAAGGGATTTCTTTTTTGAAAAACAGTCTTTTTTAATTGGACCTTATATGTAAAAAGAATAAAATAAGTGGTTCTTAAAAATTTTTCAGTTTAAATCAGTACACACAAGATAACATTTAAAACTTTAAAAGCATGAATTGAATGAGCTCCATTATTGAACAGTTAAGGATCAAGTATTTTTTAATGCAAACCTAAAAATTTAAATTTAATAAATATGAGCATTGTGATACGCAGAATTGTACAACATTATAAAATTAAAATATAATAAAAAAACAGCTTTTATATTCCAATATGTTTTAATAACTTTTAAATTGATTATCAATAAATTACTTGCATGTTTAAGATCTCCAATTTATTTATAAATTTGTTTCATGGTTCAATAAAAAGAGTTATGTTTGTATAATACCTACTTGAAATTTTCTTAAACAGTGCTTTATTTTAAATGATTTGCAATTATGAGAAGAATTTTTACACTATGCCTTTTGTTAATTTGGAATTTATCACAGCTATTTTCCCAAAACATAGGGATAAACTTATTAGGCACGCCGCCAAATGCCTCTGCTATTCTTGATTTAGAAAGTGAAAATAAGGGATTTTTGATCCCAAGAGTGTCTTTAGTTACTACCACTTCTAATTTGCCTGTGACATCTCCTGCAACGAGTTTAGCTGTTTTTAATTTGGCAACTGTTAATGATGTTTTTCTCGGATATTATTATTGGAATGGAACGAGGTGGGTAAGAATGCTTGATGGGAATGATGCCTGGAAACTTCAGGGAAATAGTAATACAAATTCAATGAATAACTATATCGGAACAAATGATAACCAGCCTTTAAAGTTTAGGGTAAATAACGAACCATCAGGGGAAATAGATCAAAATTTGGAGAGCACCTATTTTGGTTATAACTCTGGATTAAATGCTGGTGCAGATGCTGAATGGAATACTGGTTTTGGAGCATGGGCGCTAAGCAATGTTACAACTGGATTTGAAAATATCGCTGTTGGTGATTATGCGCTTTTTGATAACACCACAGGCTATGGCAATGTAGCAATAGGCTCTATGGCTTTAGGAAGCTCTAACAGATTTTTGCAAGTTGCCGTTGGCTATTTTGCATTAGCGAATAACACCAATGGAATCCATAATGTTGCTCTTGGAGCGGAAGCTTTATTAAATAATACTTTGGGAAGCGATAATACAGCACTGGGATCAGGAGCGATGACGTTTAATACAAATGGTGGCAATAATACGGCTGTTGGTTCTTTTGCTTTAGTTTCTAACACGGTTGCTTTTGGAAACACCGCAGTTGGCGGATATGCAGCATTTAACAACACGGATGGTGTAAACAATACTGCTTTAGGAGCTCAGTCTTTATTCAGGAACTCTTCAGGAATTAATAATACATCAATTGGAAATCATGCTGCCTTTAATAATACCCTGGGGAATAACAATGTTGCTTTGGGCTATAGGGCTGGGCATAATTTTTCTACTGGTAACAACAACATAGTTATTGGAAGTAACGTAAACGTTCCAGTACCTGCTAATGATAACCAAATTCGATTGGGAAATCATGATATTTCACTTGCAGAAATACAAGTTGCTTGGACTGTTACTAGCGATGAGCATTGGAAAAACGAGATTACTCCATTGAACTATGGTATTAATTTGGTTAATCATTTGAAACCAGTAAGTTATAAAAGGAGGCATCAAAAAGAATCTAGATATGAGTTTGGTTTTATAGCTCAAGATTTGGTGGATTCATTTCGCGAATTAAATATCCTAGAATCAGGTATAATTTCAATTGACGATAATGGGTTATTAGGCGTTCGTTATAATGATTTTATACCAGTTTTAACCAAAGCAATTCAAGATCAACAAACAATGATTAAAGAGCTAACTAATGAAATTCAAATTTTAAAAGAAAATCAGAAGGAACTTCAAGATATGCTAAAACAGAAATAATACTTCTTTTATTATCTTAGCAAAAACTAATATGGATATGAGAAGTGTAAAGGTGTTTTTTCAATTACTTTTATTAACAAGTTTTCTGTTGTTTGGTTGCAATATTGATCATCAAAATGAAGAAGCTAAAACTCTTGATTATGAGCAAATTTACAAGGAAAAATGGTGTGATGCGCTGTATTTAAGAAAGCATTCTTTTGCCAATATAAATGAGGTCAAAACGGTGCATTTGGCGCTCGATCTTACTGTTGATTTTGATAAGGAGGTCATTCATGGTGTAGCCAATCATTCCATTCAAATCTTACACCCTACTGATTTTATGTTATTCGATACAAGGGGTTTGATTATTGATAAAGTTTTTCTAGATAATGATACTGTTGCTGTTGATTTTGAATTAGGTAGAAGTTATCCTACAGTTGGAGGCTTCTTAAAAATACCGATTACACCAAAAACCAATAATGTGACCATACATTATCAAACAACTGAAAATAGTAAAGCATTGGATTGGCTAAAACCTAATGATAAAAATGGCTTGGATAAACCATTTGTTTATTCGCAAGGTCAACCTATATTAACGCGAACATGGATACCGATTCAAGATGATCCAAGTCAGCGCATTACCTACTCGGCAAAGTTACAAGTGCCTAAGGATATGCTCCCATTAATGAGCGCAACTAATCCGCAACGCAAAAATGACACTGGTGTTTATTACTTTGAAATGAATCAAGCGATTCCTCCGTATTTAATAGCTATTGCTGTGGGAGACTTAGCATTTAGAAGTTTGGATGAAATATCTGGTGTTTATGCCCTTCCTAATATGGTAGAGATAGCGAGGGATGAGTTTCAGGATATTCCAAAAATGATAGTAGCAGCTCAAGAGCTTTATGGTGAATACTTATGGGAGCGATTTGACGTATTGGTATTGCCAGCCTCATTTCCTTTTGGTGGAATGGAAAACCCAAGGTTAACTTTTGCGACCCCAACACTTATTGCAGGGGATAGAAGTTTGGTGTCCGTAATCGCGCACGAATTGGCGCATTCTTGGTCAGGGAATTTAGTTACAAATGCCACTTGGGAAGACATCTGGTTGAATGAAGGGTTCACTGTTTATTTTGAAAACCGAATAATGGAAAAACTATATGGAAAAGAAATTGCCGATATGCTTTTTCTTGTGGAATACCAAGAATTAATTGAAACCATTGAAAAGTTCAAATCGCAAGGTCAATATGCTGATACGCATCTAAAATTAGACCTGACGTGCCGTGATCCTGATGAAGGCCTAACAGATATTGCCTATGTAAAAGGAGGTTTAATGTTAAAAACTTTGGAAGAAGCAATCGGAAGACAAAGACTAGATGCTTTTTTAAAGGGTTATTTTGCTGAATTTGCTTTTCAAACGCTCACAACGGAGCAATTTTTAGATTATTTCTATGAGCATGTTGATGTTTCTAACTCCGAGTTTGTAATAGAAAAGTGGATATATGAGCCTGGCATTCCTGAAGGAGCAGCAGAGATTTCATCTGATCGTTTTGATGCTGTGATTGCATTAGCAAATAAAATCCAGAAAGGAGAAAAACTTCCGAAAGACTTAACGAGGAGAGATAAAATCACGCAGAAATGGCTAGCTTTTATTAGAGCTTTGCAGCCTGATATTGATCCTACGACTATTGAGGCGATTGAAGAACAGTTGCAATTTGCTAAAAGTGGCAATGCTGAAATTATGACAGAATGGTTCGTGCTAGCTATTAATGCTAATTTCGATGGGTTTAGAGACGAAATCGCTTCTTTTTTAACCAAAATTGGTCGTAGAAAGTTTTTGAGACCTATGTATTCGGCGCTTAGAAATAATCCTGAAATGGCAGATTGGGGAGTAGAAATTTTTCAAAAGGCGCGGGCAGGATACCACCCCTTAAGTGCTTATTCTATTGCGCAGCTTTTAGAAATAGTGGATTAAATTCAAGTAGTTTTTTTCGGAGATTTACCTTCTCCTTCTTTCCTTCTGTTTGCGTTCTTTTTTGCGCTGTTTATTTGTTTTTTTAACTCTTTTTCGAACTGCTTTACTTTGCCTTTCCCAAAACTCCTTTTCAGCTTGGCGTTGCGCTCGCTCTGCTTCTTTTTTTTGTCGTTCTAAGTCTCTTTGTCTGGCTTTTTCGGCTTGTTCTAATGACGGCATGGTTGATGCCGTGTCTGTTGTTTTGCAGGCACTTAACAAAAATAAACAGCTAAAAAGCAATAGAAGTATGCTTTTTTTCGTTGGAAAACACATAAATTTGCTCTATTAGAACGAAAGCATGAACTTAAAAAATTTTATTTATATAGCCTTGATTGGATTATTTTTTTCCTGTCACTCCAATCGTTTACACCCTGTTCCATCTTTTCAGTTTGACATCACCTTGAATCTCAACTTGCCTACCTATCAGCCGTTGATGGGGGTTGGAGGATGGGCTTATGTAAATGGTGTTGGATCGAGAGGCATCATCGTTTACAGGAGAGCATTGAATGAATTTGTAGCTTTTGATCGACATTCACCAGCAGATGAAGAAGGTACTTGCAATAGTGCTTTGGTAGTGGATGAAGAGAATTTCTTGATATTAAACGACCCATGTTCAGACGCAAGGTTTTCGCTTTTTGATGGATCAATTATGAGCGGAAATACTGCTTGGGGGTTACGCATGTACATGACAAATTACAATGGTGGTGACATGGTAAGGATTTGGAATGTAGGTCAATAAATTTATATTTTCTAATATCTTAAATTGATTTGAAATTTATTCTTGGAATAGTTTTGAAATAAGCTTATACTTTTCATAAAAATTAACTCCCAAAGCTTTTTAAGTTAATTTTCTCGTTGAAAAAACTATTTTTGTTTTGAGTTTTACAGAAATGAATCAAGTAGTCATTGCCCTTTTAATACTGTCCATGATACATGCTTATGTATTTGGAATATTGTTCTTTACGCACAAAAAGGTATCCTCCAGAATTATGGCTTTTTACATGCTCAATGTAGCGTTACAGTATTTCCTCTTTTTAAACATTCGAATTTTCAGGATAGAACCGTTAATTGACTTATTTCTCTACCTTATAGTTTTATTGTCCTTGGCTACCCATCCACTTATATATTTATATGTAAAAGTACTGACCAATGAAAAATATAGGTTTACTAAAAGAGCAATAGTTCATTTTTTACCAGCTTTAATACTAGGCTTTATCTCGGTGGTTTTGGTAGCTCAAACTGATGATAATACAAGGAATCAATTGATGGCGCCAGTAAATGAAGTCAATACAGATACTCCATTACCATTAATTGCTATTGTCTTTTTCGTGTCTACTATATTATTGTTCTTGCAGATTTTGTTTTATGCGGTCTTGATGTTCAAGTTGCTTTATTCACACGACAAAAATATTGAGGAGGTATACTCTTATAAACAGAATTTATCTCTTTTGTGGCTAAAGATTTTTGTTGTGATCTATGTATTGTACTATATTCTTGAATTCGTGCTGTTTGCATTTAAAGGGGTAAATATTAGTACTTCAGCTTATTACTCTTTGGTTGCTTTGCATGTTTTTTTTGTAGGATGGATGGCTTTCAAACAGCGAGACATTTACAAAAGCCATCACACCCCTCAGCGGATTTACAATAGTACCAGCGCTATCGAGATCAGGAATGAGGATAAGCAAGAAGATGTCATTAAGAGTATGGAGGCAGAGCATTATGGGGAGAATTCTGAAGATAGTGAGAAGTATTTGAAATTGTTTTCTGAACTACAAAGCTTAATGTTAACGAGTCAGTTATACCTGGAGAAAGAACTGAGTTTATACGATTTAGCTCAGCTTTTACAAACGAACAAAAATTACCTCTCAAAAGCAATAAACTTATCAACTGGTGGAACATTTTACGACTTTATTAATGGTTACAGAATTACTGAGGCGAAGAAAATGTTGCGAGACCCTCAATATAAACATTTGTCTATTGAAGGAATTGGGTTAAGCAGTGGCTTTAAATCAAGAAGTGTATTTTATTCGGTGTTTAAAAAAATGGAAAGTATAACTCCTGCAGCTTACAGATCAGATTACGAGGTTTGAGTAGTCTTTGTTATTTGATAAATCCTAAAAACATTATTGGCCACTTTCAGTGATTGCAAGACTTGTCTGTAAAAAACTTTTATTTTTGTGCATCACTTTGTTTTTTTTATTACTTTTGCATCCACTTTTAACGGAAAGTGGCGAGTTATCGCAAGCGGATGTGGTGAAATTGGTAGACACGCTAGACTTAGGATCTAGTGCCGCGAGGTGTGTGGGTTCGAGTCCCTCCATCCGCACTGAATTAATGGTATGAGTCTTTCTTATACCATTTTTTGTTTGTATTTATTGATTCAGTTATCATAAGATTTATGAATATTACAAGAGAAAACATCAGTGATGTATCGGCTTTTATAAAAATTGCCGTAGAGAATGCAGATTACCAACCATTGGTAGATCAAACTTTAGCAGACTATAGAAAAAAAGCTGCTATCCCGGGCTTTAGAAAAGGAAAAGTACCTATGGGACTTATCAAGAAACAATATGGGAAAAGCGTTCTTGCTGATGAATTGAACAAACTGGTTAGCCAATCCTTGTTTAATTTTATAGAAGAAGAAAAGTTGAACATTCTTGGGAATCCATTACCGAAGGAAGGTGAAGATTTTCAAGGTGACTTCGATCAGCCTAGCACTTTTGAATTTACTTACGAAATTGGATTAGCTCCTGAGTTGGAAGTGAAACTTTCTGGAAGGAATAAATTTGAATATCCTAAAGTAATTATAGATGAGTCACTTATCCAAAAACAAATAGACGATCTTCGCAGAAGATACGGAAAACTGAGCTCAGGGGAGTCTGTAGGTGAAACAGATATGATTTTAGGTCAATTTGTGGAACTAAATGAAGATGGATCCATCAAAGAAGGAGGCATTATGCATTCTTCAACTATTGCTATGCAGTTTACAGAAGACGAGGCTACCAAAAAGGAGCTGATGGGTAAAAAAGTTGGGGATAATATTAATGTTGACCCATATAAAGTCTCTAAGGGTGGTAAAGATACTGCTGCCATGTTGGGTGTTAAGGAAGCGGATTTGGCTAATATTTCTTCATTATTTCAATTAACCATCAATGATGTGAAGGTAATGGAATTGGCAGAACTGAACCAAGAGCTTTACGATAAACTGTTTGGAGAAGGAGTTGTTAATTCCGAGGAAGAATTAAAAAACAAAATTAAGGCAGACTTGGAAGAAATGTTTTCAAGAGATAGCGACCGAATTTTGGCAAGAAGAATTACCAATAGTTTAATTGACAAAACCGTAATTGAATTACCAGATGCATTTCTAAAAAGATGGATTTTGGCCTCTCAAAAAGAAGATAATAACAAGAACCCTTTAACTGCTGAGCAAATTGAGGCAGAATATGAAGGTTATCAAAGAGGTTTGAAATGGCAATTGATTAAAGATCATCTTATCAAAAACAATGATTTGGCAGTTACACAGGAAGAGTTAATAGCGCATACAAAAACTTTGATGGCTGGGCAATATGCACAGTACGGTATTCCTGCTCCAGAAGACGAAGAGTTAACACAAACTGCTAGACAAGTGCTATCGAACAGAGAGGAAGCTTCAAGAATTGCAGAGGGCGTGGCTGAAGAGAAGTTAAATGCTTATTTCAAGGCTACTGTTAAAATAGATGAGAAAAAAGTAACTTACGACGAATACATTAAAATAGCAGAGGATGCTAACGCATAATTTGTTTTAAGATTTTCAAGAAGCCATCCGATTAGGGTGGCTTTTTTT
>JAFIEX010000133.1 GCA_020832365.1 Crocinitomicaceae bacterium
AGGGGGCAAAAAGGGGGCGAAAGCTTATTGTTTAGTGGGGGTGTGCATAAGTTTTGTGCTGTTAGTCTGGCAAAAAAATAAAAACATATCTTTGAAGCCAAAAAAATCATGAAAAAGATATACCATTTATCCAGTTGTACTACTAACCAACGAATTTTGCAAACGCTAGAATTGAAAGACGATGTTATCTTACAAGATATTAAAACTGAAAACATTGATGGCGCTACCTTGGATTGGATAAAGGAAAAAGTTGGAAGTTATGAGGCGCTATTTAGCAAACGAGCAATGAAGTATAAATCCATGGGATTAAACGAAAAGCAATTAACGGAAGAAGATTATCGACGTTACTTATTGGAAGAATATACTTTTCTAAAAAGGCCATTTATTATTTTGGATGAGGAGGTTTTTATCGGAAATGCTAAAAAGACTGTTGAAGCGGCCTATAGCGCCTATCATAAATAGTTGATGTGAAGAATGTTTTGTTTGCGCATTTGGCGCTGTTGGGTTTGAACTTACTCTATGGCGCTAATCATATTTTAGCAAAAGGGGTTATGCCAGATTATCTAGGGCCAAATGTGTTTATCCTTTTCCGAGTCGCGATTACCACGTTACTTTTTTTTGTACTGTTTAAAATTTTTATTCGAGAAAAAGTTGCAAAAAAACATTTTTTTAGATTGGCAGTTTGTGGCTTTTTTGGTGTAGCATTAAACCAGCTATTTTTCTTTAATGGCCTCTCCATCACTTCAGCATTTAATGCTGGTATAATCATGACCTCCACGCCGATATTAGTTGTATTACTGGCTTTTATCATTTTGAAAGAACCCATAACTTGGATGAAAGCAATTGGGGTTGCGGTTGGGGCTTTTGGGGCTGTTTCACTTATTTTAGCTAAAGGCGCTCCGCAATTCGATTCACCAATTGGGGATTTGTATATCTTAATTAACGCACTGTCTTTTGGCGTTTACCTGGTACTTGTTAAACCGTTAATGGCTATTTACAGACCTTTAACGGTGATTACTTATAACTTTTTGTTTGGTTTTGTTTTCGTTTGTGCTTATCCTGGTGTTTGGATTGATGTTATGCAAACCAACTTTTCTTTAATTCCAATAACAATTTGGTATAAAGTAGCTTTTGTAGTTTTTGGAGCAACTTTTTTAACCTATCTATTAAATATTTTTGCCCTTAAGCATGTTTCGCCAAGTGTCAGTGGAAGTTATATTTACACTCAACCTATGATGGTTATTTTGTTTACTATTCTTTTCGCTGCTTTAGGATGGGCAGACGACTACAGTAGTACTATTACGGTGCAAAAATTTATTTTCATGTTATTGATTTTTTTGGGTGTATTTTTGATTTCTCGGTCTACTTATATTCGAAGAAAAAAATTATAAGAATTAAAACCAGCACATTATCTTATGCAGGTATTTGATATTATAAACGTTACTCTCCGCAAGAATCCGATATTGAGTTTGAATGCTTTTAGTATTTTATGGGCACTAACCTTCGAATAAACTTGTGTCTGGTAAATATTTGAATAATAAATTAAGGAATTTTAAGTTTTTAATTATATTTGAACTTCTTTAATTGTAACGAATATAAACCTCGTATAATGAAAAATTCTTTTCTGATAATGTTTTTAATGCTTTTTACAGTTGTTGCACTAAGCGCTTGTGGCTCTAAAAGAGCACATTGTGACGCTTATGGAGATATTAATGGAGCAACTCCTACAGAAGATTTAATTGCCGAAGGAGTGAATTAATAAATGTCGTCCAAGCTAAATTGGAGGTATTTATTTTAACTTTTTTTTGAATTCCTACTATTACTATTGATAGTATTACTATTATTTTTGCGCTGCTAATAAATAAATATGCAGCAATTTCAGCCTCATTTTCATATTGATGTTAACGAAACCATTTTTGTGAAGGATCCTGAGTCAAGTGCATTAGGCAAGAAGATTGTTTCTGGGGCAATAGACTTAATGGAAAAGGATGGATTTGAAAGCTTTACTTTTAAAAAGCTAAGTGCAGCTATTGGGTCAACAGAAGCTTCTATATATCGTTATTTTGAGAATAAAAATAAGCTACTACTTTACTTGACTTCTTGGTATTGGACGTGGCAAGAAGCTAGAGTGCAATACGCTATTAACAATATTGATGATGTAGAGGAGAAACTTGAGGTGGTCATAAAAGTGCTTACTGAGGAAATTAACAAAGACAGTAGTTATTCTCATATTGATGAGGTGAAGTTACAGAGAATAGTTTATTCAGAGTCTCCAAAATCTATATTAACAAAAGATGTTGATGAGTATAATAAAACTGGAGTATTTGAAAGTTATAAACGCTTAGTTTGTTTTATAAGTGAAATTATATTGTGTATTAACCCGGAGTTTGGATACGCAAAAATGTTAGTATCAACAATATTAGATAGCGCGCTGCATCAGCGATTTTTTGCAGCACATATACCCAGTGTTACTAATCAATCGGAGGGAGAGGACATTGTACAAGCGTTTTATACATCTCTGGTGCTAAAAGTAATAAAGAATTAAAATGGCGGAAACAAATAAAGCTGAAAGCTACACTACAGGGCAGCGATTTTGGAAGATGATTGCTACAGATTCTAAAGAAATTTGGAATGTCTACTATTATTCTATTTTTACTGGATTAGTTAGTTTGTCATTACCATTAGGTATTCAGGCTATCGTGAATTTAATTCAGGGAGGAGCCGTGAATTCTGCCTGGATTATTTTAGTTGTTTTTGTTGTAGTGGGTATAGCCATTAATGGAATCCTTCAAATCTTTCAATTAAGAATTACTGAGAATCTGCAGCAGAAAATTTTTGCTCGTGCGGCTTTTGAATTCGCATATAGAATGCCTCGTTTTAAGTTGGAGGCGCTCTTTAAAAAGTACAATCCAGAATTAATGAATCGCTTTTTTGATGTACTTACGATACAAAAAGGTTTAGCTAAAATACTCATAGATATTTCAACTGCTGCACTCCAAGTACTTTTCGGTTTGATTTTATTATCGCTGTATCATGAGTTTTTCATCATTTTTGGCGTTTTTCTAGTTTTAATGCTCTATTTCATTTTTAAGTATTTTGGAAAGAGAGGTCTCGAAACTGCTCTTATTGAATCGAAACATAAATATAATACGGCTTATTGGCTGGAAGAGTTGGCGCGCAGCGCTAAAACTTTTAAAATGGCTGGAGTTTCGGATTTACCATTTAAGCGAATAGACACGCATGTTGATCAGTATATTCATGCTAGAGAGGCACATTTTAAGATTCTTGTAGGGCAGTATTCCATGCTTGTTCTTTTTAAAGTCATTGTTGCAGCAGGCCTGCTTGCGATTGGCGGTGTTTTGGTTATGGAGCAGGTTATGAATATCGGTCAGTTTGTCGCTGCTGAAATTATTATTTTGTTGATAATTTCATCGGTTGAAAAACTAATTGTAAGTCTGGATACAATTTATGATGTGCTTACAGGTATGGAAAAAATTGGACAAATCACAGATATCGAAATGGAAAAGGATGAAGGGCTTGATCTAAGAGCACACAGCCCTAATGATGGTTTGAATGTTTTCATGGATAAGGTTACTTTTAAATACCCTCAAGCCAAAGAAGAGTCGCTAAGAAATATCAATTTAGAGATTAACCCTGGTGAAGTGGTCATGATTAGTGGAAGAAGCGGTTCTGGAAGAAGTTCATTGTTGAAGTTAATCGGAGGATTATATCATAGTAATAAGGGAGTGGTTTCATTTAACGGCTTTCCAACTGATAATTTAAATGTAGAAAGCTTGCGATGTTTAATTGGTTCTTGTTTAGTGGGTGAAGAGCTATTTAATGCTACAATTTACGAGAACATATCATTAGGCCGACCAGACATCGACTTGGGTCGTGTTCAAGAGGTTGTCAGAGCTTTAGGTATTGAACTTTTTATCAAAAATCAGCCGCAAGGTTATGATACTGTCTTAGAACCTTCTGGTGCTGGATTGCCCAAGAGTATCGTTAAAAAAATATTAGTGGCTCGGGCTATTGTTGGAAAACCTAAATTAATTCTGCTAGAATATACCTTTGAGTATTTTGACGAGGAATATAAAACAGAAGTGATGGATTATCTATTGGATAAAAAACATGGCTGGACGATAGTTGCTAGCTCCATTGACCACAGCTTTGCAAAAAGAGCCGATAAAATAGTGATCCTAAGTGGTGGAAGAGTAAGACAAGTTGGAAAGTATGATGAAGTTAAAGATGAATTTTAAATTCTAAATTATGTTGAATTTATCACCGCATAAAGTTAAAAGTAAAATAAACCTTAAGCAAGCCCAATCACTTAAGATGGTTGAGCGCAAGGTTGCGCAACGGGTGGCGTTAAAGCTAATTGGGATTTTTGCAATTTCTGTATTGATTGCTATGTTTTTGCCTTGGACTCAGAACATTCAAGGTATAGGCAAAGTGAATACGCTTTTACCACAACAGAGGCCGCAAACCATTCAATCTTTTATTGATGGAAGAATTGAAAAATGGTATGTAAAAGAAGGAGATTATGTAGAAAAAGGGGATACAATTATTCATATTCTTGAGATCAAAGATGAATATTTTGACCCAATGCTTCTGCAACGTACGCAAGAACAAATAGATGCAAAGGAGTATGCGGTAAAATCCTATGAATCGAAAATTACGGCATTAGATGCGCAAATTGAAGCGTTGAAAAGGACATTGGTGCTGAAAATTGAGCAAGCGAAAAATAGATTGGAACAAGCGAAACTTAAAGTTATCAGTGATAGCATGGATTTTGAAGCCATAAAAATTAATGCGGATATCGCTGAAATTCAATTCTTGCGTATGCAACGACTTGAACAAGAAGGGTTAAAGTCGCTCACTGAGGTTGAGAATAGGAAACAAATGTTCCAAAAGGCTAATGCTGATAGGATTTCGATTCAAAATCGCTTGTTGGCAAGCAGAAATGATGTATTAAACGCTGAAGTTGAATTGGTTTCGTTAGAGGCCCAGTTTAACAATTCAATAGCAAAAGCAGAATCTGATAAATTCTCGGCTTTTTCAAATATGTATGATGCAATTGCAACGGTAACGAAATTAAAAAATCAATTTCAAAATTATGCCATAAGAACAGGTATGTATTTCATTGTTGCCCCACAAAATGGTTATATCACACAAACTTTTCGTGGTGGTTTAGGTGAAAATATCAAAAGTGGAGAGCAGCTTTTAAGTATTGTTCCTTCTGACTATGAATTAGCAGTTGAAATGTTTGTTCGCCCAATAGACTTACCACTAATTAAGTTAGGTCAGAAAGTTAGAATTCAGTTTGATGGATGGCCAGCGATTATTTTCTCTGGTTGGCCAGGTACGAGCTTCGGTACTTTTGGTGGTGAAGTTTGGGCTGTAGACCAATTTATTAGTGAAAATGGAATGTATAGAATTATAGTTGCCCAAGATTACAACGATTATCCTTGGCCCAAAGCCTTAAGAGCAGGTGCTGGCGCCAACACCATTTTACTTTTGAACGATGTGCCCGTTTGGTACGAGTTGTGGCGTCAATTTAATGGATTCCCACCAGATTATTATGCAGGAGGCACACAGAAAAAAGATAAATCATACAAATAAGCAATGCCAATAAGCGTGTATAAATATATCATTTCTTTATTACTTTTCTTATTTCTCGCATCCGCCGGAATTACTCAGCAGCGATTGGGCTTTCAGGATTATATGACTTTGGTCAGAAACTTCCATCCTGTAGCTTTGCAAGCTGCATTAAATGAAGAAATTGGTAAGCAAAACCTCAAAGCTGCAAGAGGTGGATTCGATCCTGCACTCTATAGCAACATCGGACAAAAATATTTTGAAAATGATCAATATTACAGCTTAATTGATGCTGGATTGAAAGTGCCAACTTGGTTCGGGTTAGATCTTTACGCGGGTTTTGAACAAAATAGTGGTGTCAATTTAAATCCTGAAAGAAAAACCCCAGAAGACGGGCTAGCTTATGCAGGTGTCTCTTTGCCTGTTGGACAAGGGTTGTTCATAGATCAGCGCAGGGCGGATGTGAGACAAGCTCAGCTTTTTGAACAAATCACTTATGAGGAGCAGCGACTTATGTTAAATAGTGTTTTGCGTTCCGCATCTAATGCCTACTGGAACTGGTTTGCAGCTTATGAAATCGTTCAGATTTTTGAAAAAGGGGTTGCGTTGGCTCAAGAAAGATTTGAGGGTATCAGAGAAAGCGCACTACAAGGAGACCTCGCAATTATTGATACGGTAGAGGCTTTTATTTTAGTACAAAACCGACTAATTGGGCTGGAAGATGCCCTGCTCTCGTTTCGAAATGCAGGTCAAGAATTGTCCGTGTTTTTATGGGCAGATAACTTAATCCCACTTGAAATTACAGAGGAGCTTGTTCCTGAAAAAAACAATGATTTAAAGGACTTTATCGTTGATGAGTTAATCACCAATACTTTTGATTCTTTAATTAATAACCATCCGGTCATGCTGCAAAACCAGCTAACCATTGGCCAACTAGAAATTGAGAGAAGGTGGAAGGCTGAACAATTAAAACCTGTTGTTAATCTAAAGTATAACTTTTTGAATGAGCCAGTTTCAGGAGCTGTAATAAATGGCGCTACTTTGAATAATTTCAACTGGGGTCTTCAGTTCTACATGCCTTTATTCCTGAGAAAGGAAAGGGGGCAGC
Source organism: Crocinitomicaceae bacterium (assembly GCA_020832365.1). Taxonomy (GTDB): domain Bacteria; phylum Bacteroidota; class Bacteroidia; order Flavobacteriales_D; family Crocinitomicaceae; genus JAFIEX01. The sequence goes on from JAFIEX010000133.1 coordinate 6,707, forward strand.
TGAACTTAACAAAACTAAAAATTCTAGATGCAGAATTGGATTTGGAAAATCAGCGACTAGGGCTGAAGGCTGCTGTGCAAAAATCTGTCAATACTTGGGAAACGACCAGAGAACAAGTCTTAATTTTTGAATCTGCTGTTTTAAATCTTGAACGATTACTGAATGCAGAAATCAGCAAGTTTGATGTCGGTGAGAGCTCTATCTTTCTTATTAACACACGTGAAGATAACTTTATTAATGGACAAATTAGATTGACTAACTTTATTGCGAATAATCAGAAAGCCCTGGTGGATATTTCTTTTCAATTGGGTATTTTAGGAGACTAGAAAATGGGTGGTCTTTTTCGCTTTTCTCTTAACATTCAAAAATCATAATGTGGGGGAAAGCATTGATTAAATAATCAGCTTCCCAAACATGTCAAAGTCTATTGTTTCTTTTGTAACATTGAATTCTGACAAAAAGCACTAACTTTGTAAAAAATAAAATAAGCTTATGAAATATTTTTCAATTATTGCAATAACCATGTTCTTTTTGGTTTCCTGCAATGAGGCATCCGTTGAGGAGGAAACTACAAATTTAGAAACCGAAATGGAAATTACTTATGCCTCCTTTGGAGAAGAGATCACTCCAGGACATCCAATTTCTGCAGCTGAGTTATTGGTGAAAATGCAAGCCATGGATGCTATAGATACTCTTGAGAATATTAAATTTACAGGAGAAATTGGGCAAGTGTGTCAGAAAAAAGGTTGCTGGATGAGAATTGCTATGAATGAAGATGAGGACATTATTGTCCGTTTTAAAGATTATGGTTTCTTTATGCCCTTTAATGCAGATGGCTCCATGGCAATAGTTGAAGGAAGGTCCTTTATTCGGATGAAATCTGTAGAAGAATTACAGCTGAAAGCGCAAGAAGCTGGTGAGTCTGAAGAAGAAATTTTAGCTATAACAGCTCCAGAGATAATTTATGAATTTATTGCCCATGGTGTATTAATCGAAGAATAGGCCATGCGTTTGCTAAAGTTGTATTTTCTTTTTCCGCTTTTAGTTGCACTTTTTTTTGCTTGTAGTTCAGATGATGCTGCTAAAGATCAGGCTGTTGCTACCAAAAAAGAAAAGAAGCAATTTGAAATGTATGAACATTCTGAAATGGCGGTAGCCATGCTTTACTTCTACGCGCATTTTGAAACGTTGAAAATAGCTATTCGAGAAGACCAACCATTGGGTGAACCCTCGCAGCAATTGGAGTTGTTCCATACGGCAGAAATGACTAAGGGAAAAACCAAGGATGAAACGTTCTTAAATTACTTGGAGGACTTCAAGGTGAGCTATGCTTCATTATTTAATGATGAAATTCAGGATAAATCTCGGGCATTTAATAAAACTGTTGACGCTTGCATAGCTTGTCACCAAAAAAAATGTTCAGGGCCAATACCCAAAATAGAGAAGCTGTATCTGCCAGAATCACAAGGCTTTTAACAAAGTTTATCAAAGCAAGTTAAACAAGTAGCACAAGAGCTGCTTTCAAATTTTCAACTTTACGGTTGATTAATAGTATCCCCCCGACCAACCACATCTTGCCTACCTTCAAAATCCTGCTGACCTTCGT
>JAFIEX010000134.1 GCA_020832365.1 Crocinitomicaceae bacterium
CCTTCAATTTCAGCTTTCGGAGTTAATGCTGCAACTGAATCAACCACTAATAAATCAATGGCACCAGAACGGATTAAATTATCAGCTATTTCTAACGCTTGTTCTCCATTATCAGGTTGAGAAATAATGAGTTCCTTAACATCAACTCCTAATTTTTTTGCATAAAATTGATCAAAGGCATGCTCAGCATCCACAATAGCTGCAATACCTCCTTGCTTTTGCACTTCTGCAATCGCATGAATAGCTAAGGTTGTTTTACCAGAGGATTCTGGGCCATAGATTTCAACAATTCTTCCCTTAGGAAAACCCCCCACTCCGAGAGCAATATCCAATGTTAAAGACCCCGTAGGTATCACTTCAACATTATCAACAGCGCCATCACCCAATTTCATTACTGCGCCTTTACCATAGGTTTTTTCCATTTTGTCCATGGTGAGCTGAAGCGCTTTCAGCTTTTCTGCATTTGCTTTTTTTGTATCTGACATATCGTTTATTTTTTTACAAAATTAGAGCGGCATAACGTAAACTATTTATGTTCTGTGAAGTATTTTCGATTTATTTTGTAGCTATTAATTATTTCAATTTTTGCAAAAAATTGGCTTCAAAGAATACTCAACTTTCTCACATCGTTCACTATGCCATGGTTTAATTATAAGATTAGTTATTTCAATACGCTCAAGTTTACAAACCAAACCCTGCCAAGATTTCCTCAGCATGAGCTTTCGTTTTTGGTTTGGTAATAACATCATGAATATTTCCTTCCTCATTAATCAGAAAGGTTGTTCGGTGTATTCCGTCATAGACTTTTCCCATGAATTTTTTTTCTCCCCAACAACCATAGTCATTAATTAATTTGGTATCGGTATCTGCCAATAATGGAAATGGCAAATCATACTTTTCTATAAATTTTTGATGTTTAGAAGCATCATCAGCACTAACACCTAAAATCGCAATACCATTTTTTTCTAATAAAGCATAATTATCTTTGATATTACATGCTTGCGCTGTGCACCCTGGTGTCATATCCTTTGGGTAAATGTATAATGCCAACTTTTTGCCATTAAAATCAGACAGTTTAATTGTTTGCCCTTTTTCATCTTGTGCTTCAAAATTCGGAGCAGCATCTCCCTTTTTTAAATGTGTCATGTTTTTAATTTTTAATCTGTTTTTTGACGATTACTTAATCAAATTTACGTTTAATTTTTTATTTACCAACTAAACAATGAAAAAAAATAAAAGTTTTTTTACTTAACACAAAAAAAACCACGGCATGCCGTGGTTTTATGAATTACTAAAATCTTTTATTAGCCTTGCATCATTTCACCAAACTTCATTTGTAACTCTTGGTTTTGTTGCAGCTCCATAAAAACGGCCTCATACTTTTCGACAGTCATGCCATTATCTTCAATAATTCCAGCTACCTTTTCTTGAAAAGCAACTTGTGCAGTCTGAATTTCTGTCATAATATCCTGCATTTTTGCTTGTTCTTTATCCGAAATATCCGCCGCTGCATCAGGTTGCATTTGTGCTTGGTAAACTTCATTGAAACGCTCTACTGTCATACCGTTATCTTCAACCATACTCACCATTTCCGCCTGCATCTTTTCATTTTCTTTTTGTACTTTCTTATAAATTTCAACAAATACCTTCAAGTCCTTATCTGAAACATCTTGCCTAGGGGCTGTATTATCTGCTGGGGGGAGTGATTGAGCCGTGAGAGATGTCACGAAAAGGGTTAAAAATAAAATTGGAAAAAACATTAGTCCTCTAAAACGCATAATATTAAAATTTTTGATTAGGTTGCAATTTATGAAATGTAAAGCTTAACCACAAATATTTACGACTTTACAGCAAAAAGATTAATAAAACTTAACAGAAACACCTCTTTTTCAAACTAAATTGATGATTTCGTTGTTAGATTAGTCATCTAATTATTGAGCAATCCAAAGTGCAGGATTCAATTGTTTTACTTGCCCATCCACAACTTCATGCACTTCAAAATGTGCCACAGAAAGGCTTCCATCTCTACTTGGCAATAGTGATCCAATCGGCATTTTAGTGGTAACTTTAGAGCCTTTAGAGACATAAACGTCATCCAAATTAGAATATACGGTTCTGTAGTTGCCATGCTTTACAATCACTACTTTTCCTGCACCTAAAATACTGATGACGCTTGTTACTTCTCCATCAAAAACAGCTCTAACTAAAGCATTTTTAGGGGCACTAATATCCACACCATTGTTATTGAGTATTACCCCTGGTAGCGTCGGGTGTTCTTTTCTACCGTATCCTTGAGTTATTGTCCCTTTTTCAACTGGCCAAGGCAATCTTCCTTTGTTGGCGGCAAAACTAGCTCCCTCCAAAGCCACCTCTTTGGTTACGATAAAAGGCGACGGTTTCTCCGCTTTATCTGGTGTCACGACAGTTGCTACAACCTCCCCTTTTTTAGCTGCTTCCGCTTTTTTCCGTGCTTCTTCTTCTCTTCTGATTTTCTCTAATCTCGCTTGCTCTTCTGCAATTTCTTTTTCGATGGCTCTTTGTATCTCTACACGCAGTTTTTCTTGCTGTAGTTCTTGTGCTCTTAATTCAGCCATCACTTGTTGTTCTTTTTGCTTGAATGCTTGATATAACTTCTCTTTTTCTTGCTTGGAAACCAATATCTCTTCCCTTTCTTTTCTTTTTTGATTAGCCAATGCTAATTGAATTTTTTTCTCTTCTTCCAGTGCGACCAACTCCTTTTCAAGTAATTCCATATTTTCTTGAATTACCCTTAATTGCTTTTGTTGCACCTCTGTCAACTTCTCTAAATATAATTTTCGCTTTAATGCTTCTTCCAAAGAAGGCGCACTGAAAATAAACATCAAATCACCATATTTGCTTCTTTTCTTATAAGCGTATATCAAAAGTTTAGCAAACTGGTCTTTTAATGTTTTTATCTCTGATTCTAACCGTTGTATATTCTGTTGCTTTTGCAATATTTTCAAATCAGAAGCTCGAAGTTGATTGTCAATATTATTCAACAAACGCTCTCTTGTCTTAATTTGTTGGTCGAGTAATTTTACTTCTTCCAGAGAGTTTTCTGTTTCTTTTCTGGAGGCTTCTAGCAGGGACTTAGTCGTAGCTAATTGTTGCTCAAGGCGTTTTTGTTCTTGCTTCAATCGATCAGAGCCCTTCTTTTGACCAAGTACATTTGGTAAAAACAGCAGTAGAAAGCCTAAAAAGATAAAATTGCTCTTATTGACACCTCTCATACTTGTCTGGAATTGCAATGTAAATAATTCTCGGATCGTTTACACTTGTTTTCGTGTATTTTAAGTCTATAAAAATAGTATCTCTCGGGGTGTAGATATGAACATCTGCCTCTGAAGGAAGCCAAAAATCCCCTACCAATTCCCTACTAAGGTACCTAATATCAATTATTGTGGTGTCTGCAGGACTGTCAATAATCATTCTTTGTATTGAATTAGCGGTTTCATCTAGGTAGTATTTGATATACACATCCCCAGTCTGGTTTTTACTGGAGCGGCGTAAGCTTCTTTTATTATGAGACGAAATAATATAATTATACGGGTCTTTGATTTGATAATATTCCTCATCGCTATCCCACCCAACCGGCATACCGAGTAAAACTTCTTCTAGGTTATGATGTTGAAAATCGACATCGAATGTTTTTTTTAAATACGACATGTCCTCAGTAATAAAACAGTTGTTTCTTTTGTCAACAATAGTAAGGGTATCAGGTGTTACTAAAGAATTATAAATTGGAATACGTGCAAAAGTAATTGTTGCTTGCAGCGCACTATCTGCTGTCATTCTAACGGAAGTTTTGAAAGACACCTTCAAGTCTTTGTCTGCATAACGAGAGCTAATTTTGGAATAGAAGTGCTGGGGCTTTTGTCTAGAAAGACTATCTAAAGTGTTAATCAACACTTCTTCTTTTACCTTAGCTAGCCTATCGTTGGTTGTTTCGATATTTTTTTTAGTACCCCCACAAGACAAAAGCGACAGAGCCAAAACAAAAGCGAAAAATTCAACGATAAATAGGCGCATGGTATTCAGATTCTTGAATTTTTCTTTCTAACATAATATTTCTAGATTCTGCCGTAAGCGCTTTTTGCCACATTTCTATAGCCGCTTCTGCATCACCTTGCAAAAATAACACATCTCCTTTAAGGTCGTACAATTCTGCTTTAAAATCCATTTGTTTTATTCCTTCTTCTAAAAGAGACATGGCCTGCGCATAATCTTCTTTTAAAATCCAAATACGAGCTTGAGTATAATAGGCCAAAGCACCCATTTCTTTCTTTTTCCAAATACCATCGATTAATTTCTGTGCTTTTTTAAAATCCTTCTGATAATAAGCCAAGTGATAAGCATAACTAAAAATAACCCTATCGCTTTTTGGGCTTAATCGCAAAGCTTCATCAAATAGAGCTTTCCCTTCCAATTTATCCCCTCTCAAGAAAGCTATTTCTGCACTTCTCATTTTGAATTTAGCCAATTGACTTGCGTCATCAATAATAAACATCTCCCCAATCGTGAGAAATTCCTCAGCTTCATCTAAGTCACCCAAATGCATTGCTGCTTCAGAAGTGACGTAATAAACAAAAGGTAAAGAAGGAAATAACTCAATTGCTTTTTTACCATCTTCATATAGTTTTTCGTATTCTTTATAGGCGCTTTCAAAAGCTAGAACACTTGTCCATAAGCGGTATTCATCTGGCTCTAATTCCAACGACTTACGGTAATACTTCAATCCTTCTCTTGTTTTACCCAATACATTTAGCACCTCAGCATGAATAGCAAAAGTTCTTGCTTGATCTGGATGCGTCACCATTAAAATTCGAGTAATTTCTTCCAATGGAGCAAAGTAAGGGTCTTGAAATTCAAAAGCAGGCTGCATTAGTTGAATCTTATCTTGGAACTCAATTTTTTCACTTTCTGCAACAACAAGAAGACTATTAAGATAATTTTCAATATCTCTCTCTTCTATGTATTTTCTTGCTAAAATAAAATGAGCCACACCATCTGTTGGATCTACTATCACTAATTCTTTAATTAGTTTAATCGCTTTCTCCTCGTTTTCTATGGATTCGTAAAAGCCGATAACTTCCTTCAAAATATCCAAATCATTAGGGAAAGCTTTTTTCAAAGTCAATAATTCCTTTTCAGCGAGGTCTAATTGTTTTAACTCTTTGTGGAGCTCTACTTTAATTCCTACTATTTCAGGAACGGGACCTGTTTGATCCTGCAATTTATCAAAAGCGGCAATCGCTTTTTTATATTCTTTGTTGTACACCAAGGCTTGACCATAAGCATAAAGCCATTCAATATTTCTTGGTTCTCGAGATACAAGAATTTCCAAAAATCTTACCGCTTCTTTGAACTCAGCCTTTTCCAAGTTTAAAAAGGCTAATTCCTGCACATAATGAATATTATTAGGATCTTTTTCATGTGCTAAGGCAAAATACTTCAGTGCCTCCGTCTTTAACTTCTGTCTTTTAGCAATTTCACCAAGAGCAAAGTAAACAGCATCGTTGTGAGGATATTCATTTTCAATAGCTTTAAAAGTGGCTTTAGCCTCTGATAAATTACCAGCAATCAAATCTCTAACCCCCTCATGAAATCGCTCAATATAGGGAAATTGTTTTTCAGAAATTAAACTTTGAAAATTCTCTTTTGCCTTTTCAACCATGTTGGATTCTTTGTTGTTTTTTTTCCAACGCTGTGCATGTAAATTACCAAAAGAGTAAAATATCACCAATATTAAAAAGCAAAAGTATTTAGCCATTCTTTATTTCTGTATAATCACCAAGGCTCAAATTTTGTGCCTTTTCAATGTATGTAACCTTATTGCCTATCATACTGTTACAAATATTGGCGTTTTTTAACGTTACATGTTGCTGAACAATGGTGTTTTCAACGACACTATTTGTAATGAGACTATTTGCGCCAACAGAAACATGAGGTCCAATGATGCTATTTTCAATTCTTGCAAAATCACCGATGTAACATGGCGGTAATATAACGCTGTTAATCAATTCGGCCTTTTCAGATATTAATTTTTTATGCTTAGCCGCATCAAATTCAAGCACTCTTTGGTTGGTATAAACTGTAACCTCTTTATTCCCGCAGTCTAACCATTCTTCTACTTTACCAGGTTTAAACTTCGTGCCTTGTTCTGTTAATCTGCGAAGAGCATCTGGTAGTTGATACTCTCCTCCCTTAATAATATTGTTCTCAACCAAGAAGTTTAGTTCCCTTTTAAGCGCTGCACCATCCTTAAAGTAGTACACACCAATCATGGCCAAATCAGAAACAAAGTTTTTTGGTTTTTCCACAAAATCAACAATAGTTCCTGAGTTATTCATTTTAACAACTCCAAAGGCACTTGGGTCATCAATTTGTTTCACCCAAAGAATACCTTCGTCATCTGAGTTAATTTTAAAGTCTGCTTTGAAAAGCGTATCAGCAAAAGCCACAACACAAGGACCATCTAACTTTTCTTCTGCACAAAGCACGGCATGAGCTGTACCAAGTGGCTCTGTTTGGTGATAAATATTTCCCTTAGCGCCCACCTGTGCAGCAACAGCAATGAGTTCTTTTTCTACTTCTGGACCAAAATCACCAATAACAAAAGCGATTTCATCTATTTCATCTCCACAAACAGCTGCAATATCCTCCACTAATCTGTGCACGATTGGTTTACCTCCGACTGGTACTAATGGCTTTGGGACAGTAAGCGTATGCGGCCTTAGTCGTGACCCTCGTCCCGCCATTGGAATAATAATATTCATAGTTTCAAATATTTTTAATTAGTTACGCTTGCACTACCCCTTACCAAATAGGTAGAAAAATTGCAACTTATTTAGTTTTTTCCTGTGCTTCCAAACCCTCCTTGGCCGCGCTCAGTTTTTGACAAATCATTAGTTATCATCCATTCTGCCTGCTCCACTCTTGCAAAAACAAGTTGTGCAATGCGATCACCATCTTCAATCACAAAAGGCTGTTTTGAAAGGTTAATCAATATCACCCCTACCTCCCCTCTGTAATCTGCATCAATGGTTCCAGGGGCGTTAAGCACAGTAATTCCTTTTTTTAATGCTAGCCCACTTCTAGGCCTTACCTGTGCCTCAAATCCAGCAGGAATTTCCAAAAACAAGCCTGTTTTAATTAAGGTTCGTTCCAAAGGCTGCAAAGTATAAGGCACATCAACGCACGCCCGAATATCCAAGCCTGCTGAAAACATAGTCTCATAATTAGGCAAGGCGTGCTTTGATTTGTTGATTACTTTTACTTTCATTAGCTTCAAAATTAATGTAAATTCTCTAAATCAGTTATGCATGCTTAAAATAATTAAAAGGAAAACGCTTGTTTAAATACCCAAATCAAAAGTGTTAGAATCGAAAAGTTGCTCCAAGCATAAATTGGAAGCCCTGAACAGGATAATCAAACCAACGCTGATATCGTTGAGCTGCAAAGTTATTCATATTAGCAAAAAAAGACATTCTTTTATTGTAACGAAATTCTGCTGATAGATTACCATCCACCAATACGCCTAACGGAACGGACAAGACCCCTTGATCATTTGTTATATTTGGAATGCCTGGATTAAACACCCTAGCTCTTCTGCCGGTTTCTACTGTTAAATCTAGGTGAAAAATTAATCGATCATACATATTGTATTTACCACGAAGTGTTCCCGCAGCAGTGGGTAAATTCCATGCATACGGATTATTGTTCAACTGATAATTGAATAAAGTTAAAATACCATCTATTTTGATTTTTTCGTTCCACTGGTAACTTAAACTTCCTTGCAAAGATGTAACAGTAACTGTATCATAGATTACATTGAATTGATTTCCTGCGGAGAATACTGTGTCATTGATGAATAAAGCAAAATTGCGATTATTAGCCACTTGCGCACCAACATTGAAACTCATCTTCTTTGATAAAGTTCCTTTCAAACCAAAACGCATTTGCAGCCTTTGTAAATTTTCTAAATGAATATTACTTCGGATAAACTCATTCGTTCTGGTGAAAGACTCAAACCTTTGTTGGTGCACTCCTCCTGCAATGGAAACATAAGGAATAAATAAATCATTGAACAAGGAATACTGCGCTTCAGCAATAGGATACAAAAAGGCCCTCGTTTGCTCTTTTACATCTATACTCAACTCACCACCAAACTTAAACTGTAATAAGTTATTCAAACT
>JAFIEX010000135.1 GCA_020832365.1 Crocinitomicaceae bacterium
AATTAATCCATAATTTTGAAGTATGCAATTCGCACAAAAAATAAAATCGTTTTTCCCCATTTTAGAATGGTTACCCAATTATAGCAAGTCCAATATTAATGGTGATTTATCAGCTGGTATAACCGTTGGTATTATGCTTATTCCTCAAGGTATGGCCTATGCAATGCTTGCAGGCTTAGATCCTATTCACGGATTGTATGCTGTTACAGTACCACTTATTTTATACGCCATTTTTGGGACCTCTCGCCAATTGGCTGTTGGTCCAGTTGCAATGGTTTCCCTGTTAACAGCAGCTGGAATTGGCGCATTAAACCCAAGTTCTGCACAAGAATATTTATTATACGCCTTAACCTTAGCATTTTTAGTGGGGTTAATTCAATTTTTGATGGGGCTCTTTCGATTTGGATTTGTGGTAAATTTTCTTTCTCATCCAGTAATTAATGGCTTTACTTCAGCGGCGGCAATAATTATTGGCCTAAGTCAGATTAAGCATTTATTTAAGATTGATTTACCGCGAAGTGAACATGTCCATGAAATGCTTTTTGCAATTTTTCAGAATATTGGTGATATTCATTGGATTACATTTGGTATCGGTTTAATGGGAATCATCATTATCAAGTTTGGAAAGAAAATTCACAAGGCTTTTCCTGCTCCGCTTGTTGCTGTAGTTTTAGGTATCTTATTAGTATGGGGATTGGATTTAACCAACAGCGGTGTTGCAATATTGGGAGCAGTACCTTCTGGTTTACCTGGTTTATCATCACCTTCTTTCGATTGGAGCGTTTGGTCCACTTTACTCCCAATTGCCATAACCATTTCATTAGTTGGTTTCGCCGAAAGTTTCGCTGTTGCGAAGACCATTCAATCCAAGCACAAAGATTATAAACTAGATGCTAACCAAGAACTAGTAGGTTTAGGAATGGCCAACTTTGGCGCAGCATTTTTCCAAGGCTATCCCGTTACAGGTGGTTTTTCCAGAACCGCTGTCAATGATCAAGCTGGCGCTAAAACGGCACTTTCGTCAATTATATCTGTTGTTTTAATTGTATTAACATTACTGTTTTTTACATCCCTCTTTTTTAATTTGCCAAACGCCATTTTAGCTGCGGTTGTATTAGTTGCTGTTTCGAGTTTAATTGACTTAAAAACACCTAAGCAATTATGGAAAAAAGATAAAACTGATTTCATCATGTTGATGGCTACTTTCTTAATTACTGCAACGCTTGGAATCGAAGTGGGAATTATTTCTGGAATGGTACTTTCTTTGGGAGCTATGATTTACAAAGCCTCTAACCCACACATGGCGCAATTAGGTAGGGTTCCTGGCACCAATCATTTTAGAAATATCGAGCGATTTTCAAATTTGGAAACCAATGATGACGTGCTGATTATCCGTATTGATGGACCTATTTATTTTGCTAATGTTGCTTTTATCCATAAAAAAATACAAGCTTGGATACAAGAAAAACCAGAACTGAAATTAATCATCTTCAATTTTGAAAGTGTTACTTCAATGGATAGTTCAGGGGCTCATGAGTTAGAAGACTGGATCAATGATTGGAAAAAGCAAGGCATAAACACCTGTATTTCTGGTGCCAGAGGTCCCGTTAGAGATGTTTTAATGCGCTGGGAGTTTACTGCTTGTATTGGAGAATCTGGACTGTATATTGATGATGCAGCAGCTTTAAATGCCTACCATCAGGTGAATACAGATGTAAATGAAGCCATGAAAAAAATTGCTTTTCAGTCGAAGTGATGTAATTAGTCAAGACTGTTGTTACAACCTTTAGAATAGTATCTATTTTAATCTTTATGCGCTATTAGTTTTATACAACTATTTTATTTCTAAATCGAAAAAGAAAACAGAAGTGAGTTGTATAGGTTCAAATTGTAAATTATTTCATAGGTTAAATAACACTTCGTAATCTGTTTTAATAAATAACTTCATCAAATTGAAAAACGGAAAAATACTGAATACGGAGAATTTACTGTATGTAAACAGTGAAAACCACAATTTATATTATCATCTCGACATTGATGACAATGTTGAGGTCGTCCGAGACACGCTGTCTAAAGTTTTGGAAGAGCTAAAGGAGTTTGGTTTTTTGAAAGTACATCGCAGCTTTCTAGTCAATGAGAAAAAAATTGCCGTGGTATCAACCAAAACCATTCGCTTAGTCAACGGTACAGAAGTACCACTTTCTAAAACTTGTAAAGATCAATTACAAAATAGTGGACACCAACTATTCCAAGCGATTTAATTCCCTTAAAAATAGATACGCCATTGGCCGATTGGTAAAAACCCCAATTGATAAGTGGTCTGATATTCCCCAGTATTCAAGTTGAACTCTTTGGTGAAAATATTTTGATGATTGGTTAAATTTCTTAAATCAATGGCCCACTCTTGGGTGAATTTTGGATAACTTATTTTATAAGCAATTCTCAAGTCAATTCGGAAATAAGCTGGATATTGTAATGTGTTGGTTTTTTCTTCCATAAAAATGATTTGTTGGCTCTGCATCGATGCCATTTCATCAATGGGCGTGTGCCGTTGACCACCGTTGAGTGTAGCTCTACCATCGATTAACAAACTTGCTCTTCTTTGTTTCTCCTTTCGCTTGAAGGTCAGGTTAAATTCTTTACCTCCCAACAAGTTCAAGGTATAATTACCATTAAAAGCTGCGCCGTGTAGCTGACCATTGCTACCTGTAAAAAGAGACCGATACAGAGAAACTGTTGACATCAAGTACATTCCATCTTGCATGATTTGTTCGAGTGTAAATTCTACACCGTAGTTCCTACCAGTTCCTTCATTAACCAATGCATCAGGGAATCCAAGTTCGAAGTTTGCACCAAAATTCAGCAACGAATAGGTGTTAGATTGCACATCAACAGGAACGTTGTAAAGGTACTGGTAATAGGTTTCCGATTTTAAACTTAACAGTGGCGTGAAACGATAAGTGTGACTCAGAACGAAATGATGCGCTTTTGTCATACCTAAATTTTGGTTTGGATTGAATGTGCCTCCGCCAGGCGAAGCGACTTGACGAAAATAGACGCGCGTTGGGGGCAGTTGTGCATGCTTGCCATATGCAGCAGCTAGTGTATTTTTATCATTTAAATTGTACTTTATACCAAGTCTAGGCGCTAAATCATAACTGTTATTTAAAGTGAAGAATTGACTATGAAATCCTGCATTTACAGTGATGTCTTCTGTCCAGCGGTGTTGCCATTGCAAGTAAGGTTGTAGTAAAAAAACACTGCCTTGAAAATCAGTTAGTCGAAACCAGTCTCCTGTCATAGGTAAACGCAAACTGTCAGCTAACTCAAAAAATAATCGATCCATAATTACACCGCCACGAAATAAGTTTCTTGCATTTCTTTTGTAGTTAATTTGTGCATTAATGTTGTTTCTTCCCTCCAAGCTTTTATTTCTATAAGAAGCCCATTTATCCATGGACGGAGGAATTAAAGAGTCTCTTTCAATCTGGTTGTTGGTTGCAGAAGTAGAAATGGTCGTTTTAAGATAGATTTTATCATTGACACGATAAATATTTTTTAAGCCCACCATTCCAATAGCGGACTGAAACGCTATATCTTCGAAGTCATCGGTGAACAAATTATTACCCTCTGTTTCCTGCCCTCCTTCAAAAGACACATTGCTCAAACCACCTATGCCAAATAACGAAGTACTCCCTTTTTTTTGGTGAAAGTTGATTTTAAAATTGATATCTTGGTAATCTGGAACTGCGACACCTGTCCCGAAGTTGATTCCAGCCAATGCAAATAAGCGAAGCGTAGCATATCGATAACTGAACAAGTAAGAAGATTTCGTTGATTGAGACAGCGGTCCTTCAGCCATGAATTCCGCACCATTAAATCCTATTTGACCTAAGAATTCGTGGCGTTGGTTGTTGCCGTTGCGCATTTTTAAATCAAAGACTGCTGCTAGAGCATTACCGTATTCAGCTGGGAATGCACCTGTGAAAAAATCGGAGTTGGCAAGTACATTATTGTTGAGTATGCTAACAGGACCTCCAGCTGTGCCGAGTAAGGCAAAATGGTTTGGGTTGGGAATATCTACACCTTCATACCTGTAAAGCACACCAATGGGAGAGTTCCCTCTTACAATGATGTCATTTCTACTATCATCATTGCCTTGAACCCCAGCAAAATTTTGGGCCATTCTTGCTACGTCATTCACGCTCCCAGCATATCGTTGCGTTGCTTCAATACTAAACTGTTGCGCGCTTAATGTCGCCATTTCATTATTTGGCTTACCCTTTTCTTTACCGCGTATTACTACTTCTTCTTTTTGGAAAATTTGCTCCACTAGCCCGATCTCCAACACGATTTCTTTACCTGAAATGACATCTAAATTTTGGATAGTTTTCTTGGCGTATCCGTTTAAAGAAAAAACTAAGTTCACCCTTCCTATTGGGACGCTTTTCAGCAGAAATTCACCATCCATATTAGTGGTGGCTGCAAAAATGGTATCTAAATTCGTGATTTTTACTACAACCCCTGGAATTGGAAACTTTGCACCTTCGTCATAAACAACGCCCCTTATGTTCTGGGTGAGTTGTCCATAAGAAAAAATAGTGCTCGTCGCAAAAAAGAATATTGCTGCAGTAATGTTTTTCATCAACTGCAAAATTAACCAATTCTGAGATTACTAATTGGTTAAAACAATTTTTTTGGTGATTTGGTTTGCCCTCAAAAAGTACATACCTGACCTCAATCCATCCAGTGATAGTTGAACATTGAATTGGTCATTTTCAATAGGGACTTTTTTAACCTGAGCACCCTTCGCATCAAAAAGAATAATTTCTTTAATTTCAGGATCTTCCCACTTCAAATAAATAGTGCCAGCAGTTGGATTAGGGTAGGCCAAAAGAAAATTATTATCGGGTTTGGGGAACAGTGAACTATATGGAACAGCACTCCATTCGAAAAGCGGCATTCCATGGTTCCAATGGGTAAGCGACCTATTTCGGAAAGTTTTCCCCCAACGAACCCTGATTTTTACATCTGTGGCTAATAATTCTTGGTTTTCTGCGAGCAGGGGCTGCATAACCCAACTCAAGTTTCTATAGGCTGCTCTGAAATCATCTGCGGTTTTATTGGATAGCTTTTCATGCAAAAAATGGCCTTGGTCATAATTGGGCATGCCATCAAATTCACCGCCAAAAACATAAATGGCGTGCTGTCCGCCAAATAGTGGCGCTCCAATAGCATTGTAACTATTGCTTGTTGGATTCCACTGCATATCGCCGCCATTTTGATTTAGTAATAAGGAGTTTTCACCAAAAGCCATGTTTAATCTTCGTCCACTTTCAACATCTATGGCATAACCAGGGAACCAACCCATACCAACGGGCTGGTCGCCATTCGGATTGGCTTCTTGCGCATTGTAACCCGCATCACCAAGTTGCCTTCCAGCTTTATCGGTGGATTTACTTTGTCTTAATAAACCAGGCAGCGGAGTATCCCCAAAATCAGGGTCATGAAGGGATAACGCAGGGTCATTATTCAACTCAATGACAGGGCAGCGCGTCCATTTGCTTTGATCAGAAGTAAGCACTATATCGATACTCGGATGGAAATATGGTGCTTGTTGACTGAGGCGAATGCCCTGATAAATGGCAGGGCTTATACCAATTTGGGTAGGAATCTGGATAGGCATGAAACCACAGTGATTTGTACGAACAGAGGATGCTGGAGCAATAATTCCGCCGATTAAATTGGAATAGCGATAGTCATTGTTAACAGGGCTTTTGAAATTATAGCACCCGGGGTTATTCCATGTATTACCAACAAAATTATTAAATTCCTGTAAATGAGGTTCTTGATTGTCATTTATCCAATACTGTGGCATCCAACCTCTTAAGTTTTGAACGCCAGTTAACCAAGGTATATCTTCTTTAAATACCATTTCTGCTGTTTTCATGGTTTGGATTCTATCTCTAGTAGGACAATTGATGTTGAAATTACTACAAGCAGGAAGGTAATTATTGACTTGAACGAAAAACTCCCATTTTTCAATGTAGTGCACGCCATCAACTAGGATAGTTTCGGTGGAATGAACTGAATCAATAATAGCCCCTCCTTTGTGTTCATGTTGGTAAATGACCCAATCGATATTTTCTTGACCTGTGCTAAAATCTTTAAACCAAAGTAGAAAATGACCTGTTGAATGATTGGCAGTATCTGCTATTTCTACAATAATTGGTGCTTTGGTTCTTTCATAGGTCGGCGTTGCTGTGAAACCATCTTTTAAGATTTGATCAACTGTCTCATCCGTCAATTCAAGGTCTTGTAACATATTTCCAGTTCCGTCCAATAGTGTAATTTCAAATTGTAAAAACGGATCTATTTCATCCAATGCTATGACGATGTTATCTTCAACTCCTGTTCCTACCCTCAAACAACTTCCGATGTCACTTTCATCATAAAAAATCTTGACTTTTTCTGCCAGTTCAACCACACCTTTTGTATTTTCTAAATAATTGCCTTTTCTGCTGGTAACAATAGCATAAGAATAAGTAATTTGCTCACCTGAGTTCAAAGCAATAGGGCTCATTGCCATGTGTCCTCTTTTGTCTTCATCATTTGGGTTTCGTTTTCCATTACCATCTATATTTACCTCAGACCAACCTATACCACTCCAAGGCTCACCGTGATACAAGAAGTTCGTTTCGGTGGTTGTGGCATATGTGCTCAAGTAGTAACCATTCCCTCCAATAAATATTGATGTTCCATCCTGATGTTTGCCGTTCAACCACCTCCAAAAACTAGTTACGGTTTGGGGATTGAAAAACCCTGAATTTACTGTCATATTAATGGAGGATACGGAATGGTTTAAAGCAGTAATACCAACAGCTGGTGGGTTTTCGCCATATTGAGCATCATGGTTTGTGCTATTATAAAAATACAAGGTATTCGTAGCAGGGTGTGTCCCTAAATAATCATCAAATGCGAATCCAACATCTGCATCTACATAAAAAGCACTTCTAAACTCAGGGTAATTTTCAATACCTCTATTGTAAACTGTGATATCCACAAAAGTAGTAGAGTCTAAATAGTCGCCATTATTGATTTGATAGACCATGTAGTGCAGTTCTAAACCCATTCCTCTTTCACCGGTTAAGCCATGTACCCTTGCGTGGTCATTAAGGATGGTGTAGATGGCTTCATCGCCTTTAAAACAGGGATATTCCCCCAACTCTGGTTCGTAAATACCATTATCATTGAGATCCACAAAAGGGGCTAGCTGGAAAGCTACACCAAGGGTGGTGTCACCATTTCCGGGCCAAGTTGCTATGCTTTCAGGTAGGATGTAATTGGGATGAGCGTGATTGTCAATATGGTAAATTACTTCTTCTTTGGTGCAATGCCATTGGTTGTTTTTGTGCTTCGTAAGGTAATCTACACTTAAGTATGCATCTTTGCTAGAATAGGGTCCCTTGTAATGTGCTGTGTTCGGAATATATTTATTTTGACTAATTGATGCTTTTATTTGATGATTTTCGTTTTTCCCCATGAACCAAGCACTTGCCATGTAAATTAAATGATTACCACTGTCTGCTGGAACTTCATATGCTGGAGTATTAACGGAGTTGTTGGTAAATAAATGCCCGTCAGGCTCAACGGTTAATTTAACTTTGTTTCTTTGCATTGTGTCTGCTAAACTCTGCGCAGAACCTGTCCAAGTGAAAAACACAAATAAAATTACAAAAAAATAGGATAAAGATCGCAACATATAATTTTGATTTATTGTATGAAATTACGAAAAAAATCACAAAATTCAAATGAATTGAGCAAAGGGCGTCTTTCAAGCTCTTAAGTTCGCTGTCCATTGATTGAATGGTCAGAGCGGTTAATGATGTAAAGGATTTTTTGCTAAAATATCTTTGACTATTGCTAATTTATTGAAAATTATATTAATTTTGCGCTCGCAATTATCAATATTGATTTGCCGGTCCTATAACTCAGTTGGTTAGAGTAGCTGACTCATAATCAGCAAGTCCTTGGTTCGAGCCCAAGTGGGACCACAGTGTAATTTTGAATGAAGAGTGTGTGTCTTAATAGACCACACTCTTTTT
>JAFIEX010000136.1 GCA_020832365.1 Crocinitomicaceae bacterium
TGTTGCAGTAACAAGCAAAAGTGGTTAGCTGATGCTGCATTTTTTCTCGATAATCCACTGCCATCTGCTATTCTAATGCCGTTTCCTATAACAGGTTGCCAAAGTTTATTTACCCAATAAATTCCATTTTCAGTGGTGCCTTTTCCACTTTTTTTATAACCTATCCAACACAATAATTGTTCTGCAAATAAATTAACACTTTTCATGTTCACCCAGTAGGCGATATTTTCTAAACTTTTGCCTTCATGCTCAATGATTTGTTTCATTTTAGCATAGTTTGGAGTCGTGATTTTACCGAGTAATTGTCGCATAGCAAAAGGTGTACCTGTAACTTCAATGAACTGGGCTAATTCAAATTGTAGTTCTTGTGCGAGCAATAGCTCAGGGTCGGGGATGCTTGCTTTGACTTCAAAAAGTGTTTTGCCTAGGGGTAGAGTGCCTTGAATGAACCTATCGAAACTAAAGGGTGCACCAAATACATAACTGTTGTCCGATTGATTAGAAGATGTTACTACTTCATTTCTCAATTTTAATCCTTCAATATGTGGGCGCATGCATTCAAACCAGGTGCTGTCACCAACTTTTTTACTAGTTTTAAATCCTAAAAAAGTACTGTTGTCAAAAAGTACTGTTCCAGCGGGCCCACTTCCATAATAATTACCCATGTCTCCCCATGTCCATCCTTCAGGTGCGCCATTGTAACCAAAATCACTCCCGTCAACGATTATACTCCCATCGATTTTTTTTATACCATATTGTTGAATGGCAATTATCCATTCATACAAAAACAAGCTTTCTTCTCCATTTTTCTCAAAAAACCTGCTTCCGAGCGATGGGTCCCCATTGGTTTTAACCCATAAATTACCATTTAATACCCCGTTACTGTCTAAGTTTCCATCGTGAAAAATTGTTGTTGTTGGTCGGTATAGTCCACCCAAATAATGAAAAGCAGAGGCCGTAGTAAAAAGCTTCATAGTAGATGCTGGAGCGATAGCCATCATTGGATTGTGTGCAGCTATTTCTTCTCCAGAATTAATGTCAAGAGCATGAAAACTGATTGCAGCGGAACTGTTGTAGCCAGCGCTGACGAACTTATCAATTGCCTGTTGCACAATGTTTTGTTGTGCAAATAATTGCAATAAAAATGAAAAACTAAACGATAATATCAAAACAAGTTTTATCTTCATGCCCTAATTTTGTTACTAAATTCGTGAAAATATTGTGTGTGGCATCATAGGATTAAAATTATTTTCTGAAAAACCTAGAGAAATTCAGGAGGAAAAGGTTCGTATTGGTCTCGCTACGCAGTTCCATCGTGGACCAGACGCTACAAAACAACTAACGCTAGGTCATGCGGTACTTGGACACAATAGACTAGCGATTATTGATTTAAACGAACGTTCGAATCAACCTTTTTTGGATCCATCAGGTCGATACGCTCTAATTTTTAATGGTGAAATTTACAATTATCCTGACTAGAAGAACCTTCTCTTAGCAGAAGGAGTCATTTTTCAAACAAGCTCCGATACAGAAGTTTTGTTGCATTACTTAATTTGGAAAGGCGAGAAGGGCATAGTTGATTTAAACGGTTGTTTTGCTTTTGCTTTTTATGACAGTTTAGAAGATGAGCTGCTTTTAGCAAGAGATCACATGGGGATAAAACCTGTGCTTTTTGAGATTACGGAGCATGGCGTCAATTTTGCTTCGGAACTTAGACCATTCTTTAGTTTTGATAAGAATCGTGAAATAGACCATGCTGCTTTGACAGATTACTTTCGCTTCACATATATACCCGCACCAAAAACAATTCTAAAAAATGTAAACAAACTACTTCCAGGACACTACCTTAAGGTCAAAGGGAAGTTCTTAGATATGGTTAAATATTGGCACCCAGCTGCAACTGACATGTTTAATGGTTCAAGAGATGAGGCGGAAAAAATGGCCAAAGAATTATTGCACGCAGCTGTTTGGAAAAGGTTAGCAGCAGATGTTCCTTTAGGTACTTTTTTAAGTGGTGGAATTGATAGCTCGATTATTTCTGGAATTGCGGCCGAAGCAAGAGATGAGTTAAATACTTTTTCCATAGGCTTCAAGGACATCACTTTTTTTGATGAAACAGTTTATTCTCAACTTGTTGCTAAGCATATACAGTCTGTTCATCATCCTGTTTCACTGTCCGCTGAGGAAGTTTTGAAAGACTGGCAAAATATGCTGGATAGTTTTGACGAACCTTTTGCCGACTCTAGTTCAATTGCAATGTACTTCTTGTCTAAAGCAGCCAAACAAAAACTAACTGTTTGTTTGTCTGGAGATGGTGCTGATGAGTTGTTAGCTGGTTACAACAAACATAAAGCATTTTTAAAGTCACTAAATACTGGTGTTTCAATGAAGCTTTTGGCTAACCTTGTTCCGAAAAGCAATAAAGTTGGACGACAGGGGAAAATTAAAAATAAACTTCGCCAAGCGCAGAAATTGAAGCGATTGCTTAAAGAAAAGTGGCCAGAAAAATATTGGTTTTTAGCGCAGTTTTCAGATCGGGAAAAGGTGGAAAGCTTATTAAAACATTCAATGACTGAGAACAAACAGTTGTCGGAGCTCAAAAATGAAAGTCTCTCCTCTTTTTTATTGGCAGATCAATGCTTTGTTTTGCCCAATGACATGCTCAAAAAAGTAGATTTGATGAGTATGCGTCATAGTTTAGAGGTGAGAACTCCTTTCCTTGATAAAGATTTCGTGAAGTTTGTGAATAGTCTTCCAGACGAATATAAATATGACAATGGTAAAGGCAAAGTGTTACTTAGAAGTCTTTTTGGGGACGCGCTGCCTAAAGAAATTTTCAATCGACCGAAGCAAGGTTTTGAAGTGCCATTGGAAAAATGGATCAAATCGAGTTGGCAAAAAAGTAATGTTGATGATTGGTGGAATTCTGATTTTATAGCGCATCAGGATATATTCAATTGGGAAGAAATGGCCGCCCTGAAAAGTCAATTTTGGAGTAAATCACCCGGAGAATCTCCCGTTTTAGTTTGGTGTTTAATCGTTTTTCAAAACTGGTATAAACAATGGATGGTAAAAAAATAAAAGTATTACGGATATTAAATCGCTTCAACCTGGGAGGTCCAACGTATAATGCAACTTTTTTATCTGCTTTTTTAGGAAGCGAGTTTGAGACGATACTTATTGGAGGTGTGCCAGATGAAGGAGAAACAGATTCCTTACATATCGTTCGGCAGTATGGTCTAGAACCCATCGTAATTAATGAAATGCAAAGAAATCCCAATGTGAAATCAGACTTTTTAGCTTATAAAAAGATTAAGCGGATCATTGAGATTGAAAAACCCGATATAGTGCATACACATGCCTTTAAGGCGGGGTTATTAGGCAGAAGGGCGGCAGCCAAAATGAAAGTGCCAATTATTGTTCATACTTATCACGGTCATGTTTTTCATTCTTATTTTAATAATTGGAAAACATCTGTTATCAAAGGATTGGAGCGAGCTTTGGCAAAAAGGAGTACTGCAATAGTCACCATCAGTGAGATTCAAAAAAAAGAAATTGTAACAGACCACCGAATAACTAGCAGTGAGAAAGCGCATGTTATTCCTTTGGGCTTTGATTTAGAAAAATTTAGAACGGATAAGGAGGCAAGAAGAAAAATCACGAGAAAAGAATTTAATCTTGAAGAGGATGAAGTGGCGATTGCTATTATTGGTCGATTAGCGCCAATTAAAGACCATGATTTTTTCTTAGATGTAATTGAGAAAATGGCCTTGGATCCTCAAACAAAATTTAAAGTGTTTATTGTGGGAGATGGCTCAGAAAGAGAGCGAATCGCTTCAAGGGTGAAAGAAATTAATGATCAATTTGGAGAAATAATATTTCTGACATCATGGATTTTAGATATAGCCAGTTTTAACCAAGGGATGGATATTGTTTGCTTGACATCAAAGAATGAAGGTACACCAGTGAGCCTTATAGAAGCTCAGGCAGGAGGATTGCCTGTTGTTACTACAGACGTAGGTGGTATTAGAGATGTGGTACAAGATGGCGTGACTGGATTTGTAACTGCGAGAGGAGATATTGAAACCTATGCGCAAAAACTTCGTTTATTGGTTAACGAAGATAAAATGCGTAAAGATTTTGGTAAGAAGGGAGAAGCTTTTATCTTTGGCAAGTTCCATTATTCTAGATTAATAGATGATATGCGAGCATTATATTTAAAATTATGGAATGAAAATAAGTAAACACCTCTCTATATATGTCATTTTTTGCCTAGTCACGCTGACTAGTTGTGGTATTAATAGTGATATTATGTTTAGGGGGAAAGGAGTTGAAGTAATTCGAGAGAACATACCCCTTTATGCTGATGAAGCTTACGTTTTGGCTCCTGATGACCGATTTTACTTTTCTCTTTTTGTAAATGATGGTAAGCGTCAGCTCGACATGCGAGCTGGAGTTGAGATGGGGGTTACCCCAGATGGAGCACAAGGCGTTATGCAAGGTAACCAAATGATGATGATGGCAAGAGGTGGTATGGGAATAGATTATTTGATTAACCCTGATGGAAACGTTCAACTGCCTATATTAGGAAAGGTCAATTTGACAGGTTTAACTATTGAGCAAGCTCAAGATACTTTAGCCCAGATGTATGCCATTGAATACAACAAGCCTTTCGTGCAGCTGGAAGTAACAAATAGACGTGCGGTAGTTTTTACTGGTGGCGGTGGGAGAGCAAGCGTGGTACCAATTACCAATAATAACACCACATTGATGGAGGCATTGGCGCTCGCTGGAGGAGTGGACACTAGGGGAAGGGTTAAAAAAATTAAAATCATGCGTCGAACTTCGGAAGGTAGGGTGATTTATGAGGTGGATATGAGTACTTTAGCTGGCTTAAAATATGCGGATATGATAGTTCAGGCGAATGATTATATTTACGTTCAGCCTGTGCCATATATTGGAAGAGAATTACTGGCAGAAGTTTCAGCAATTACTTCTTTGTTGACCTCTTCGATATTTTTATATTCCTTAATTTCTAATGATTAGGCATGAGCGAGGAAAACGTTTCTGAAGGAGGACTTGTAAAGAATAAGGATTTTGATGTTACCATTTTTAGCAACGTTCTGAGGAAAACATGGTATTTTATACCAATCATATTTTTGTTTTTTTTCACTTTAACTTTTCTTTATTTAAGATATACAAAGCCAGTTTACGAGTCATCTACAATTATTCAGATTATTTCCGAAGATCAAGGGGCCGATATTTTAAATATTAAAAACATCAATGAGTCAGGTTCTTTGTCACGTGAGATTGAACTGTTGCGTTCCCAATTTCTTTTTGAAAAGGCAATAAAAAATATGGGGTTCTATGTTAGTCATTTTGCAGAAGGGGATGTACTTACTCAAGAACTCTATATTCAAAGTAGTTTCCAAGTAATTCCCTTTGAACTTAAAGACTCAACTTTAATTAATCAAAGAATTAATGTTGTTGGAAGTGCTGATAAAGTAGTTTTAACTTATAATAGCAAAGGGAAAACAAAGTACTTAGAGATATTACCAGATCAAATTGTTGAAAACGAGGACTTCAAAATTAAAGTATTGATTAGAGACTGGGCATCTTTTCAAATCGATGCAGAGAAAAATAAGCTCTACTTTTTTTTCAATGATATTGAATCCTTAAGCAGAAGGCTTCATAATAACCTTAATGTGGAAGCAATTAACCCGCAGGCAAGAACTATCGAGATATCTTACCAAGGAAATAATCCTGCACTGTCAAGAGATATTGTTCAGTCTGTTGCGCAAGCTTTCTTCGATAACGATGAAAGAATAAAAAAGGAAAGTGCACAAAAAGTACTTAATTTCATTGACAAACAATTAGATTCCTTAGTGATAGAGTTGGATAGGTCTAAGGATAGTATAATGAGTTTTCAAAGAGCGGCAAACATCCCAAATCCAGATGATATCTCAGGAAATATATCAAGAAGAATTGAAATGTTGGAAAGTCAAATGTTCGAACTTGATCAACAGTTAAGAATTATTTTGGATGTAAGAAATAAAATTAACGATAATCCAGATCGCTTGGAAATATATAGGTTGATTCCGCTTATTATTGAAGGGGAGCTTTCTGCAAGATTATTGGTTCAAATTGAAGAATTAAATACTTTACTAGAGAGAAAAGAGGACCTCATATTCAATGTCTCTCCAGGTTCAGATATTTTAAGACTAAACGAAGATAGAATACAACGATTGGTGGAAAACATCAATAAAACGCTTGATTTTTTACTTTCTCGAGTGAATGAAAAGTATAAGATGGCCCAAGAGGAGTTAAAGCTATTTCAGGTAGAGTATTTTAAAATTCCAGAAAAAAGAATGGAATTGTCTCGTTTGAAAAATTTACAGAATCTTAATGAAAAGTATTATAATTTATTTACCGAAAAGCAGGTGCTATATTCTATTTCCAATGCTGGATATACTTCACAAAATAAAGTTTTGAAAAGGGCAAGCCTACCCACGGATCCCATATCGCCCAGGAGGATTTTGATTCTAGGGGCAGCCATGTTTTTAGCCTTTATTCTGTCTGGTGGTTTTATATTTTTAAAATATGTTTCATATGATGAGATTAACCACCTAGGAGATTTAGAAAAGTTACTACCAGAACGAGTTGGGATTCTCGGCTCTATTCCCTTGGTTAAACATAAAATGGAGTTTTCTCAGTTGCTTGTAGCAGAAAGCCCTAAATCCTTAATAGCAGAGTCTTTAAGAGCAATAAGAACTAACCTTACTTTTGTTAAACAAGATGCGAAGTTATACGCAGTTTCTTCTTCAATATCAGGCGAAGGGAAAACCTTTGTTTCACTTAATTTAGCTGGAATCATTGCAATGTCTGGTAAAAAAACAGTAATCATTGACCTAGATTTGCGTAAACCAAAGATTCACAAAGGCTTATTTGTTGATAACGATTTAGGAATGAGTAATTTACTTGCAGGTCATTCTAGTGTTGAAAAATGTATCAAACAGACGGCTATCGAAAATCTTCATTTTATTACTGCAGGGCCAATTCCACCCAATCCGTCTGAGTTGATTTTGAGTAATAGGTTTATTGAAATAGTGGACGAATTAAAATCAAAATATGATATCGTAATTATTGACAACCCGCCTATTGGAATTGTTTCAGATGGGGTGCAGGTACTTTGTATGGCTGATGTTCCTATTTATGTTTTTAAGGCTAATTACTCTAAGCGTCATTTTGTAAATCGAGTAAAGTTATTGATGAAGCAACAAGGTGTGAAGAACTTGAACATAATTTTGAATGGCGTTAAGCAAACAAAATCGGGTTATGGTTATGGCTACGGTTATGGCTATGGTTATGGCTATGGTGGTTATTATGAAGAACCAAAGAGAAAAAAGAGAATAAAGTTTAAGATTAAAAAATAATACCTTGATATTGTTACATTTGCACCATTAAACCTAATTTTAAGAGATTGAAAACGGAAAACATTGATTTAGTAATATTCTTTACGGGAGGTATACTGTTTGCTCTTATTATCAATCAACTTCTACTTTCTTTTTCGCAAACCTTAGGGATTAGAAACAGAAATGATGTCGTGATTCGTTGGAGTAGCCAATCGAAACCATCACTTGGTGGCATATCTATGTTCGCTGTCTTTATTTTTGCTGTTCTAGCCTTTGCAATTCTTTATATAGACCTAGATTTATTTGCAAACACAAAGTTTCTAGGCTTATTGTTAGCGGCATCCTTAGCTTTTGCCGTCGGTCTTGCAGATGATGCCTATGATACAAAACCGCTAATTAAACTTGGTGCTCAAATTGCTTGTGGAGCGGTGCTTGTTTATTCAGGCACGGTCATTGATCTTTTTCACATAGATGCTTTGGACGCAGTGTTAACTGTAGTATGGGTTGTCGTTATCATGAATTCTCTAAATATGCTAGATAATATGGATGGTATAACAGCAACAACATCCCTTTTCATTTTAATGGCCTGTATGTTTTCATATTTCATATTTAATGGATTTG
>JAFIEX010000137.1 GCA_020832365.1 Crocinitomicaceae bacterium
TACTTAGATGAAACGCTTCAGAATTGCCCTCAAATAACTCATTAATAATTTGCAGTCTATCGTTCAATCCAAATGCACCTTTTAAACTATCTATCTTAGAAGCACCTAATTTCCCAAGTAAAGAATCGTCATTAAAGATTAAAAATTGATCGAAAAAGTTACTCATTTGATCTGGTGAGATACTTTCTGTTGTTTTTTCAGTTTTTATTGGAGTATTGTCCTCAATGTTTGCCTCATTAACATCCTGTTTTGTGAAACTGACTTTTGGCTCCAATTTTTCTGTTGCTACTGGTTGTTGTTCGTCTAATGGAGTAGAGAAATCAAATAAAATACTTGGTTCTGAAGGTTCTTTTGTCGTCTTAATATCTTCATTAGACGTTGCTTTTTCTGTTCTATTTTGTGTGTCTAATGCAGGTGCAGTTGGTGTAACAGGTTTTTCTTTAGTATATTTTTCTTTGGCCTTATACTCTAAAACGATAACTCTTTCATAAAGCGTACGAATTAAATATTGATAGGCTTCAAGCTCCTTCAATGATAATTCACCGCTGGCAAGCTTATCACTAAAATGTTTCAGTTCTTTTACAATCTCTTGGTGTGATTTGAATGTGCTCATATTGAAATACTCTAATAGCTTAATAACACAAATTTAATTGTTTTGCCTGTTAAAATGAAAAAAAAGCGATGCTTTAGGAAGGGATAAGGAATGTTAAATAAACTACTGGATTTATAATCAAGGACTTAGGTTAATTTTTGCTACTTTTTCATAGCGTCAAAATGCAATTTTTCGCAATCTAAAGCTGCTTCTTGTAGCGATGCAGCAGGCATTGTAACATATTCCGCACAAATCTCATCTCTGTAAGCAGTCAGTTGACTCAAACTATCTCTACCTTCTTCAGTTACAGTTCTATTAAAAAAAGAAGCAGATAGGTGATTCAATGAATCACTCACTGCCACGCACTCGCAAAGATTATGATCTATGGAGTAATTTGAACAACTTGAAAAGATGGTATTAATAGTTAATACGATAGTGCAAATTTTTAGGCTTTTCACTTGCTCAGTACTTTAGGAATTCTAAAATAATCGGAATCTTTCTTAGGGGCATTTATCAATGCCGTATCATGATCAATGGTCACTTTGGCATCATCTTCACGAAAAACATTGATTTCTTCAGTCATGAAAACTAAAGGCTCGATAGTTGTTGTGTCGATTTTACCCAATTCTTCCATAAAGGAAATAATATTACTTAAATCTTTTTTGATGTTCTCTCTCTCTTCACCTTCAAAAGAAAGCCTTGAAAGATGTGCAATGTGATCTAAAAGTTCCTCATCAATAATCATGCGCATGTTTTATAGCTTTGCAAATTTAAAAAAACAAAATAGATATTGGTTAATTTGATGCTTTATATTGGCCTTGGTAAGATTGTTTTGCGACATTTATGGTTTTTATTTTTGAAATAAAAATGGGTTTTTCATTATCTTCGCTAAAAATAATTAAGTATATGGTACCGAAACAATGGAAGTGTTTCATAGCGATTCTTTTACTTTCTGTAAGTTTTTCTGTTGGCGCTCAAAAGAAGATTACCAATCAATCTGGTTCAAAATATGATTTCAAAAAGTTGGTGCATATGGACGCAACGCCTGTTCAGTCACAAGGTTATACAGGAACTTGCTGGAGTTTTTCAGCTTTGTCTTTTTTTGAATCTGAAATGCAGCGCAAAGGGCTCGAAAATCCCCCTTTGTTATCCGAAATGTTTGTAGCTCGAATGGCCTATGAAGGAAAGGCGGAGAAGTTTATTCGTATGGATGGTAAAATTAATTTTGACCAAGGAGGTGCTTTTCATGACATAGTTTGGGTATTTAATCAATATGGAATGTTGCCAACTGCTGTTTATGATGGTTTGAATTATGGAAAAGAAGAGCATCATCATAAAGAGTTGTTTTCTGGACTAGAGGGATATATGAAAGGATTGTTACATTTTACAGAGAACAAGGGGAGTTTACCATTGACACCAAATTGGAAAATCGCTCTAAAAGGAATTTTAGATGCTTATTTTGGAGTCGTACCTGAAAATTTTATGCACAATGGTGTTGAATATACACCGAAGTCTTTTGCGGCTGCCACTAATTTGCAAATGGCTGATTATGTTAGCATCACATCCTTCTCACACTTACCTATGTATCAGCAAGTTCAACTGGCAATACCAGATAATTGGCTTTGGGGAACAAGTTATAATGTAACATTGGACGAAATGGTAGAGCTTACAAAAAGTGCTTTAAAGGCGGGATATACGGTTGCTTGGGGGGCAGATGTTTCTGAAAAAGGGTTTAATTTTAGAGAAGGTATCGCTATAGTTCCTAAAGATCCGTCAACCATTCAAGTGAAGGGCAAGGATAATCAAAACTTTTCGGATGCAGGTGCAGAAAAAATCTCAAACGCTTTTATGCAGCCAGTTGAAGAGATGCTAATAACACCAGAAATGAGACAAATTGCATACGACAACAAAACCACAACTGATGACCATGGAATGCACATAACAGGATTGTACGAAGAAAAGAATACTGGCACAACCTTTTTCTTAGTGAAAAACTCTTGGGGAAGAGGAAATTATCCAGAGGGTTATTTATATGTTTCTGAGCATTATTTTCGTTATAAAACTATTAACGTATTCCTTCATAAAGACGGTGTAAGTAACAGTGTTCGTAAAAAATTAAGCTTATGAAAATATCGATTTGGATGAGAGTTGTTGTAATAGTAATTCTTGCAACGATCTCAATTAGTTGTAGAAAAACTTATATTTGTACATGTACTACGCATAATTCCTCATTTGAAAATGTTTTTGAGGGAGCAACCAAAAGAGAAGCAAATGACTTGTGTGATGCCGCTGAAATAGCATTTGTGGGCGGGAATCCTGGTATTTCTTGCGAAATAACTAAGGTTATTGAATAAATCCAAAAATAAGTATTTTCTTTGTATTTATATTTAATTGATTGGAATGAAAATAAAAATGTTTTTTATCGCGGCGTCTTTGTTGGTAATAATGACAGCTTGTAAAAAGGACTGGAACTGCGATTGCGTTGTTTCAGCAGTTGATCAAAGTCAATCATTCACTTTGCCGACTTATGAAATTAAAGACCGGTCAAAGCGTAATGCTCAGGATGATTGTGAAGCGCATGGAAACCAGTACAACACTATTGCAACAAATTTAAATTGTAATTTAAAACAAAAGTAGCAACTATTGTAGGAACTCAATTAATTATTGGGTTCCTACACCTCATTTCTGGCATATAGGTCATCTCTATATCTTTTTAGCGTATTAATTGCTTTTCAACTAACGGATTTGAGAATTGGTCACTATTTTTGCAATAAACAATTTTTGCCATGCACAAGAATCGAAATGTTGATGTTTTGTTAGAAAACATTGATCCTTACAGGTCAATAGTTATAAATCATCCAGCTTACGCTAAAATTGAAACAATAGATGATGTTGTAAAATTCATGGAGCATCATGTTTTCGCCGTTTGGGACTTCATGTCTCTTCTGAAGTACCTGCAAAAGGAGTTAACCTGTACAACAGTTCCGTGGTTTCCAGTCGGACACGCGGATTTACGTTTTTTAATCAATGAAATTGTGACGGGTGAAGAATCTGATATTAATAAGGATGGTATTCGAATGAGTCACTTTGAAATGTATAGAAATGCGATGTTGCAATTAGGTGCAGATACAAGATCTATTGACAGGTTTTTGAAAGAATTGCAAAATGGTCAAGAACTAGAGGTGGCTTTTAAATTAGCTAACGTTCCTTTGGCTGCACAAAAAATGGTTCAGTCGACATTCTCTGTTATAGGGACAGCGAAGTTACATGTTGTTGCAGCTGTTTTCACCTTTGGAAGAGAAGACTTAATACCGGATATGTTTCATGGCATCATAGAAGGCATGACTAAAAAGTATCCAAAGGAACTATCGGATTTCATGTATTACTTGGAGCGACATATTGAAGTTGATGGCGGACATCACAGTCAACTAGCCCTCAAGATGGTTGAAATACTTTGCGGCGAAGACCCTATTAAATGGCATGAGGCTGAGCAAGCCGTTATTGAAGTGCTACAAGCTCGTGCTGCTTTATGGACAGGTGTCATTGAAATCATCGAGACTACTTACTAGATAGTGCGCCCTTTTAAAAATCCTTCAATAACCCCTAAATCTAATAAACAATATCTCCTGTTTCAGCCGTTAGATTATTCGATAGAGGCTTGAATTCTTTAGACTTTTGAGTTTCAAGGGCACCACCAATTTGAGCCCCGTCTTCAATTACAATTCTATTTGTTTGTATAGTTCCTATAATTTTTGAAGAGGCTTTTAGGACAAGTAAGTTTTCAATTGATAGGTCTCCTTGTATCTCTCCCTCAATCTCAGACTCAACTGCCTTTAAATTTCCAATTAGCACACCTTTTTCGCCAAGTACGAATTTACCATTGCAATGCAAATTGCCAGTGATTTTCCCATCTAAACGGAAATTGCTTTCAGTTTGAACATCACCGTTTATCGATGTGCCAGATACTAAGCGATTGAGTTTTTCAGGCGCATCTATGGGTGATTTTATTTTTCTATCTTTTAGCATAGCTTAATAATTCATTTCAAAAAATTTCTCGTATTCCTTTAATTTATTTTCCTTTATCACTACTCGGAAATTGTCAATTGAAATAAATATAATTTTTTTCTCTCGAATTTCCCCTAAGTGTTTTTTTGTTTTTTTAAAATCCCTTATGTATTCTCTAGCTTTGTTTTCATCTTCTAATTCTGCTACTTTAATTAAAGTTAAAGTTCTATCAATAATTTGTGTCGATGTTTTTAGTCGGTCTCTACTAAAGAACTCTCTATTAAAGTCTGAAATTCTGGTTTGAATGTTTCTAACGTCTTCTTTCCCTTCTACATAGATTAATACAATCATTTTTTCTTTAGGCTTATAATCAAACAAGCCTTTTGCTTCATCAAAATTCAAAGGTTTAAATGGGTCGTATCCGTTTTTAATCAAATCAATATAGTTTTGTGCTCTTTCTGCTGTTTCTGTTTCAGGGAATTCTTCGATAGCAGCTTCTAAAACTGGGATTAAGGACGATTTGTCATCGTTAATCCTACCCATGGCCATAACTTGTAACAGGTAATATTGCTCTCTATAAAGATTATCAGGCTCGTTAGCAAGCACATCTTTAGCTTTCAATACTACAGGGAAAAATAGTCCTCTTTCAAATCGTTCAACGGATCTCAAATAGTCTTTTAGTGCTAGGGCATCTATCTCTTTCTTTTTAATAAAATAATCTGGATCCCTTAAGAAGTTTGCATAATCGGAGTTGGGGTAGTTGTTTAAAATATAGCTTCTATGCAGTTGCGCTGCAGTTTCATTACTTTTCTCATTAATTTTATACAATTGAAAAGCTGCCATTACATTATGCTCATTCTCAATACCATGCTCTACGATTCTCAAAAACTGTTTTGCACCAAGTTCTAACTCATTCAGTTGCTCTTTGTAAATCATCCCTGATTTGTAAAGATGCTCTATTAATCTTTGATGGCTAATTTCTAATGCTGAATCAGAGACAGGAATACTATTCATTAGGATTTCAGTTGTAAGATCTTCTAATTTCACCTTACTAGGGTCTACTGTTTTTGGATCAAAGATTTCTTGTTCAAGATCACCAATTTCTACTTTCGATTCGGCTATTTCGTCCTCTATGTCTAACATGGTAAGTTCCTTGTTCTTGCGCCGCCAATTATCTTCATTTTCTCGCTGCCCCCACATGGTTCGGAACTCTTCAAAACCTTCATTTAAACTTTTCATGTTGCTGAAGTAGAATTTACTACCACCCCTACCGCTTGCTGCAGCTTGTTGCATTTGTAGCTTACGCAATTGTTCTTGTCGTTCAGCTTCTCTTTGTTTTCTTATCCTTTCTTCTTCTTTTAACTGTTCAATAACTCCTTCCAAAAACTTTTCTCTTTCATCTGGTTGCATCGCTGCTATGCGTTGTACACTGTCTTCAAAATATACTATATCAATAGACTTTACTAATGCCGCCAGGTTTTCTGCTTTGCCTTTAATTTGATCGTAGTTAACATATGTTTCTGGTATTACTTGTGCTGCTGAGTCGAAATACCTTTGGGCATGAACATAGTTTCTTTCTGCAAATGTTAAATCACCTAATTTTTCATAACTCATTCCTTTTTGCAAAGGGTTGTCTATGGAATAAAAGACAGATTTGCTAAGATACTTTTTTCCCATTGGCACATCAGGTCTTTTAAGCTCAACATTAGCCATTGCAAAATAGATTTGGTCTCTATATTCTAGGTAACGCTGTTCTTTTGTCATTTTATGTAACTCTGCAATGATTTCATTCTCGCTTTTACCACCACTCATGGCACGGAAAATTTTTGCTTTAAAACCCATTTCGAATGATGGGTTCTTAGCTATGCATTGCGTGAAATATTTTCTAGCTGTCTCGTCCCCTTCTTTAAATAAGATTTGACCAATGATGAAGTTGATACGTGCCTTTTGTTGTTTTTTTCTTGTGTGCTTTAAGGCATCTTTCAAGTGTTTTATTGCTTCTGAATTATTTTTTTCTTTTAGCGAAAGTTCTGCTTTTGTAACATATAAATCGTAATACAATTTCCTTGGGAATGGCGGTGCTAGGGTACTTTTCTTATTTTCTTTAGCTTCTCTTCTAAATTTTCTCCTGTAAAGAATAGGGTGCATGCTCCCTTTATCTGAAAGATAGTTCTGATATTGCGTTTCAAATTTTTGTAATGATCTCCTCGCGTCTGGCAAAAGATTTAATGCTATTTCAGTTCGTGCTCTCCATATTGCTCCGTAATAGGTGGACGGACGGTCGCCATAAAACTTACGAACGTAATCGAACGTCTCTAAGGCATTTTGATAATCTTTTCTTAGAAATTGTGCCTGACCGATCAAAACCCAATTCATGTCAATCCATCGCGCGTGTTCTGTTTTCTTTTTGGAAGGTTTGGATGCGGTTGGCATACTGTGTTTGGAAATTACCGTTTGACACTTCAAAATGGCCGTGTCAACAACAGGATAAAATTCAACTACATTTTCTTCATTTGGGCGCAACTCAATTGGCAGTATAGCAAAGTAGTCTTCTCGGTAGGTATTACTGTAGTTCAGTAGTCCAATTCGTATTAATTCCTTGGCGTTGAAGTAACCATTGTATTTTGCTGTAATACTATGATAATTACGGTTTATAAATGTGTTTTTTTCTGTTGAACAGCCAATGAAGGCCGCAAACACCACAATTAAACAAAGTATGTTTTTACAAAATTTACTCAGAGACATGAAGTTTCAACTATACTGGAATAACTCAATTATCACAAAAATATTATATATCGCAGTATAATCTCTTATTAATTGAAAAAAAGGTGAAAGAAATATTTTTTTTGCACAAAAAAAAGAGGCTGTCCTTAAGAACAGCCTCCATAAAGTATATTAGTTTTCTCTACTTTACAATAGAAGTGAATGACTGGTTGTCAAAATACTTAACAAATTCTCTGTCTTTGGCTGCCTTTTCCTTCAAAGAAGCATCTTTAGCGAAAGCACTCTTTAAGTTCGAGACAACATCACCAAGATTATCTTTTCTAGCTCCTATTATCGCCTTCAGGTAAAAACCTTGAGCCGTTTCAGCATCAGCAGAACCATTGATGGATGAAGTAGCAGTATTAAGATCTCTTTTTAATGCAGCAGCTAATGCTTTATTAAAAGTTGCCTCCGCTCCGAAGTTAGAAATAGCGTCATCATATCTACCATCTTGAATAGCAATAATGCCTCTGTTGTAGTTAGCTTGAGC
>JAFIEX010000138.1 GCA_020832365.1 Crocinitomicaceae bacterium
GTTGGCTCATGTCTACAATTTTGACCTAGCAATGGTGAAATGAACCATTGGTAAAGCTTAATGGGTAGTATGAAAATCTTCTTGATCATCCTTTTATGAAATTTTCAGTTACAAAGATAAAAAATTAAACGCAACAATGTTGCATTAATCATAAAGTTTTTACATTTGCAAACGCAACAATGTTGCATTAATAATTCTAAAACAAAAAACAACCTTATGACAAAGAAAATTTTGATTCTGATTTTGGTTATTGTGCCTGTCCTCGCAATTGCTCAAAACAACTATTTTATCAAGGGTAAAATAATTAATGAAAATAATTTACCTGTTCCAGGAGCGTCAATTAGCATTGTAAACAATTCAATAGGAACGGTTTCTAACGAAAAAGGTGAATTTGAATTAAACAACTTATCAACTGGTGAGTATGTGCTCGAGGTTTCATTTATTGGATTTAAAAAAGAGCGTTTAGAACTAAGCATTACTAAACAGTCCATAAATGATTTAATAATAATCTTAAATGAGGATATTAAAACACAGGAGGAAGTAACCGTAACCTCGAATAGAAGAATCCAAGAATTACAGACTATAAATAAAATTGATGTCGATTTAAAGGATTTACCGGTAACGGTGCATAGCATTGACCGCAAAATTATTGATCAAAAGGGAGCTGTTGCATTGGAAGATGCTATGAAAAATGTAACTGGTGTAAGAACAAGGAATACCTATGGAGGTTTTCAGCATTTTCATATTAGGGGAATGGAGCAGTTTGTATTGTTGGTTGATGGCGTTAGAGATGAAAGACATAACATATCCCAAAGTGCCCCATCAACCAATTTGGCAGCTGTTGAAGGAATTGATGTTTTAAAAGGGCCATCATCTGTTATGTTTGGTCATTCTGCACTAGGTGGAATAATTAATGTTAGAAGACGACAACCAACACAGGTTTTTAAGGCTAATTTTCAATCAAGTTATGGCTCATTTAATACCCGAAACATAATGGCCGGGGCTGGAGGAGCTATTACAGATAAATTAAGTTTTAGAACTGATTTTGGTGTTGGAAGTTCAGATGGTTTTAGAGGTTTAAGCTATAATTATACTAACGCTTATTTATCACTTAAATATAAACCAGCAAAAAAACACACTTTGCAATTTAATATTCAAGCTAATGATGATTTTTATAGTACCGATACAGGTTTACCTGTTTTGCCTGACGGTTCACTTGTTACTGGAATGGACCCATTAACACGCTATAATGATCCACAAGATTTTTTAAAAAATAAGCGTGTTGACTTGCAATTAAATTATCAATATCAAATATCTGATAAGTTTAAGCTAACAAATCTTGCTTCTTACTATGTTGATGATATCAATTATTTTTCAACGGAAGAATTATCATTTACAGCAAATCAAGATTCTTTGGTTCGTTCATTTCCTTTCTATTTTAACCATCAAACAAAACCTTTTCAAAATCAATTGGAGTTGAGTGGTGAATACAAACTAGGACGTTTTCAAAACAAATTTGTGGTTGGACATTCCATCAGTATTTTAGATAGAAAAACATTTAGAGGGAATATAACCGGACCAGGTAAAAACACAGTAGTTTCAGTTGTTAATCCAACGCTAAATCAAGGAGCTATGTCTATCGAAGACAATAGGTATCAAGCAAGAATGGAAATGGTGAATGGTTTTTTTGGTCAAAATTGGTTCAATTTTGGGGAGAAATTCAAGGCTTTATTAGCAGTGAGGGTTGATTTATTTAATGGAGATTATTTTACCAATCAAGTTGATGCAGACAGAAATGTAACTTCAGAAGGAGATGTCAGCAAACTGAACATTGTTGCTCCAACTTATAGAGGAGGATTGGTTTATCAACCTATTAAGTCCCTTTCAATTTACACTTCATATAATACGTATTTTAAACCAACAAGAAGGGTTGCTCCTAATGGAGATATGTTTGATCCTGAAACAGGCTATCAAGGAGAATTGGGAGTTAGATATGAAAAAAATGAAAAGTTCTCAGCTAATATTGCTGTGTTTTCATTGGCTAGAACGAATATTCTTCAGGGAATACCCGGTGGTGGTTTTGAAAATATTGGAACGGGAACATCCAATGGTTTTGAATTAGAATTCAATTATAACCCTATTCAAAATTTATCTGTAAGAGCAGGTTATTCATTTGCACAAACAGAAATTCAAGAGAACAAA
Organism: Crocinitomicaceae bacterium; assembly: GCA_020832365.1. GTDB lineage: Bacteria > Bacteroidota > Bacteroidia > Flavobacteriales_D > Crocinitomicaceae > JAFIEX01. The sequence goes on from JAFIEX010000138.1 coordinate 2,203, forward strand.
GGTGATCTTGCCCCAAATCCGAATGCTGGAAACAGACTGCCATTTGCACCTCAACACTTGGTTCATTCTTGGGTATCTTATGAAGCATCTACTTCCAAATTAAAGGGTTTAGGGATTGGAATAGGGGCAAATTACACATTCGACAACTATACAACGAATGCAAACACATTAAAGCTTGATGCCTATTACCTTTTAGACGCTGCAATTTGGTATCGATTTAATAAGTATGAAATTAAATTCAATGTCAATAACATAACTGATCAGTTTTATTATAGAGACGCCATTTTTGGCAACCAATTTTTTGTTGGACCATCAAGAAATTTCCTAATAAGTTTCAGAGCTGATTTTTAATGCGAGTTGCAATTACAAGTAAAAAGCTAACGAAGGCGGTGATAAAAATTCATCGCCTTTTAGGCTTTACCCTTTGTTTGCTTTTTGTTATTTGGTGTCTTTCAGGTTTTGTAATGATGTACAAAGGATTTCCTTCAGTTACCGCGGAAGATAAAATGAAGATTGCCAATTTTATTAATTTCGACAACTTTGAATATCCTAAAAACTTAGAAGAATTCATTGATTTAGATTCTGTTTCGTCTTTAAAAATTCAAGCTATCAATAAAGAAACAGTATTTACCATTGAAACGAATACCAATGCTGTTTTTAATCTTAGTACAAATTTCATTTCAAAAAAAGTTGCCTACACAGAAATTGAAGCCAAAGAAATCGTTAAAAATTATTATCCAAAAGAATTTCAATTTAAAGATATAGAACTAATTAACGAACTAGATCAATGGATTCCTCGTGATCGCTTTTTGTCTCATATGCCAATTCATAGAATCAGCATTGATAATGATGAAAGAACAGTTTGGTACATCTCATCTAAAACAGGTGAAGTATTACAAAAATTAAATTATTCTGACAAGGTTTGGGCGTGGTTGGGAGCAATACCACATTGGATTTATTTTAAAGACATTCGAATTAACACGCCACTTTGGAGGTTTATTGTTATCACTTTGTCCTTTATTGGAGTTTTGCTTTCAATACTTGGAATTATCTTAGGAATCAATCGATTTAGAATTGCCCGAAAACGAAAACTATTTTTAACTCCTTACAAGAAAAAATGGTTTAAATGGCACCATTATCTAGGTTTTGCTTTTGGATTATTTACTTTCACTTGGATACTAAGTGGTTTGCTTTCAATGAATCCGTTAAAATGGAGTCCACCAAAAAACTTAACTAATGAACAAAAGCAATTATGGGAAGGGGAGAGCACCATTAAAAAGAATTTCAATGAAGAAAATTTCAATTCATTTATAAGCTTAATAGACCCAAATGACTCAATTTTAAGTATAAATGTAAATTCTTTTGATGGAAATATTTACTTTGCTATTAATTATAATGACGCTAAAAGAGCCTCATTTATTCTCAAACAGGTCCCTGAAAAAGTTGAAGCAAATTCCGATCTGTTTTTAAAAAAAATAAGAGCATTATTTCCTAAGGATAGCATTACAAATGTTCAAGTCTTAAATGAGTATGATGATTATTATTACTCCAGAAGCAATTCACTTGTATTGCCGGTTTTTAAATATGAGCTAAATGACCCAACGAACACAGCTATTTACATTGATCCTATCACGCATCAAGTTGTAAAAAAAATTGGGCAAAAAGGTAGGATTGAAAGATGGTTATACAATGGCTTACACAGTTTTGATTTTGCTTCCTTAAGAGACAAACGTCCACTTTGGGATATCATAGTTATTATTTTATTACTTGGCGTGACGCTTTTGAGCATTACGGGAGCTGTTTTGACTTATAAAAAGTTGTTTCGAAAAAAATAAAAGTTAAAATGCTTATTTACTGCTCAAAATCTTTATACAGCAAACTTGGTTGAATCCCCTCATTATTCTGATATTTTCCTGATTTATATGGTTCATAGTTTCCCTCTAAACTGTGATAGTAAATCTGGCAAATTTCAACATTGGGATAAATAACTAATGGTTGGATTACGAAAATTTCCAAGGTCCAAAAACCAGCAAACCCAACATCACCAAAACCTGCTGTAACGTGAATAAACATTCCCAACCTGCCTATGCTACTTCTGCCCTCGAGCATAGGAACATACTTTTCTGTTTTAGTAAACTCTACTGTTCTTCCTAAGTATAATTTGTTAGGTTCGAGTAAAAGACCTTCTTCAGGAATAATGAGTTTTTCTGTTTCGTTATTTTTCTTCATATCAAGTGTTTGGTCTTTGTAAACCAATAGTTCGTTATGAAGCTTTAAATTATAACTGTTGGGATTCAGCTGTTTTTCATTAAAAGGTTCAATGAAAATAGTTTCACCCAATTGTTTTTGTATTTCTTTACCGCTTAGTATCATGCCACTTCTATTTTTAGAAGCTTAATAAAATCATCCATTACTATCTTTTTACTTGTATTTTCATCTCTTTTTCTAACAGAAACCGTTTTTGAGTTCATTTCCTGCTCACCCACAATAAGCATATAAGGTATTTTTTGAAGTTGTGCTTCTCTGATTTTTTTACCGATTTTCTCATTACGTAGATCCACTTCAATGTCTAAATCTAAAGCATGATTAATTTCATTTGCTAATTGCTGAGCATATTCTTCAAATACTTCTGAAATTGGAAGAACAATGGCCTTTGTAGGAGCTAACCATACTGGAAATTTACCACCAGTATTTTCGATAAGCAGAGCAATAAAGCGTTCCATTGAACCAAACAACGCTCTGTGAATCATTACAGGTCTGTGTTTTTGATTGTCGCTACCTGTATACGTTAAGTCGAAATTTTCGGGCATCATATAATCCACTTGAATAGTGCCTATTTGCCACTTTCTGCCAATGGCATCACGCACCATAAAGTCCAATTTTGGTCCATAAAATGCAGCTTCGCCTTCTTTGGTAGTGGTTTTCATACCTCGTTCCTGAGTGGCTTCTACTATGGCTTTTTCAGCTAAGTCCCACATTTCGTCAGTGCCTAAATACTTGTCTTTGTTATTAGGGTCCCTTAATGAGATTTGTGTTTTAAATTCGCTAAAACCCAATTTCCCATACACCAAATTTACTAAGTCCACTACCTTTAAAAATTCGTCTTTCAGTTGGTCGGGTCTGCAATAAATATGTGCATCATCTTGCGTAAATCCACGAACACGCGTTAATCCATGCAATTCACCATGTTGCTCGTAGCGATAAACTGTTCCAAACTCTGCATATTTAACGGGTAATTCTCTATAACTTTTAGGCTTTGCCGCATAAATTTTACAATGATGAGGACAGTTCATGGGTTTCAAGAAAAACTCTTCATTTTCTGCCGGAGTTTTTATAGGTTGGTAGGCATCTTGTCCGTACTTGGTATAATGACCAGAAGTGACATACAATTCTTTTTTGCCTATATGTGGACTTGCCACATGCTGATAACCGGCTTTTCGCTGGATTTTCTTTAGAAATTCAATCAGGTTTTGACGCAATGCTTCTCCTTTGGGAGCCCATAAAGGGAGTCCCATTCCAACCTCTTCATCAAAATAAAACAAGTCTAATTCTTTGCCTAACTTTCTATGGTCACGCTTTTTTGCTTCTTCCAAATTCAACAGGTATTCCGAAAGCAATTCCTTTTCAGGAAAAGTAATACCATAAACTCGGGTTAGCATTTTGTTTTTTTCGTCACCACGCCAATAAGCCCCTGCAATATTTGTTAGCTTTATGGCTTTAATTAGAGACGTATTGACTATGTGAGGACCTGAACATAAGTCTGTAAACTGTCCCGTTTCATAAAAAGTAATGGTTCCGTCTTCTAGACCCTCTAATATTTCTAATTTATACGTATCGCCTTTCTGTTTAAAGAAAGAAATAGCGTCTTTTTTACTAACTTCTTTACGAACATTCTCAAAGCCTTTTTTTGCCAATTCTTGCATTTTTTGCTCTACTTTTTTGAAATCTTTATCAGTAAAAGAATATTCACCAAAGTCAACATCATAGTAAAAACCATTTTCTATAGCAGGTCCTGTTCCTAGTTTAATTCCAGGATACAATTCTTCTAAAGCATACGCCAGTAAATGAGCTGAAGTGTGCCAAAAAGTGGATTGATAGGTTTCATCATTCCAATTAGAAGATTGAGTTTTTATTGAATCGCAAAATAAGTTTTGAGTATAATTCATGTATTTGTTGTTTGAAAATTAACTACTCTGATTAAACCAGCTTATTATATTTTGCAGGTGTTGCTCTCCATAGAGCGAAATAAATTTTTGTGTTTCAGCATTTTTATTGTCTTGATATACTGCTAAACGCTTTGTTGCGAATTCTCTCGTAAGATTAATTTTGCATTCGTTTACAATGCAGTTTTTCCAATCGTTGAATGTTTGTGGTATCATTTAATTTATGGTTAAAGAGTAATTACCAAATTTGGCAGATTACCGCCCAAAGCCGCATAAAGCTGTGGAAAGCACCCAACTTGCCCCACATCAATCATATTTTTAGGCTTCACACTTCCTGAACCGCACATTTCAAAATCTCCTTCTGCAAGGTCTCTTCTCAATGCACATTGGTCACACGCCATTATTAACATTCCCTTTTCTTTGGCAATCTTATTAAGTCGCTCGCCAATTGCATTTCCTTTCCTAAGTATATGGGCATTTTCATCAAAGAAAAACATTCCAATTACTTCAACACCGTGTATTCCTGCCTCGAGTTGTGGTAATATCATAGTTGATAGTTGAAATGTGGATGCCATATCCGATTTAAAAATGTATGCTACTTTCATTTTGTTGTTGTTTAAATGTGTTATATAATCCCTGCCTTAATGCAACAATATTGCAAAAGTAACCATTATCTCTGCAAACGCAATAGTGTTGCATTAAAATCTTAAAAAAATGAACTCACCAAGAAACACCACTGCTTAAACTGAAATTCAAAAGTTGATTGTTTCTTCTTCTGTGGCTTTGTCTCACAGCGAAATTCAGAAGTCGTTGGAAGGACTTTGTGATAGGGTAACAATTTTTAGTGTCTTGGAAAGGTTAATGGAAGAAGGTGTGTTATTCACAAAATTGTCAATGTAGATGGTGTCGTAAAATATGTTGGGGGTCATTTTTGTTCTTAAAAGCACAATCATAACTACTTTCATTTTAGCTGTCAAAAATGCAAAGTATTTAATTGTCTTGACGATGTTGAACCGTCATTTAAGTTGCCTAAGAATTATAAAGTCAGCGAAATGAACTTTACCCTTTCTGGTCTTTGTCCACAATGTTCGTAGAGTCGTGGTGCGGTTGGGTAAAATTAAATGTGCTGTTTTTGGGTCGGCTTGTGTGGTGGCAAACAGCTCTTTTAATTTTGCGAAGCGTTGGCTTTTGTCGTCCGATGTCAGCACGAATGGTTGATGTTTGCTCGGTCGCCCTACAATGAGGCATAACGTTTTGGCGCTTGGCGAAGGTGGCGATTTTCACCACAAATGTTGATGCGGAGAACCAAACTTTGATTAACCACAAATGTGTCTGCGGAGCACTGAACCCCCGCTTTTGGGTAGCTGCTGTTCAAGCGAAATTCTCCTGTCGTCGAATCAGTTAATGGACAGTGTTTTATACT